>NZ_JBGCCL010000005.1:0-344872 GCF_041262505.1 Streptacidiphilus sp. MAP5-3
AACGCCTCCACCGACCGCTGCGAACCCCTCGTCCTGGGCCCCCAGTTCGGCGCCCACGGCGCCACCGCCGCCGACATCTCCGTCGCCTTCGTCGCCGCAGCCGCCGTCACCAACGGCGACCAGATGCCCACCCGCCGCCGCCGCGTCCCCGTCAAGCACACCCGCGGCATCGGCCCCGCCGACATGCTCCGCAACCACCGCCTCGGCACCGTCGACGTCAACCCCACCACCGGCACCGTCACCCTCGACGGCAACCCCCTCCACAGCCACCCCGCCGACACCGTCACCCTCAGCCGCCTCTACTTCCTCTGAAGCAGAACAGCCTCCAGATCAGCACAGCCTCTGATCTCCCAGCGCATCAGGAGCCCACCCCCATGACGTCCAACCCCGCAGCGGCTGCCGCCGCGCAGACTCCCGCCGCCGCCGGTTTCGCCATGCCCGCCGAGTGGGCGCCGCACGACCGCACCTGGATGGCCTTCCCCACCTCCAACGAGACCTTCGTCGGCGACGAGCTCCACCTGGCCCGCCAGGCCTGGGCGAGCGTGGCCAACACGATCGTCCGCTACGAGCCGGTCACCCTGGTCGTCAACACCGGTGAGGCCGAGGCCGCGCGCGGCTACGTCTCCCCCGAGGTCGAGATCGTCGAGCGCCCGCTGGACGACGCGTGGATGCGCGACATCGGCCCGACCTTCCTGACGGACGGCAAGGGCACCCTGGCCGCCGCCGACTGGATCTTCAACGGCTGGGGCGCGCAGGAGTGGGCCAGCTGGGAGAACGACCAGCACGTCGCCGAGCACGTCGTCGAGCTGACGGGTGTTCAGCGGTTCGCCTCGCGGCTGATCAACGAGGGCGGCGGCATCCATGTCGACGGTGAGGGCACCGTGCTGCTCACCGACACCGTGCAGCTGGGCGAGGGCCGCAACAGCGACTGGACGCGCGAGCAGGTCGAGGCGGAGATCCACGCGTTCCTCGGCACCACCAAGGCGATCTGGGTGCCGCGCGGCCTGACCCGCGACTACCAGCGCTTCGGCACCCGCGGCCACATCGACATCGTCGCCGCCTTCCTGCGTCCGGGCACCGTGGTCGTCCACAGCCAGCCGGACCCGGCGCACCCGGACCACGAGGTCACCAAGGAGATCGCGGCGCTGCTGCGCGCCTCGACCGACGCCAAGGGCCGTCAGCTGGAGGTCATCGAGCTGCAGGCGCCGACCGTCCTCTTCGAGGAGGACGGCGAGCCGGTCGACTACTCCTACATCAACCACTACCTGTGCAACGGCGCCGTGGTGCTGTGCGCCTTCGACGACCCGCGTGACCAGGCGGCGGCCGAGGTCTTCGCCCGGATCTTCCCCGAGCGCAAGGTCGAGCTCGTCGACGCACGCGAGATCTTCGCCAACGGCGGTGGCATCCACTGCATCACCCAGCAGCAGCCCAAGGTCTGACGATGGCCACACGCAGGCCGGCCAGGCCCCGGGAGGAGGTGTTCGCCGCAGCCATGACGTCGATCGCCGCCCAGGGCCTGGCCGGGTTGACCATGGCCGGGCTCGGCAAGGAGCTCGGGATGAGCGGCGGTCACCTGCTCTACTACTTCGGCAGCAAGGACCAGTTGCTGCTGGAGACGCTGCGCTGGAGCGAGGCGCAGCTCGGCGAACGACGCGTCGCCGTGCTCGCCGTGCTCGCCGTGCTCGCCGAAGACGGCAACGCCGCCGAGCGCCTGCGTGACTTCTGCGCGCTCTACCTGCCGACCGGCCCGGGCGATCCGCGCTGGACGCTGTGGATCGAGGTCTGGGGCCGGTCCCAGGCGAGTGAGGAGATCCGGTCCGGTCAGGCGGAGATCGAGGCGGCCTGGCGGGCGGACCTGGTCGCGCTGCTGCGGGCGGGCGTGGACGCCGGTGAGTTCCGCGCGGTCGAACCGGACCGGTTCGCCGTGCTGTTGAGTGCGCTGCTGGACGGCTTCGGCACCTCGGTCGTCGTCGGCCTGCCCGGCACCGGCCGCACGGAGGCCCTGGAGCACGTCGACGCTTTCCTGCGGGACTCGCTGCTGCTGCCCGGAACAGCCGTTTCCGGCTGACCCGCCATGGTTCGTCCACGCACGGGGGCTTGACCCACACGCATGGACGAGGGTTGCCCGTGTCCAATACCATCAGCAGCCGCCAGCCGCGCGCAGCCGAGCGCGGATCGATCCAGGGGGAACTCCCGTGCTCTGCCCGACCTGTTCCGCCGCTAGCCTCGACTTCGCCGGTCGCTGCCCCAACTGCGGCTACATCGCGGGCCACACGCCCCAGTCCTACGGCGGCTACTTCGCGCAGCCCGCGCTCATCGCGCCGACCGCTCCCGTCGGGATCGGCATCGCGGCGCAGGTGTTGATAGTGATCAACGGGCTGCTCGCGCTGCTCGGCTTCGGGTTCAACATCTGGTCGTTCACGGTGGCCAAGACGGCCCTGGACACCAGCGGGGCCAACCTGTCCGCCCTCAACGCCGCGAACACGGCCTCGGCCGTGCTGGTCTTCCTGAGCGCCCTGGCCAACCTCGCGGCAGGCGTCCTCTTCATCATCTGGTTCTTCAAGTCGGCCAGGCTGTCGGAGATCCTGGCCCCGGGTCGGCAGGCGCTCAGCGCCGGATGGGCGATCGGCGGCTGGTTCGTCCCGCTCGCCTTCCTGGTGCTGCCCCGTCTCGTGGCCGGTGGCATCTGGCGCGCGGCCGTCCCGCTGCAGCAGGTCCCGACCATGCGCCGCCCGAACACCTACCTGGTGACGTGGTGGTGGCTAACCTTCTGCGTGGCGCAGGTGTTCTGGGTGGAGCGGGTCGGCTCCGCCACCTCGTGGGAGAACCCTGGGGCCTCGGTCGGCACCCTGGTTGTCGAGTTCGGATTCGTCGGGCTGGTCGACCTGTGCGCGATCGCGGCGACCGTGCTGGCCGTGGTGATGATCCGCAAGGTCACCTCGATGCAGCAGGTCCGGATCCTCCAGGGCCCCGGCATCGGCCACCCCTACGCCGCCCCGATGCAGGCGCCGTACGCCGCCTACGCGGAGTCGGGCATGCCCCCCGCGTACATCGCTCCGAAGGACGCCGCACGGCAGTACACGCCGGTCGTCCCGGCCCAGGCCGTGGCTCCGGTGCAGGCGCAGGCGCAGGCGCAGGCGCAGGCTGAGCCGGCGGTGGAGCTGACAAAGGAGCCTGCGCAGCCGCAGTCGCAGCCGGTATCGGCGCCGGAGCCGGAGCCGCAGCCGGTCCGCGTGGACCGTCCGACGACGCCGCTCGTCGCCCTGTCCAAGGACGCCGCAGAGCCGGACGTCCAGCCTCAGGACGCGGTCCCGCAGGACGCCGTCCCCGCTGACGACGCGCCCAAGAAGGACACCGCGACCGTGATGTTCCGCAAGCCCGAGGCCTGACCGGCGGTCAGCCTCAGTCGGACTCAGTCCTCCCAGACCGCCACGGCCGTGCGGTCCGCCGTGTGGCCCTGCGCGCGGGCCTGGAGCTGGCGGAGGAAGTCGACGCCGCCCGGCGCGTGCGGCTGCGACCAGTGCTCGGCCAGCAGCCCGGCGACCGCCGCCTCCGCGCGCAGCGGAGCGGCCAGGCCCTCGGAGCAGAGCAGCAGCACGTCACCGGGCTCCGGCACCACCGCGCGGAACCGGAACCGGTCCGGCTGTTCCACCGGCGCGCCCTCGACCTCCGCGTCGCCCACCCCGAGTCGACGCCCCGCGTAGGCGTCGTACCAGGCGTCGTCGCCGAGCAGCAGCAGCGCGCCGGGGCCGGTGCCGAAACCGGCGCGGAGCCGGTTGGTCGGGTCGAGCGGTGCGATCAACGCGTGCACCGCGCCGTCCGGGCCGAGCTCGCGTGCGGCGCGTGCCGTCAGTCGCTGGAGGCCGTACCGCAGTTGCTCCTGGGCGCCCTCGCGCAGGTCCGCCAGCAGGCCCGCGCGGCTGCGCCCGACGGCCGCCGCCAGCACGTGAGCGGCCTGCTGTGCGCCGCCCGAGCCACTGGAGACCACGGCCACCAGCAGTCCCCCGACGCCCTGACCGAAGCGCGCCACCAACAGCCGGTCCGTGCGCGGCAGCCCCAGCCCGCGGGCCTGCTCGCCACGGGCACTGGCCGCACGCAGCGTCACACTGCCGTGCCGGGCCAGCTCCAGGGCCGTGTCCGGGACCACCGCGCCGATTGCGTCCGGGTCTGCCTCGGGCAGCGAGTCCGGCTCGGGCAGCGCGGTCGTGCCAGGTCGGCTCCTCCCCCAGCGCGCGGCGATGCCGTCGGGCACGGTCGGCGTCGGGACGGTGGCGCGCTCGGGCTTCTTGGCCAACCGGATCGGCGTGGACGCCGACTGCGATGACGATCGGGACGCCGGCCCGGACGCCGACCGGGACGCCGAACCTGGCGCGGGCGACGCGGGGTTGACGGTCGGGTCAGCCTCGGGGTCGGCCTCCGGGCCGGGAGCCGCCAGCCGGGACGGGTCCGGCTCGGAGCGCGGCAGGGGTGGTCGGGGCGGCATCGGGGGTGCGGCGGTGGGCGGGGTCTCAGGCGCGCTGTCCGCGCCGGCCGCGCTGTCCACCGTACTGTCGGGCTCGGCGCGCGGCGCGATCACCCGTGGATCGGGGACGCGCGGCGGGGACGGACGCCGGTCGTTGGGCTCCTCCGTGAGGTACGCGTCGCGCACGTCGTATACGTCGCGGACCTCGTATGCGTCGTATACCTGGTGTGCATCGTGTGCCTGGCGTGCGTCGGGTGAGACGTCCGGGAGATCGGGGCCCTCGGGCAGGTCCGGCTGTTCGGGCACGTCCGGGATGTCCGGGACGTCACCGACGTCGGGCAGGTCCGGCGGAGTCGGGACGTCCGGCACCGGCGCGTCCTCGCCCGCGTCGCCCTCCTCGGCCGCGCCCATCGCGCCGAGCGCGGAGGCGAACCAGTCGTCGACCGACCCGGCGCGGGCCGTTTCCGGCGCGTCGGCGTCGCGTGCGTAGACGGCGGCCCACCAGGCGTCCTCCGCCTGAGCCGTGGGGCTCGGCGCGCCCTGGTCGCGTCGCTCGGTCATCCTGCCGCTCCCTCCGGTGCCAGAAGTGCCTCCGGGATCGAGGCCATTGTCCATGCGGGGGCCCGGATCCATGCGGGGAACCGACGAATCAGCCCACGTCCGGAGCAACCGAACGGAATATCCGGACAATCACCCGACCCGACTGCCATTCCGTTCGACCGCCTCTTCGCCTACCCCTCGACTACCGCGCACACGCTCGGAACAGGCATGATGATCACGTTGTGGCAGGGGGAGGAGAGGAAGGGACGAGGCGACCCACGCATGCTGGAACTCTTCGGGCTGAACGAGCGCGCCGAGCACGTCTACCGAGCGCTGCTGGCACTCGGTGCGGCCACCCCGGGCACGCTCGCCGAGCGGCTCGCACTCCCGCTGCCACTCGTCGAGAACGCGCTGGCCGGGCTGGAGTCCAACGGCCTCGCCGCCGTCTCCGCCGCCCTCGGTGACCACTATGTCGCCGCGCCGCCCACCATCGCGCTGGCGCCCGCGCTGTCCCAGCGCCGTCACGAACTGCACGAGGCCGAGCGGGCGGTGGAGTCACTCGCGGACGAGTACCGGCGCACCGGCGGCGCGGCCAACGGCGTGGCCGACCTGGTCGAGGTGGTCTCCGGCGTCTCAGCGGTCCGGCACCGCTTCGAGCAGATCCAACTCGGCGCCGCGGAGGAGCTCATGGCCCTGGTCACCGACGCCCCCGTCGCGGTGCGGCCGGAGGAGAACATGGTCGAGTCGGTGGCGGTCGCCCGCGGGGTGACCCACCGGACCGTGCTCTCCCGGGCCACGTTGGCGGAGGGCCAGGTCATGGAGCAGATGGCCCTGGCGCTCGGCCGGGGCCAACAGGTGCGCATCGCGGAGACCGTGCCCACCAAGCTGATCGTCGCGGACCGCGGCCTGGCCATGGTGCCGCTGCGCACGCTGGGATCGCCCGGCGAACCGGCGGCGCTGCTGGTCCGCGCTCCGGGGCTGCTGGAAGCACTGATCGGACTGTTCGAACTCTGCTGGCAGCAGGCGGTTCCGGTGCGGTTCTCCTCGGACGGCGAACTGCCCGTCGACGACGAGGGCGACCAGCCGGACCAGACGGATCTGCAGATCCTCTCGCTGCTGCTGGCCGGGCTGACCGACGCCAGCGTGGCCAAGCAGCTGGACCTGGGCCTGCGCACGGTCCAGCGCCGGGTGCAGCGGCTGATGGTGCTGACCGGCGTGACCACACGGATGCAGCTGGGCTGGCAGGCCTACGAGAAGGGCTGGGTAGCCCGGTAGTACTGGGTGGCTCGGTAGTACTGGGTGGCTCGTTTCGTCGGAGCCGCCCGTTAGGATCTCGCCATGCCAGAACCCGCCGATCCGAACGTCCTCGATCCCGGCCAGGTCCAGCGCCTCACCGATGCGGTCACTCGGCTGCGTCGTGCCCTGCGCAGCAGCATCCGCACCGAGTACCCATGGGAATCCCTGCCGATGGCGCAGGTCGAACTCCTGCAGACGCTGGCCATGGGGCCGTTGCGCGTGGGCGAACTGGCCGCGCGGCAACGGCTGGCGCCGAACACGGTGAGCGGGCTGGTCGGCAAGATGCTGGAGGCCGGCTTCGTCGACCGGCAGGCCGACCCGGGCGACCGCCGCACCGCACGGATCGCGCTGACGGAGGCCGGACACCGCCAACTCTCCGACTGGCAGCGCGCCCACGAGCGGCGCCTGGCCACGGCACTCGCCGCGATCGCCCCGGAGGACAGCGCGGCGGTACTGAGCGCGTTGGACGGGCTGGAACGGCTGGCGACGGCGCTCGGCGAGGGCCCGGAGGGTCCCGCGTAGCGCCGTTTCCAGTTCCGAAGGGCGCGAAGGTGCGAAGGTGCGAAGGCGCTTGCTACTGCTCCAACGCGAGCAACGCCTGCTTGGCTTCGAGTCCGGCCGCGAAGCCGGTCAACGAGCCGTCGCTGCCCACCACCCGGTGGCACGGACGCAGGATCAGCAACGGGTTGGCGCCCACCGCGCCCGCAACTGCCCGCACCGACGTCGGCGGAAGCCCGGCCGCCGCCGTCAACTCCTTGTAGGTGACCGTCGCGCCATAGGGGATGTCGTCGAGCGCCTGCCAGACGCGCTGCCGGAACTCGGTGCCGACGGGCGCCAATCGCAGGTCGAACTCCTTGCGCTCACCGGCGAAGTACTCGGTCAGCTGCGCCACCGCTGACGCCAGGTTCTCGGGGTCGGGAGTCCACGCGGGGTCGGGGCGGACGTCCTTGCCCTTCTGCGTCGGGGCGTAGAGGGAGGTCAGCCGTCCTTCGTCGTCGGCGGTCAGCTGCAGCACGCCGAGCGGGGAGTCCATGGTCGTGTAGCGGGTCATCACTTCGGGGTCCCTGTCTTCGTGTTGGTGCGGTTCGTGGGAGAGCGCTTCGCCTTGTTCCGGGCCTCGTACTGCGCCTCACTCGCCGCCGCCCAGAGGTGGTGGACGGCGTAGGAGCGCCACGGACGCCAGGCGTCCGGGTCGGCGTCCGCGACGGCGTCTCCGGCTCCGGCACCGGCTGCGTCGCCGCCGGCCGCCGCGCGCAGGCCGTGACGCACGCCGATGTCGGTGGGCAGGTACGCGTCCGGGTCGGCGAGGGCGCGCATCCGGATGTAGCTGACCGTCCACGGGCCGATGCCCGGGAGGGCGAGCAGTGCCGCGCCCGCCTCGTCACGGTCCACGCCCGGGTCGAGCCGGACGCTGCCGTCGGCTAGGGCCGCGCACAGGCCGCGCAGCGCGCGTTGGCGCGCGGCGGGCATCGCCAGATCGGCCGGGTCGGCCTCGGCCAGCGCGGCAGCGGTCGGAAAGAGCCTGGTCAGGCCGCCGCTGGCGGTCGGCAGCGGCGCGCCGTACCGCTCGGCCAGACGACCCGCGAGCGTACGTGCCGCCGCGACGGTGACCTGCTGTCCGAGGACCGCGCGCACCGCCAGTTCGTGCGGGTCGATGTGCCCCGGCGAACGCAGGCCCGGACGCTTGGCGACCAGCGGCGCGAGGTGGCGGTCCGCCCCGAGCACCTCGGCGACGGCGACCGGGTCGGCGTCCAGGTCGAACAGCGCGCGCAGGCGCTGCACGCCCGTGGTCAGGTCGCGCAGGCTGGTCAGCTGCAGCCGGGCGTCGAGCCAACCCTGCGGCCGGTCGGGCTCGTCCACCTCGGCGACGGCGGGGCCGCCGGGAAGCGCGAGCGTGCGCCGGTAGCTGCGGCCGTGCGGTCCGTGGGTGATCTCCTCGACGCCCGGCACCGCACGCAGCGCGAGGAAGTCGAAGACCGCCTCCGCGTCGAAGGGCTGACGGTGTGCCAGCCGCAGCGGTATCACGCCGCGCTCCGTGGTCCGTCGGCCCTGCCGTGCGCGCAGCTCCGTGGGGGTCATCGCGTAGACCTCGCGGATGGTGTCGTTGAACTGCCGCACGCTGGCGAACCCGGCCGCGAAGGCGACCTCGGTGGCCCCGAGGTCGGTCGTCTGCAGCAGCAGACGCGCGGTCTGGGCACGCTGGGTGCGGGCCAACGCCAGTGGACCGGCGCCGAGTTCGGCGTGCAGCTCGCGGGAGAGGTGCCGCTCGCTGTAGCCGAGGCGCGCCGCGAGTCCGGCGACGCCGTCGCGGTCGACGACGCCGTCACCGATCAGCCGCATCGCCCGGCCGACCAGGTCGGCGCGGAGGTTCCACTCCGGCGAGCCGGGGGCGATGTCCGGGCGGCAGCGGCGGCAGGCGCGGTATCCGGCGCCCTGGGCGGCGGCAGCGGTCGGGTAGAAGGTGATGTTCTCGCGTTTCGGCGTCCGGGCCGGGCAACTGGGGCGACAGTAGATACCGGTGGTCCGCACGGCCGTGTAGAACACGCCGTCGTGGCGGGCGTCCCTGCTGCTCACCGCCCGGTAGCAGGCCTCTTCTTCCATCATCACGCCTTCCAGTCTGCGGCATCGGCGGGGCTCGGACTGGCGGGAATCGGACATGGCAGTGACGCACGGACCTGCGCGGCTCCACGTGGCCTCGTCTGGCAGGATCTTGATGCTCGGCGGCGTTCTTGCCACTCGCCCGGATCTCGCCGTCCCGAAAGGATGAGGTCGTCGCAGTAAGCACAGCAAGCGCAGCCAGCGCGGCGAGCAAGCCGCTGGACCAGGAGATTGAGACGACGATGACCGACAGTGCCGTCCTGCGTGTCCCCGCCGCCGAGCCGGATGTCGCCGCCGCTCACTACGCCGCCCGGCTCGCCTTCGAGGCGGACGTCTCCGACGTGCACGCCGACCTGGAGGCCGGCGTGCCGGGGCTCGTCGTGATCGACTCCCGCAGCGACGAGGCCTGGGCGCAGGGACACATCCCCGGCGCGGTCCACCTGCCGACCGCCCGCATCGCCGAGCTGGCGCCGACCCTGGTGGACCGCTCGCTGACGGTCGTCACCTACTGCTGGGGCCCGGGCTGCAACGGGGCAACCCGGGCCGCGCTGGCCTTCGCCCGGCTCGGCTATCCGGTCAAGGAGATGATCGGCGGCTACGAGTACTGGGTCCGTGAGGGCTTCGACACGGAGACGGGCGCAGGCGAGCTCGTCCGCAACCAGGTCGACCCGCTCACCGCTCCGCGCTCGGGAATTGCCTGCGCCTGCTGACCCTTTCGCGCCGGTCACGGGCCTCCCGCGCCTCCTTGGCGAGCTTGCCGCGCTCCCGCCAGATCCGGGACAGCTCGGCGCGTGCCCGGGCGTCGGTGCGGGAGGCCATCCACCGGTTCTCGCGCAGCAGCTTGCGGTAGCTCTCCAGGCGTCGGTGACTCAGCTCGCCGTCGTCCAGGGCCTGTTGGACCGCGCAGCCGGGCTCGCCGAGATGGCCGCAGTCGGCGAAGCGGCATCCTCCGGCCAACTCGTCGATGTCGGCGAAGACCTGCTGCAGCCCGGCGGCGGCGTCCATCACGCCGACGCCGCGCAGGCCGGGGGTGTCGATCAGCACGCCGCCGCCGGGCAGCGGCAGCAGTTCGCGGGTCGTGGTGGTGTGTCGGCCCTTGCCGTCGACGCCGATCGCGCGGACGTCCATCGCGTCGACACCGGTCAGCGCGTTGGCCAGGGTCGACTTGCCGACACCGGACTGGCCGAGCAGCACCGTGGTGCCGCCCAGGCGGGCGGCCAGCTCAGCCGTGCCCGCGCCGGTGAGGGCGCTGACGACCAGCACCTCGACGCCGGGGGCGACGCGTGCCACGTCGTCCCTGATCTGTTCGGCGTCCGGTGCGGTGTCCGCCTTGGTCAGCACGACGAGCGGCACGGCGCCGCTCTCCCAGGCGAGGGTGAGGAACCGCTCGATCCGGCCGAGGTCGGGCTCGACGGCGAGCGAGACGGCGATCACGGCGGTGTCGACGTTGGCGGCCAGCACCTGGCCCTCGGAGCGCTTGGACGCGCCCGAGCGGATCACCGTGCTGCGGCGCGGCAGCAGGCAGCGCACCAGGTCGCCGACCGCGCCTTGGCCGTGGGCGACGACCGCCCAGTCGCCGGTGCAGACGATCCGGACCGGATCGCGCGGGGTGACCAGCGCGGTGTCGGCGCGGAGCACGCCCCGGGCGGTGATCACGTCGCAGAGCCCGCGGTCGACACGGGCGACACGACCCGGTAGCAGGCCGGGTTCGCCAGGAACGACAGCGTCGAACTCCGCCTGCCAGACGTCGTCCCAGCCGTAGCGGGCGAGGGGGTGGGCCTCAGCGGCGTATGGACGGGGCCGCGAGGAGGACTGAGAAGAGGACAAGACGAGAAGCCCTTCGAAGGGTGGGTGCGGTGATGAACTGCGGAGAGTGCGCGATGGTCATCAACGTCCTCACCTCCTCGGCTTGTTGTGGTCCTGCGCTGGTTGTGGTCCTGCGCTTCTGGTGCCGACGCTAGCGACGGCGTGGGTGCGGCGCCACCGATTTAGCCGCCGATCACTCGTTCGAGTCTTGCTGGTCGTCAAAGGGCGACGGGTAGCGGCGGCGCGGCTCGCTCTTGCTCTGGAGGCGGCGCTTGAGCGCGCTCGGGGGCAGGAAGTCCGCCCAGCGCTCCGGGTACTCGGCCGGCGCCTCGGGTTCGCCGCCCTCCTCGGGCGGAGGCGGCGGGTAGGCGGCGCGGTTGCGGGTGGCCGTGCGTCGCGCCTCGGCGCGCCGTATCACTTCGAGGGCCGCGTCCTCGCGGGCCTGCTCGGCGGCGGCGCGGGCCTGCTCGGTCTCGCGGGTCGGCCACATCTGGTCGATGGCGGCGTTCATGGCCGCGCCGATCAGCACCGCGAGGGCGGTGACGCCGATCCAGAGCAGCACCGCGATCGGCGCGGCCAGCGAGCTGTAGACGGTCGGGCCCTCGACCGAGTGGACCAGGTAGAGCCGGAGGAAGATGCTGCAGACGAAGAAGACGATCAGCGCGACTATCGCCCCGGGCACGTCCTCCTTCCACGCCGTCCGCACCGGCACCGCCACGTGGTAGAGCGTGGTCATGAAGCAGACGGAGAGCAGGATCGCGCCGGGCCAGTAGAGCGCGTGCACCACACCCGTCGTGGCCGGGAACCAACGCACCAGCTGGTCCGGCCCGGCGATCACCACCGGTCCGATGACCGTCCCCGCGATCAGCGCCACCACGTACAGGCCGAGCGAGAGCAGGCGGGTGTGCACGATTCCGCGTTGGTCCTCCAGCCCGTACATGATCGTGACGGTGTCGACAAAGACATAGAGCGCACGCGAGCCGGACCACAGTGCCAGCAGGAAGCCGATCGAGATCAGGTCCGGCCGCCCACCGCTGAAGACGCTGTGGAGCAACGGGAGCACCGTCTGGTGCACGGAGCTCGGGGCCAGGAAGGTCCCGGCGATGCGGAGGATGTCCGCCTCCAGCTTGGCGATCACGCTCTGGCTCAGGTAGCCGAGCGTGCCCGCGATGGAGAGCAGCAGCGGCGGCACCGACATCAGCGTGAAGAAGGCGACCTCGGCGGCGAGTCCGGTGACCCGGTACTCGATGCAGATCGTGGTGGTGTCCTTGATCAGCTTCCAGGCGATGGCACGATAGGAGGGACCGGAGCGTCGCCGTCCGGCACGCCGGTTGTCACGGGCCCGATGCCGTGCCTTGGGTGAGGATTCGCCTGCCGGTTGCACATGTCCAACCTATCGGCCCGAACGCCCCTGATCGGAGCGGTGCGGGTGCGCCATCCGCCTGGTCCGCCGCGACAGGGCCGATGAAAAGTCCACATGCTGGAACGATCCGTCTCGCAGATCGTCGATTCGGCACCCTCGAGGACAGATCGGCACCCCGGGGCCACCGTGCCCGGAGTCAAATCTCAGCTTTCAGGACATCCAAGTCCACATAATGGATAGTGGTGGACGCCAGAAAGATCGGCATGCGACGCTCTTGCCATGTCTGGTGCTGGAACTGCCTTGGTAGGTCGACTTCACGTCGACCTCGGTCGCATGTCCAGCGCCATCTGTCCGGTGACCTGACCACCCGCCGCACCACCGACGACAGCCCCGCCCGACGATCCGCCCGCCGCAGTGCGGAAGGCGTCGGCCCCGGCCTGGTCACCGCCGCTCCTCCACGCGAACCCGCAGGTGGAAGCCGCAGTGCCCCGGACCGGGAGACGCCCCAACAGGCCCGAACACACTGCCGAAGGACGCTTCCATGGCCACCACCCCCACGTCTTCGACGCCGCCCAAGCGCAAGGTGACCCGTCACCGCGGTGAGGGTCAGTGGGCGGCCGGTCACTTCACCCCGCTCAACGCCAACGAGCAGTTCAAGAAGGACGACGACAGTCTCAACGTCCGGACGCGTATCGAGACGATCTACGCGCACCGGGGCTTCGACTCGATCGACCCGGCCGACCTGCGCGGCCGGATGCGCTGGTGGGGCCTCTACACCCAGCGCCGTCAGGGCATCGACGGCGGCAAGACCGCCGTGCTCGAGCCGCACGAGCTGGACGACGAGTACTTCATGATGCGCGTCCGCATCGACGGCGGCCGGCTGACCGTGGCGCAGCTGCGCGCGATCGGCGAGGTCTCGCAGACCTACGCGCGCGGCACCGCGGACCTGACCGACCGCCAGAACATCCAGTTCCACTGGATCCGGATCGAGGACGTGCCGGAGATCTGGCGGATCCTCGAGGGCGTCGGGCTGTCCACGACCGAGGCGTGCGGCGACTGCCCGCGTGTGATCCTGGGCTCCCCGGTCGCGGGCATCGCCGCGGACGAGATCATCGACGGCACGCCGGCGCTGGAGGAGATCCACCGCCGCGTCATCGGCAACCCCGACTTCTCCAACCTGCCGCGCAAGTTCAAGAGCGCGATCTCGGGCTCGCCGCTGCTGGACGTGGTCCACGAGATCAACGACGTGGCCTTCGTCGGCGTCGAGCACCCCGAGCACGGCCCCGGCTTCGACCTGTGGGTCGGCGGCGGCCTCTCCACCAACCCCCGCCTCGGCGAACGCCTGGGCGCCTGGGTGCCGCTGGAGGACGTCGCGGACGTCTTCGTCGGCGTCATCTCGATCTTCCGCGACTACGGCTACCGCCGCCTGCGCACCCGCGCCCGGCTCAAGTTCCTGATGGCCGACTGGGGCCCCGAGAAGTTCCGCCAGGTGCTGGAGGACGAGTACCTGCACCGCGCGCTGGTCGACGGCCCGGCCCCGGCCGAGCCGGTCGGGCGCTGGCGCGACCACGTCGGCGTGCACCGGCAGAAGGACGGCAACTACTACGTCGGTTTCGCTCCGGTCGTCGGCCGGGTGGACGGCTCGCTGCTGACCAAGGTCGCCGACGTGGCCGCCCAGCACGGCTCGGACCGGCTCCGCACCACGACCGAGCAGAAGATGATCGTGCTGGACGTGGCCGAGGACCAGGTCGACTCCCTGGTCGCCGGGTTGGAGGCGCTGGGCCTGCAGGTCAAGCCGTCCAGCTTCCGGCGCGGGACGATGGCCTGCACCGGCATCGAGTTCTGCAAGCTCGCGATCGTCGAGACCAAGGACCGCGGCCGGACCCTGATCGAGGAGCTGGAGGCCCGGCTGCCGGAGTTCGACGAGCCGCTGACCATCAACATCAACGGCTGCCCGAACGCCTGCGCCCGGATCCAGGTCGGCGACATCGGCCTCAAGGGCCAGCTGGTCGTGGACGAGAACGGCGAGCAGGTCGAGGGCTACCAGGTGCACCTGGGCGGCGCGTTGGGCCTGGACGCCGGCTTCGGCCGCAAGGTCCGCGGCCTGAAGGTCACCAAGGACGGTCTGCCCGACTACATCGAGCGCGTCCTGCGCCGTTACCTGGACGACCGCCACGACGGCGAGCGGTTCGCGCAGTGGACCACGCGTGCCGGCGAGGAGCAGCTCTCATGAGTGAGCGTGCCGCACCGTTCTACTGCCCCTACTGCGGCGACGAGGACCTGCGCCCGAGCGAGACCGGCGGGCACGGTGCCTGGGAGTGCGCGTCCTGCCGACGTGCGTTCGCGCTGAAGTTCCTCGGGCTGCTGACCGCCCCGACCGCGACTGGGGGACGTCCTGATGACCACCGAGACTGAGCACACGCACTCTCCGTACTCCCCCGAGCAGTTGGAGGCCCTGGCCACCACTGCCGCCCGGGAGCTGGAGGACGCCTCCGCGCAGGAGATCCTGCGCTGGGCGGCCGAGACCTTCGGCAGGCGCCTCGCGGTGACCTCGTCGATGGAGGACGCAGTCGTCGCCCACCTGGGCTCGACCGCGCTGCCGGGCATCGACGTGGTCTTCCTGGACACCGGCTACCACTTCGCGGAGACCATCGGCACCCGTGACGCGGTGGCGGCGACGATGCCGGTCAACGTGATCACGCTGACGCCGCGTCAGACCGTGGCCGAGCAGGACGCGGAGTACGGCCCCCGGCTGCACGACCGCGACCCGGACCTCTGCTGCAAGCTGCGCAAGGTCGAGCCCCTGGGCCGCGGCCTGGCCGGCTACGACGCCTGGGCCACCGGGCTGCGCCGGGACGAGTCGCCGACGCGGGCCGACACCCCGGTGGTGGCCTACGACCCGAAGCGGCAGAAGGTCAAGATCGCCCCGATCGCCCGCTGGACGCAGGACGACGTGGACGCCTACGTGGCCGAGCACGGCATCCTGCTCAACCCGCTGCTCTTCGACGGCTACGCGTCGATCGGCTGCGCGCCGGAGTCCTGCACCCGCCGCGTGCTGGAGGGCGAGGACGCGCGCTCCGGCCGCTGGTCCGGCGCCGGCAAGACCGAGTGCGGCATCCACCTCTGACCGCTCGTCCGTTCTCCGACTGACCACCACCCTGGAGCAGAGCTTCATGACCACCACTGTTGACGCACCGGCGGCCGGCACGGCAGCCGCCGTGCCGGCGTGCGGCGCCACCGTGTGGCTGACCGGCCTGCCCAGCGCCGGGAAGACCACCATCGCGGCCGCGCTGGCCGAGCGGCTGCGTGCCGAGGGCCACCGGGTCGAGATCCTGGACGGCGACGAGATCCGCGAGTTCCTCTCGCGTGGCCTCGGGTTCAACCGCGAGGACCGGGACACCAACATCCAGCGGATCGGCTTCGTCGCCGAACTGCTCGCCTCCAACGGCGTGAAGGTGCTCGCCCCGGTGATCGCCCCCTACGCGGACTCCCGCGCCGCGGTCGCCGCCCGGCACGCCGCGCAGGGCACCTCGTACCTGGAGGTCCACGTGGCGACGCCGGTCGAGGTCTGCTCCGAGCGGGACGTCAAGGGCCTGTACGCCAAGCAGGCCGCCGGTGAGATCTCCGGACTGACCGGCGTGGACGACCCCTACGAGGCGCCCGCCGCCCCCGATCTGCGGATCGAGGCGCACACCCAGACGGTGGCCGAGTCCGCCGCCGCCCTGCACGCTCTGCTGACCGAGAGGGGACTGGCGTGACCACCGCTGTTTCGCTTGCCGCCGCTTCCACCCACGACTCCCCCTACGCGCTGTCGCACCTGGACGCGCTGGAGGCCGAGGCCGTCCACATCTTCCGTGAGGTGGCGGGCGAGTTCGAGAACCCGGTGATCCTCTTCTCCGGCGGCAAGGACTCGATCGTCATGCTCCACCTGGCGCTGAAGGCGTTCGCGCCGGCTTCGGTGCCGTTCGCACTGCTGCACGTGGACACCGGGCACAACTTCCCCGAGGTGCTCGACTACCGCGCCCGCACGGTGGCCGAGCACGGGCTGCGCCTGCACGTGGCCTCGGTGCAGGAGTTCATCGACAACGGCCGCCTGCGCGAGCGCCCGGACGGCACCCGCAACCCGCTGCAGACCGTGCCGCTGCTGGACGCCATCGAGTCCAGCCGCTTCGACGCGGTCTTCGGCGGCGGCCGACGTGATGAGGAGAAGGCCCGCGCCAAGGAGCGTGTCTTCTCGCTGCGTGACGAGTTCGGCGCCTGGGACCCGCGCCGTCAGCGCCCGGAGCTGTGGTCGCTCTACAACGGCCGCCACGCTCCCGGCGAGCACGTGCGCGTCTTCCCGCTGTCCAACTGGACCGAGCTGGACGTGTGGCAGTACATCGAGCGGGAGAAGATCGAGCTCCCCGCGATCTACTACGCCCACGAGCGCGAGGTGTTCCAGCGCAACGGCATGTGGCTCTCGCCCGGTGAGTGGGGCGGCGCCAAGGAGGGCGAGACCGTCGAGCGCCGTCTGGTCCGCTACCGCACGGTCGGCGACATGTCCTGCACCGGGGCCGTCGACTCCGACGCCGCCGACGTCGCCGCGGTGATCGAGGAGATCGCCGTCAGCCGTCTGACCGAGCGTGGCGCGACCCGCGCGGACGACAAGATGTCCGAGGCCGCCATGGAAGACCGCAAGCGCGAGGGGTACTTCTAGCATGACCAGCACCACTGACACCCAGGCGCCCCACGAGGTGGCGGCCGCCTCCCTGCTGCGTTTCGCCACCGCCGGTTCCGTGGACGACGGCAAGTCGACCCTGGTCGGCCGCCTGCTCCACGACTCCAAGTCGGTGCTGGCCGACCAGTTGGAGGCCGTCGAGCACGCCTCGCGCAAGCGCGGCCAGGAGGCCCCGGACCTGGCGCTGCTGACGGACGGTCTGCGGGCCGAGCGCGAGCAGGGCATCACCATCGACGTGGCGTACCGCTACTTCGCCACCCCCAAGCGGCGGTTCATCCTCGCCGACACCCCGGGGCACGTGCAGTACACGCGGAACATGGTCACCGGCGCGTCCACGGCCGAGCTGGCCGTGGTGCTGGTCGACGCCCGCAACGGCGTGGTCGAGCAGACCCGCCGCCACGCCGCGGTCGCCGCGCTGCTGCGCGTCCCGCACCTGGTGCTGGCCGTCAACAAGATGGACCTGGTCGACTACGCCGAGCCCGTCTTCGCCGCCGTCGCCGCCGAGTTCGGCGCGTACGCGGCCTCGCTGGGGATCGAGGACGTGACCGCGATCCCGATCAGCGCGCTGGCCGGGGACAACGTCGTCGAGCCGTCCGCCACCATGGACTGGTACGGCGGCCCGACGCTGCTGGAGCACCTGGAGACCGTGCCGGTCGGCACCGACCCCGACGGTGAGCCGGCCCGGTTCCCGGTCCAGTACGTGATCCGGCCGCAGTCCGCCGAGCACCCCGACTACCGCGGCTACGCGGGCCAGCTCGCCTCCGGCGTGCTCCGCACCGGCGACCAGGTCACCGTGCTGCCCGCCGGGCTGACCGCGACCGTGGCCGGGATCGACGTGCTCGGTGTGGAGAGCGACGTCGCCTGGGCGCCGCAGTCGGTGACGGTGCGGTTGGCCGAGGACATCGACATCTCGCGCGGCGACGTGATCGCCGCCGGTCCGGCCCCGGAGCCGACCCAGGACGTCGTCGCGACCGTGGCGCATCTCAACGAGCGTCCGCTGCGCGTCGGGGACCGGGTGCTGCTCAAGCACACCACCCGGACCGTCCGCGCGATCGTCAAGGACATCCCCTACGCGATCGCGGTGGACACTCTCGACGAGATCCCGAACCCGGGCAGCCTGGAGGTCAACGACCTGGGCCGCGTGGTGCTCCGCACCGCCGAGCCCATCGCCCTGGACGACTACCGCAGCAACCGCCGCACCGGCTCGTTCCTGCTGATCGACCAGGCGGACGGCACGACCCTCACGGCAGGCATGGCCGGAGAGGCGTTCTGACCCGATGAAGGGATTCCCCACGATGGGCGGCGAGGCGTTCTCCCGCATGGCGAAGGAAGGTGGCCGCGTCGGCAGCGGCGTGCTCGGGGCCGGTTGCGGTGCCCTCGGGCCGTGTCGACCGGCGGGTCGCTGACACGGGGCCTCCGCCCCGTCGTCGTACCCCGCCGCACGTGCCCCCGCGTTCCTTCCAGCCGGACCACCATCACCCTCGTGAGGACCTCTTCCATGTCGCAGCTGCGCTCCCGCTCCCCCCGCACCACCCGCATCAGACGTGCCGTCATAGCCGGCGTCGCCGTTGTCGCCGCATCCGGACTGCTGAGCGCGTGCGGCTACGGCTCCCAGGCCGCCTCGACCTCCGGCGGCGGCTCGGTCGTTCCGTCGTCCGGCAGCTCCGGTCCGGCGCTGTCGGCGTCGACCGTGCGGATCGGCTACTTCGCCAACCTGACCCACGCCACCCCCCTGATCGGGATCCAGGACGGGCAGTTCGCCAAGGACCTGGGCGGGACGAAGATCTCCACGCAGATCTTCAACGCCGGGCCGAGCGAGATCGAGGCGCTCAACTCCGGTGCCATCGACATCGCCTGGGTCGGCCCCTCGCCCGCGATCAACGGCTACGTCAAGTCCCACGGCGCCGCGCTGAAGATCGTCTCCGGTGCCACCTCGGGCGGCGCGGAGCTGGTGGTCAACCCGAAGACCGTCACCAGCGTGGCCGACCTCAAGGGCAAGAAGATCGCCACCCCTCAGGCCGGCAACACCCAGGACGTGGCGCTGTTCAACTACCTGGACACCCACGGCTACAAGGAAGACCCGAAGACCGGCGCCGGTGACGTCTCCGTCATCCGCACCGACAACTCGATCACCCCCTCCGCCTACGCCTCCGGCCAGATCGACGGCGCGTGGGTGCCCGAGCCCACCGCCTCCAAGCTGGTCTCCGAGGGCGCCAAGATCCTGATCGACGAGCGGACGCTGTGGCCGCAGGGCCAGTTCGTCTCGACCAACGTGGTGGTCTCGCAGTCCTTCCTCAAGGCCCACCCCGACGTGGTCAAGGCTGTGCTGAAGGCCTCGGTCGACACCAACGCCTGGATCCTGGCCAACCCGGCCAAGGCCCAGCAGGAGGCCAACACCGCGCTGACCGCGCTGACCGGCAAGGGCCTGAGTTCCAAGGTCCTCAAGGCGGCCTGGAGCGAGATGACCGTCACCAACGACCCTCTGGCCTCATCCCTGACCACCGAGGCCCAGCACGCGGTGACCGCAGGCTTCATCACCCAGCCCAACCTCTCCGGCATCTACGACCTGACCCTGCTCAACCAGGTCCTCTCCGCCGAGGGCAAGCCCGCCGTCTCCGCCGCCGGGCTCGGCGCCCAGTAACGGCGCCCACCATGCTCCGGGAGTCGCCCCACACCGCGTCGATGCCCAGTCAAGGCGGCGCGGGGCGGCTCTCGGCACAGCGACCGGGCCCACGACCGGCCCCACCCAAGACATCAAGCTTCCCGCCCCGCCGCACGAACCAGGAGGTGACCGCATGACCGCACTGCTGACCTCGACCTCCACGGAGGGCCAGACCGCCCCCGTGGTCGACACCGCCGTCCGGCTCGATCACGTCACCAAGTCCTTCGGCCGCGCCGCCGCGGCCCATGTCGTCCTGGACGACATCAGCCTGAACGTCGCCCCCGGCGAGTTCGTCTGCCTCCTCGGCGCCTCCGGCTGCGGCAAGTCCACCCTCCTCAATCTCGTCGCCGACCTCGACCAGCCCACCAGCGGCACCATCGACGTCCCCGCCGGACGCACCGCCCTGATGTTCCAGGAGCACGCGCTCTTCCCATGGCTGACGGCTGGTCAGAACATCGAGCTCGCCCTGCGCCTGCGCGGCGTCCCGCGCTCCGAGCGGCGGCCCGAGGCTCAGCGACTGCTGGAGCTCGTCCGCCTCGGCGGGGCCCACGGCAAGCGCATCCACGAACTCTCCGGCGGCATGCGCCAGCGCGTCGCCATGGCCCGCGCCCTCGCCCAGGACGCCAAGGTCCTGCTGATGGACGAGCCCTTCGCCGCCCTCGACGCGATCACCCGCGACGTCCTGCACGAGGAACTCGTCCAGATCTGGGAGGCCACGGGGATCTCCGTCCTCTTCGTCACCCACAACGTCCGCGAAGCCGTCCGCCTCGCCCAGCGCGTCGTGCTCCTCTCCTCCCGCCCCGGACGCATCGCCCAGGAGTGGGCCATCGACCTGCCCCAGCCGCGCCGCATCGAGTCGGCCGGCGTGGCCGACCTCGCGGTGGAGATCACCGACAAGCTCCGAGGGGAGATCCGCCGCCATGTCCAGCACTGACCTGAAGCCCGACGCCGAGCCGCGCACGGTCGCCGCAGGCACCACGACGGCTGGTTCCGACGTCGCCGACCTCGGCGCCGGACTCGACGCCCTGGAGACCCAGACCGCACAGCGCACCAGCGTCCGCGAGGTGCTGCTGGGCAAGGTGCTGCCCCCGGTCATTGCCGTCGTCCTCGTCCTGCTCCTGTGGCAGGGCGCCTACGCGGCCCACCTCAAGCGCCCCGACCTGCTGCCCAGCCCGCTGGACGTGTGGAACAGCCTCCACCAGCTGTGGCTCCAGGGCACGATCCTCTCGACCATCTGGACCTCGCTCTCCCGCGGGATCTTGGGGTTCCTGGTCTCCGTCGTCATCGGCACCCCCATCGGACTGCTCGTCGCCCGGGTCAAGCCCGTTCGCGCCGCCATCGGCCCGATCCTCTCCGGCCTGCAGTCCATCCCGTCCGTCGCCTGGGTGCCCGCCGCCGTCATCTGGTTCGGCCTCAGCAACGCCACCA
This sequence comes from Streptacidiphilus sp. MAP5-3, assembly GCF_041262505.1. Taxonomy (NCBI): domain Bacteria; kingdom Bacillati; phylum Actinomycetota; class Actinomycetes; order Kitasatosporales; family Streptomycetaceae; genus Streptacidiphilus; species Streptacidiphilus sp. MAP5-3. The sequence continues at coordinate 20,873 of NZ_JBGCCL010000005.1, forward strand.
TCTACGCCGTCGTGCTGCTCGGCGCCGTCCCCTCCATCGCCAACGGCCTCGTCGCCGGAATCGACCAGGTCCAGCCGCTCTACCTGCGCGCCGGACGCACCCTCGGCGCCAGCGGCCTGCGCGGCGTCTGGCACGTGCTCCTGCCCGCCGCCCTGCCCGGCTACGTCGCCGGCCTCAAGCAGGGCTGGGCCTTCTCCTGGCGCTCCCTCATGGCGGCCGAGCTGATCGCCAGCTCCCCCGCCCTCGGCCTGGGCCTGGGCGCCCAGCTCGAGTTCGCCCGCGAGAACCTCGACATGCCCGGCGTTCTCGCCACCATCATTCTGATCCTCGTCGTCGGTATCGGCATCGAAATGCTCGTCTTCAACCCGATCGAGCGACACGTCCTCCGCTCCCGCGGTCTGCTGACCGCCCGGAGGTGACCTGATGCACGCCCGCCACGCCCGCCTGCTCCTGCTCGCCCACGGCAGCCGCGACCCGCGGCACGCCGCGACGATGGCCGCCCTCGCCGACCGGGCGCGCGCACTGCGCCCGGACGTCACCGTGCGGGTCGGCTATCTCGACCACTGCGCGCCGCGGATCCCGCGCGCGCTGGAGCAGTTGGCGCAGGAGGGCGAGGCGCCCGTGGTCGCGGTGCCGCTGCTGCTGGCCCGTGCGTACCACGCCAAGACCGACATCCCCGGAGTGCTGCGCGAGGCAGCCTCCCGGCTGCCCCGGCTGACCGTCCATCAGGCCGACGTCCTCGGCCCCTCCCCGCTGCTGCTGCGCGCACTGGAGCGCCGCCTGGCCGAGGCGGGCGTGCGTCCCGCCGCCGACACCGGCGTCATCCTCGCCGCGGCGGGCTCCTCCGATCCCGTCGCCAACGCTGCCACCCGCGCCCTCGCCGCCGCGTGGCAGCGCACCGCGGGCTGGGGCGGCGTCGCCGTCGCGCACGCCTCCGCCGCTCCCCCGCACCTGACCGACGCGGCCGAGGCGCTCCGCGCCCAGGGCCTGCGTCATCTCGCCGTGGCGCCCTACCTGTTGGCCCCCGGCCTGCTCCCCGACCGGATCACCGCCCAGGCTGCGACGGCGGGCATCACTGCCGTCGCAGCCCCACTCGGCGCGTCCCCCGACCTCGCCGAGCTTGTGGTCCAACGCTACGACGAGGCACTGACAACGGCCGCCCTCGCCCCGGTCGACCAGGCCCTGCCCCTCGGAGCCTGACCGCCTCCAAAGGACGCGCCCGCCCCTCTACAGTGGGCGGCATGCCATGGGGGGAACGCCCGCGCTGGGCGCGGTGGGTGTCGATCGTCTACGTGATCGGATTTGTCGAGGGTGCGGGCTCGCACCTCCACGACGTGATCGGCGGCGGGCTGCACGCCTACCAGGGCTGGCCGATGGCCAGCCAGATCCTCTTCTTTTCCCTGCTGCTCCTCGACCCGCTCGCCGCCGTGCTCGTGGCATGGGGCCGCCCGGCTGGACCGCTGCTCGGCGCGGCCGTCATGGTCGCCGACCTGACGGCCAACTACCAGGGCAACTGGGAGGAACTCATGAGCGAGCCGCTCGACTACCTCGGCGTGACCGGCCTGCTCCCGATCACGCTCTTCGGCCTCTTCGTCCTCGCCACGGCCGTTCCGCTGCGTCGGGCGTTCCGCAGCCAGCTCCGCCGCACGCTCCGCCCGGTATGACGCAGGAGGGGCCGCAGCCCTGCCCGGCTGCGGCCCCTCCTGCTGCTCTGTGACTCGGCGTCAGCCTGTCAGCCCGTCGCGGGCGACATCAACGGCGGCTCGGGTCCAGCTCGGTGACGTTGTCGCTGTCACCGCTCGTGACGGTCGAGCCCGCCACGATCCGGCTCTCGCCCTTGGCCTCGCGGCGGTCGGCGTGGCCCGGCCACCAGGCCGCGTGGCCGATGAGCGCGGTCAGCGACGGCGTGAAGAACATCGCCATCACGAACGCCGCGATCACGATACCGATACTGATGGAGAATCCCATCTCCGCGAAGAGCGAGTTCCCGGCCAGCATCATCGAGGCGAAGGTACCGGCGAGGATCGCACCGGCCGCGGCGACGGTCGGACCGGCGTGGCGCAGCGCCCGAGCAGCCGCCTCACGCGGTTCGCGGCCCTCACGGGCCTCCTCACGGAGCCGGGAGATCATCAGGATGTTGTAGTCGGTACCGATGGCGACCACGAACAGATAGATGAAGACCGGCAGCATGAACATCAGGCCACCCTGGTTGTCCAGGTGCTGGAAGACCAGGACCGTCGACCCGAGGGTGGCGGCGAAGCCGAGGCCGACCGAGGCCATCAGGTACCACGGCGCCACGACACTGCGCAGCATCAGGCCCAGGATCAGCATGATCAGCACGGCCGCCGTCGGGAAGACCACCGAGTAGTCGCGGTCGATCGCCTTCTGGATGTCGGCGTAGATCGCGGTGGTGCCGCCGACCAGGACCTTGGTGCCCGGCGGGGTGTCCGCATGGGCCGTGTCGCGGAGCTGGCCCACCGTGGAGATGGCCGTGCTGCTCTGCGGGTCGCTGCTCAGCACGACGCTGATGTCCGCGGTGGTGCCGCTCGGGTTGTACTTGGCCGGGGCGACCTGGCCGACTCCGGAGACCGAGGTGAGCTTCTCACCCAGTCCGGCGACCGCGGCCTTGTCCAGCGCGCCGCCGTTGGTGCTGGTGACGAAGACGTCGGTGGGCGTGGCCGCACCGGCGCTGTACGCCGTGGTGATGGTGTTCTGGACGACCATCGACTCCTCGGTCTTCGGCATCGAGCCGGAGGAGAAGTCGAAGCTCGCCGAGTAGCCCGTGGAGATCACGGCCAGACCGAGCATGATCATGCCGGAGACGGCGGTGACCAGCGCCGGGCGGCGCTTGACGGTGTTGCCGATCGCCGCGAAGCGCGAGCTCGTCGGCTCGACGCTCCACTTCTTCGACGGGGCGAAGAGCACCCGCGGCGGGATCCAGGAGAAGATCGCCGGAATCAGGGTCAGACCGGCGAGCAGCGTGACCGCGACGGAGATGGCCAGCGCCGGACCCATCTGCTTGAGGAAGGAGATGGAGGAGAGGCAGAGCGCGAGGAAGGCGATGATGACGGTGCCGGCGGCGGAGGCGATCGCCTCGCCGACGCGGGCCACCGCTGTGATCATGGCTTCCTTGTGGTCGTCACCCGCTCGTAGCCGCTCTCGGTACCGGAACATCAGGAAGAGGATGTAGTCCGTACCGACACCGAAGAGCACGACGATGAGGATGCCTGTCACCGACGAGTTCGACGTGAGGTTCAGCATCTTGGTGATGTCGGCGATCAGACCGTTGGCCGCGGTCAGCACCACACCGATCAGCATGATCGGCATGATCGCCATCAGCGGCGACCGGAATATCAGCAGCATCGCGATGATGATGATCCCGAAGGTGCCGAAGCTGATGATCGCCTGACCGGTCTTCGACGAGTTCGACTGGTCGAGGATCTGCGCCGCCGAACCGCCGACCTTGGCGTTCAGGTCGGTACCCGCGGTCAGCTGCTTGACGTCCGCGCGCAGCGCCGTGGCCGCGTCGGACATCTTCGTCTGGTCGGAGGTGTTGGTGCCGAGGTTGACCATCGCCAGGCCGTACTTGCCGTCCTTGGAGAACGGCATGCCGATGACGCCCTGGTTGAGCGGGATGTCCGTCTTGGTGGACAGCTCCTTGTTGACCTCGACGACCTTGGCCTTGTCCGCCGGGGTCAGCTGCCCGCCGTCGGTCCGCTGGTAGAGGATCTCCGCGCCCGGCGTGAACTGGTGCGGGAAGGCCGACTGCTGCAGTTCCATCGCCTGGATGGACTCGTAGCTCTTCGGCAGGAAGCTGCTCTCGTCACTGTTGGACTGCAGCGCCGGCGCGGAGGCCGCGATCGCGATCGCGGCGACCACCCAGGCGATGAGCGTCCAGAATGGGTGTCGGACGACCGTGCGTCCGATCCGGTGAAACATGTCGATTGCCCCTCCACGGCATGGATCACCACCACCCCCGGGTGAGGACGCGGGCAGCGCGATCTGGCCACCCGTACTTGTCGGGCGGCAGGTAAGTATCTGGCGGCATCCTAGAAAGTTACTAGCCGGGCGGCAAGTCGGGAGAGAAATCCCCGACCGGTCCCTGACGGCTTCTTTAGGTCTGCCGACCTCATCTTGCCTGGCCGGACCAGACTTCTACCTCGTCCCCCGGGTGGATCCGCCTCCTGCTCAGGGTGGAGATGCGCCCGCGAACCGACCCTGAGTCACCCCGGGGTCGGACCTCATTCCGCCGACGCGTCGGGCTGCCGCAGCGGCCAGGTGCCGTCGACGACGGCCTGCGGATCCTTGGAGCGGCGCAGCCAGGACTGCAGGCCCTCCGCCCAGTCCGCGTGCCAGCGGATCTGGGCGAGGTGCAGCTCGGCCGGGTCGACCGCGCCGACCCGGTCCGGATACCACTCCCCCAGGGCCAGCGCCACGCGGACAGCCGCCAGCGCGTCGCTGCCCGCCTCGTGCGCCTCGGCCAGCTCGACGCCGTAGAGGGCGCAGGCGTTCTCCAGCGAGCGTGAGCCCTTGCGGTACTTGTCCACCGCCCGGTCGACGGTGAGCGGGTCGAGCACCGGCCCGACCGCGCCGCCGAGCTGGCGCTCCAGCGAGGGCAGGTCGTACCGGCCCAGCTCGGCGGCGAGCAGGCTCAGATCAAACGGCGCGTTGTAGACAACGACAGGGACACCCTGCCGCAGGTACGAGACGAGTGCGGCCGCCACCTCGGCGACCACGTCTATCGCGGGGCGGCCCTCGGCGACCGCGCGCTCGGTGGTGATGCCGTGCACGGCCGTGGCCTCGGCGGGGATCGCGACGCCCGGGTCGGCCAACCACGCGCGCCGCCTGACCGGTTCACCGGCTTTGGCCTCGATCAGCGCGGCGGAGACGATCCGCGACCGACTCGGCTCGGTGCCGGTGGTCTCCAGATCGAAGCCGACCAGGGTGTCGTGCATCCAACTCATCAGGCGCGTCCTCTCGTCCCTTTGCCGGACCATCATCGCGTGCGGCACTGACAAGCCCGCGTCCAGGTCGGACGGTCAGGCGGGCTCGGGGCCGAGGACGGGCCGACGGGCGGGCGAGGGAACGGTCCAGGAGGTTCAGGAGACGGGCCGCGAGTCAGCCCAGACTCCCTCGAACTCCTCCTGGTAGATCTGGAACAGGCCCGGCTCCGGCGTCCGACCCGGCGTCAGCGGCGCGGAGGTGCCGCCGCGCAGTACCAGCACCGGCGACTCCATTCCGCGCGAGCGCCGCAGGTACGGCTGCACCACGCCCAGCCCGTCCGGGCCGTCGCCGTCCACCAGATAGGCCGAGGCACGCGGCATCTCGTCGTAGACGCGGATCTCGAACGCGCCGGCGTCCCGCAGCCGGGCCCGCACCCGGCGCACGTGCATGATGTTCATCTCCACCGCCTTGCCCAACTCGCCTCGCCCGAGGCCGAGTTCGCGTTCCCGGCGGCGCAGCGAGCTGCTGGCCGGGTTGAGGAAGAGCAGCCGCACCCGGCAGCCGGAGTCGGCGAGGCCGACCAGCCGCCGCCCGGTGAAGTTCTGGCAGAGCATGCTCAGGCCGATGCCGATGGCGTCCAGTCGCCGCGCCCCCGCCAGCAGGTCCTCGACCGGCAGATCGCGCTGGAGCCGGACCCGGTCCGCGTGGACACCGATGACGTCGGCGTAGCGGTCGCCGACCAGTTCCTCGACGGCGTCCACCGGGGCGCGCAGCGCGAGCGAGGCGGAGCCCTCGTGGAGACTGCCGTCGAGCAGCAGCAGCAGCCGGGCGGCGGCCCGTTCGGCCTGGGCCAGCACGTTCTCGGAGAGCGTGCGGTTGCGGGAGACGACGTGCCGGGCCACCTCGAGCTCGTCCAGGGCGACCTCGATCTCCCGGCGGTCGTTCAGGAAGGGCTCGAAGCAGGGCCAGTGCTGGACCATCAGCTCACGAAGCTGCGGCAGGGTGAGGAAGATCACGAGCGCGTCGTCGTCCGGGTCGAGCAGGTAGCCCTTGCGGCGGCTGACCTCGCGAACGGCGCCGGCCCGCTGGACCCACTCCTCGCCGGCCGGTCCGGCCGCGGCGATGACCCAGTCGTCACCGTGCGCGGGTTCGTAGACCGGGCGCAGCACCTCGGCGACCACCGAACGCAGCCGCTGTTCGACCAGGTTGAGCCAGACATAGGCACGCCCGGCGCGGCGCACCCGGACCCTGGCCTCCTCCCAGGCCGTCCCGGGCCAGGCCAACGACGGCTCCAGCGAGCCCGGTTGGTGCGGAACGGTGCGGCCGAGGCCGGTACGGGCGACTCGTTCGACGCCGGTGGGGGCGTCGCCCCGCGCCGCGCTCCCCGGGGAACCCCCGTCGGGGACCACCATTCCGGAGCTCACCGTCCGTCCCTATTCCACGTCATCCCTCTTGACCCGCCCGGCCGTTGGGGCGTGCGGTGCGGTGGCGCGCCCTGTCGGCCGCCCACACCGTACCGCGCCGGGCGGCCGGATGCGGACCGTCCGCGCGGGTCCGGACGATCAGCTGACGATCAAGGGTACTTCGCATCAGCAGGCAGGTGCAGCAGTTCGACGCCGGGCAGTTGCGCGCGTCGGCGGAACGTTCCTCCGCCCGCACCGGCCCCCGTGTCGTCCCCGTGCGGTCGCCGCTGGTCCACCCGGACGTAAGGATCCGAACAACCGACGGACATCAGCTGGGCAACCGTGGGACGCAGACACTCGTTCGGGCGAAGAACCGGCAAGTCGGTCATGGGAACCCGTGTGCTACGCCACGATGCACTGGGACATGACGACGAGTCGGGGCGGGCATCACCCCGGGAGAGCCTCGATTCCGGGGCGCTCCGGGGTGTACGCCGAGCCCCGCTCCGAGCAGACAGGATTGGTTGAGGACCATGCAAGTCTGGCCGGGCCAGCCGTACCCCCTGGGCGCCACCTACGACGGCGCGGGGACCAACTTCGCCGTGTTCTCCGAGGCGGCGGAGCGGATCGAGTTGTGCCTGCTCGGCGACGACGACTCCGAGACCTCGGTCGAGCTGCGCGAGACGGACGCGTTCGTCCGCCACGCCTTCCTGCCCGGCGTGCAGCCGGGCCAGCGCTACGGCTTCCGCGTACACGGGCCGTACGACCCCTCGCGCGGGGTGCGCTGCAACAGCGCCAAGCTGCTGCTCGACCCCTACGCCAAGGCCATGAGCGGCCGGATCGACTGGGACGAGTCCGTCTACGGCTACCACTTCGGCTCCCCCGACCGCCGTAACGACCTCGACTCCGCCCCGCACACGATGACCTCGGTCGTCGTGAATCCGTACTTCGACTGGGGCAACGACCGTCCGCCGCGCACCGACTACCACCGCACGGTCATCTACGAGGCCCATGTGAAGGGCCTCACCGAGCTCCACCCCGGCATCCCCGACGACATCCGGGGCACGTACGCGGGCATCGCGCACCCCGCCGTGATCGAGCACCTGGTCAAGCTCGGCATCACCGCGATCGAGCTGATGCCGGTGCACCAGTTCGTCGACGACCACCGGCTCAGCGACATGGGCCTGTCCAACTACTGGGGCTACAACACCATCGGCTTCTTCGCCCCGCACGGCTCCTACTCCTCGCTCGGCGACCGCGGCCAGCAGGTCCAGGAGTTCAAGTCGATGGTCAAGTCGCTGCACGCGGCCGGCATCGAGGTCATCCTCGACGTGGTCTACAACCACACCGCCGAGGGCAACCACCTGGGCCCCACCCTCGCCCTCCGCGGGCTGGACAACCCCTCCTACTACCGCCTGGCCGAGGACCGCCGGTACTACGAGGACACCACCGGCACGGGCAACAGCCTGCTGATGCGCAGCCCGCACGTGCTGCAGCTGATCATGGACTCGCTGCGGTACTGGGTCACCGAGATGCACGTCGACGGCTTCCGTTTCGATCTGGCGGCCACCCTGGCCCGCCAGTTCCACGAGGTGGACCGGCTCTCCTCCTTCTTCGACCTGGTCCAGCAGGACCCGATCGTCTCCCAGGCCAAACTGATCGCCGAGCCGTGGGACCTCGGCGAGGGCGGCTACCAGGTCGGCGGCTTCCCGCCGTTGTGGACGGAGTGGAACGGCCGCTACCGGGACACCGTGCGCGACCTCTGGCGCGGCGAGAACGCCACACTGGCCGAGTTCGGCTCACGGCTGACCGGTTCCTCCGACCTCTACCAGGACGACGGTCGCCGTCCCATCGCCAGCATCAACTTCGTCACCTGCCACGACGGTTTCACCCTGCGCGACCTGGTCTCCTACAACCAGAAGCACAACGCGGCCAACGGCGAGGACAACCGCGACGGCGAGTCCTTCAACCGCTCCTGGAACGGCGGCGTCGAGGGCGAGACGGACGACCCGACGGTGCTCGGCCTGCGCTCCCGGCAACAACGCAACTTCATCGCCACCCTGCTGCTGAGCCAGGGCGTGCCGATGCTGCTCCACGGCGACGAGTTCGGCCGCACCCAGGGGGGCAACAACAACGCCTACTGCCAGGACAACGAGATCTCCTGGGTGCGCTGGCCCCGGCTGGACGAGGAGAGCCCGGCCGGTCAACTGCTGGAGTTCACACGCCACATGGTATGGCTCCGGCGCGACCATCCGGTCTTCCGCCGACGACGGTTCTTCCACGGCCGCCCGGTCTCCGGCACCCACGACGAGCTCACCGACATCGCCTGGTTCACCAACGAGGGCGAAGAGATGACCGCCAGGGACTGGCGCGCGTCCTTCGCCAAGTCGCTGACGGTCTTCCTCAACGGCAACGCCATCTCCGAGCCCGACCGGCGCGGCGGCCGGATCACCGACGACTCGTTCCTGCTGCTCTTCAACGCCAGCCCACAACCGTTGGAGTTCGTGGTCCCGCTCAATCACGGCCAGGAGTGGCAACTCGTGGTGGACACCTCGCTGCCGTGGACGATCGCCCCGGGCACGGGTGCCAAGGTGCGGGCGGGTGAGACGCTGCGGCTGACCGACCGGTCGATGATGGTGCTCCAGCGTCCCGCCTGAGCGGGGCCGCGCCAGGGCACGCAGGGTACGGCGTGCGGCCGGCGGGCGCACGCCGGTTCGACCGATTGCCTCATCCGGGTCGTGACGGGGCTCGGCGTGGGGTAGGCGTGTGGGTATGACTCCTGCCGCACGCCGGGTCCCGACGGCCAGCTACCGTCTGCAGCTCCAGCCCGGCTTCGGCTTCGCGCAGGCCGCCGCCGCGGTGCCGTACCTGGCGGACCTCGGCGTCTCGCACCTCCACCTGTCGCCGATCCTGCAGGCGGTGCCGGGATCGCGGCACGGCTACGACGTCGTCGACCACTCCGCCGTCAGCGCCGACCACGGCGGCGAGGCCGGGCTACGGGCGCTGGCCGCGGCGGCGCGCGACCACGGCCTCGGCCTGCTCGCCGACATCGTGCCCAACCACATGGCCGTGCCCTCCCCGCTCCACCTCAACCGGCCGCTCTGGCACACGCTGCGTGAGGGTCCGGAGTCACCGTGGGCGCGCTGGTTCGACATCGACTGGGACGCGCAGCAGGGCCGGGTGCTGCTGCCGATCCTGGGCCACCGGCTGGGGGCCGTCGTGGCGGCCGGCGACCTGAAGATCGAGACGTCGGACGGCACGGGGAGTGCCGACGGGGCGGGCAGCCCGGAGGGCGCAAGTGGCGAGCCGGTGCTCCGGTACGGCGATCAGGTGTTCCCCGTGCGTCCGGGCACGGAGCACCTGCCGCTGCCGGAGTTGCTGCGTCACCAGTGGTACCGCCCCGCGTGGTGGCGGCTGGGCCGGACGGAACTCAACTACCGGCGTTTCTTCACGGTCACTGAGCTGATAGCCGTCCGCGTCGAGCTGCCCGAGGTCTTCGACGCCACCCACGAGCTGCTGCTCCGGCTCCATCGCGAGGGCGTGCTGGACGGCTTCCGGGTGGACCACCCGGACGGGCTGGCCGACCCGCGCGAGTATCTGCGTCGCCTGCGGGACGCGTCCGGCGGGGCGCATGTCGTGGTCGAGAAGATCCTGACCGGTGACGAGACGCTCCCCAGCGACTGGCCGTGCGCCGGTACCACCGGTTACGACGCGCTGCGGCGAATCGACGGGGTGCTGACGGACGGCGCGGGAGTGGTCCGGGCGCTGCGGCCACCGGCCGAGGTCGCCGCCGGAGCGGCACTGCGCGGCAAGGCCGAACTGGTCGCGCCGCAGGGCGAACTGGACGCGGAGGTCGCGCGGTTGGTCCGCGAGGTCGCCGCCGCCTGCGCCGACAAGCCCGACCTGCCCGACCGGTCCGACCATCCGTCCTGGGCCGTCCGCGAGGCATTGGCCGGGCTGCTCACCGCCTTCCCGCGCTACCGGCCCTACCCGGTCCCAGGCGAGCCGCTGCCCGTGTCGGACGCGCAGGCGCTGCTCTCGCCGCCGGACGAGGTGCTGCTCCCCGCCCCCTACGCCGCGACCGCCCGACTGATACGCGAGCTGCTGCTGGACCCCGACTCCCCCGCCTCGCTGCGTGCCCGGTTCGGCCAGACCTCGTCGGCCGTCGCCGCCAAGGGCGTCGAGGACACCGCCTACTACCGGCACCACCCGCTGCTCTCGCTCAACGAGGTCGGCGGCGCCCCCGCCCGACCCGGCGTCACCCCGGAGCAGTTCCACGCCTTCTGCGCGCGGATCGCCCGGGACTGGCCGCACACCATGACGGCGCTCTCCACCCACGACACCAAGCGCAGCGCCGACGCCCGCGCCCGGCTCGCGGTCCTCGCCGAGCTTCCGGAGGAGTGGGCGACCGAGCGCGCGGCCTGGTCCGCGCTGGCTCCCGACGGCGGCCTGCCCCACGACCGCGACGCCGAGGACCTGCTCTGGCAGACCGCCTTCGCCGCCTGGCCCGTGGACGGCGAACGGCTCACCGAGGTGATGCTCAAGTCGGTCCGCGAGGCCAAACTCCACACCACTTGGACCGACCCCGACCCGGCCTACGAGCGCGCCGTCACCGCACTCGCCCGCTCCGTGCCGGAGACTCCCGCGCTCGCGGCGCGGATCGAGGCCTTCGTCGCGCGTACCGCGCCGTACGCCCGGGCCAACACCCTGGGCGCGGCCCTGCTCCACCTGACCATGCCCGGCGCACCCGATCTCTACCAGGGCAGCGAGTTCCCGCTCTACACCCTGGTCGACCCGGACAACCGGGACGTGGTCGGCTTTCCGAACGACCCACGTCCAGAGCCGGGCACGCAGCCGGGTTCGTCCCCGCACCGGCGCTCGCACGGCCTGGCCGCCGAGAAGGCCGACCTCACCCGCACCGCCCTGCACGCGCACAGGCACCTGGACCTGCACCCCGCGCGGGGGGCCTCGTACACGCCGTGGCAGACGCCGAGCCCGCACGCGCTCGCGTTCCTGCGGGGCGACGCGACGCTGACCGTGGTGACCCGCCTCCCGCACGGGCTGGAACGGTCCGGCGGCTGGGGCCGCCAGACCCTCCCCCTTCCGCCCGGGACCTGGACCGAGGCGCTCACCGCCCGGACCGGCTTCTGGGGCGCGGTGGCCCTGGCGGAGCTGCTGGCCGAACTCCCGGTGGCACTGCTGGTCCGGACGGACCCCGCGACCTGACGCCGCCTGCGAACTGACCTGGCCGTATGGCGGAAGGCTCGCGGGGCCAGGCATGCACGCATCCCCGGCGCGGGTAGGAGGTCCGGTATGCCGTCCGAACCTGAAGTTGTCGCGGTGCCCCAGCCCCTCGTCACCCGCCCGCACCGCTTCGCGGTCTGGGCACCCGAGGCGCAACGGGTCGAGGTCGTCGTGGACGGCGCGTCACACCGGATGCGGCCGGATCCGGGGCGGGGCGGGTGGTGGCGGGCCGACGTGCCCACCGATCCGGCGGCCGGACGCTACGGCTTCCGCCTCGACGGCGGGCCGGTCCTGCCCGATCCCCGCTCGCCGCGTCAGCCCGACGGGCCGGACGGGTCGTCACAACTCGTCGACCACGCGGCGTTCCGGTGGCAGCACCCGTGGACCGGGCGCGGACTTGCCGGAGCCGTCCTCTACGAACTGCACATCGGCACCTTCACCCCGGAGCGGACCTTCGACGCCGCCGCCGAGCGGCTCGGTCACCTGGCCGACCTCGGGGTGACCCACGTCGAGCTGATGCCGGTCTGTCCCTTTCCCGGGCAGCACGGCTGGGGCTACGACGGCGTCGCGCCCTGGGCCGTCCACGAGCCCTACGGCGGACCTGAGGGGATGAAGCGCTTTGTCGATACTGCTCATGCCCACGGACTGGGTGTGGTGCTGGACGTGGTGCACAACCACCTCGGCCCGTCCGGCAACCACCTGCCCGCCTACGGCCCCTACTTCACCGACCGTCACCAGACACCCTGGGGCTCGGCGGTGAACCTGGACGCGCCCGGCTCGGACGAGGTGCGGGCGTACCTCGTCGGCAGCGCGCTGACCTGGCTGCGCGAGTACCGGCTCGACGGCCTCCGGCTGGACGCCGTGCACGCCTTGGTCGACACCCGCGCGCTGCCGTTCCTGGAGGAGCTGGCCGCTGCCGTCGACGAGCTGTCGCAGCAGGTGAGCCGACCGCTCTTCCTGATCGGCGAGTCCGACCTCAACGATCCCGGGCTGATCACCGCGCGGGCCGCCGGTGGCACCGGACTCGACGCCCAGTGGAGCGACGACTTCCACCACGCCCTGCACGCCGCACTGACCGGCGAGAGCCAGGGCTACTACGCGGACTTCGCCGCACGGCCGCTGGCCGCCCTCGCCAAGACACTGACCGCCGGCTACTTCCACGACGGCAGCTGGTCGAGCTTCCGCGGCCGCTCCCACGGCCGCCCGATCGACCCCGCCCGGACGCCGCTGCACCGGTTGCTCGGCTACACCCAGACGCACGACCAGATCGGCAACCGCGCCCAGGGCGACCGGCTCTCCGCCACCCTCCCGCCCGAGCGGCTGGCGGCCGGTGCGGCGCTGGCGCTGCTGTCGCCGTTCACACCGATGCTCTTCATGGGCGAGGAGTGGGGCGCGCGCACCCCCTGGCAGTACTTCACCGACCATCAGGACCCCGCCCTGGCCCGGGCGGTGCGCGAGGGCCGCCGCCGTGAGTTCGCCGCGCACGGCTGGAAGCCGGAGGAGATCCCCGACCCGCAGGCCACCTCGACCGTGCGTGCCTCCACCCTCGACTGGGACGAGCCGCAGCGCGGGCACCATGCCGAGTTGCTGGACTGGTACCGGCTGCTGCTGCGACTGCGCCCGCTGGCCTCCGGCGAGGTGCCGCAGGTGCGGTTCGACGAGGAGGAGGGCTGGCTGACGATGTGCCGGGGACCGCTCTCCCTCGGCGTCAACCTGTCCGACGAGGCACGCGAGCTGCCGCTTACGGACGGCACGCCGCTGGCCGCCTTCCCGGCTGGAACACGGCCCTCACCTGCGGTTCCGGCGGCCGCGACGGTGGTTTTCCACAGGCGGGCGAAAGGTGCTGGACTCGCCTCTCGGCCTTCGCAAGGATGAGCGCATGAAGACCGACGGCCGCAGCACTCCCAGCACCCCAGAGGTGACGCATGGTCAGCAGGCTGACCTGGCACGTCCCGGGGCGGAGGACGACGCGCCGCGCACCGACCGCCCGGCGGAGGTGATCGCGCTCGGCAACGGCCTGGAGCTGCGCCGTCGACGCCCTGCGCACGCCGCCGCGCTGAACGCGGCCATCCTGGCCAACCTCGACCACCTGCGTCCGTGGGTGCCCTGGGCCCACCAGGCCCCCACCCTCGCGGAGACCACGGCCAACTGCGAGCACGCCGTCGCCCAGTGGGAGACGGACACGGGCTACTCCTACGTGATCCAGCCGAGCGGAGATCCGGACACGGTCGTCGGCGGCTGCGGACTCCACGCCCGGGTCGGTGCGGGGGCGCTGGAGATCGGCTACTGGGTCGCCCGGCAGCTCACCGGCCAGGGCGTGGCGACCACGCTGGCGCGGAGCCTCACCGAGGAGGCGCTGACGCTGCCCGGCATCTCCCGGGCCGAGATACACGTCGACGAGGCCAACGCCGCCAGCTCGGCCGTGCCGCGCAAGCTGGGCTACCGGCTGGAGCGCGTCCGCGAACGCACACCCGAGTCCCCGGCCCAGTCCGGCCGGGTCGAGGTGTGGGTCCTCGGCGCTCCGGCTCCGGCCGGGCCCACTGGCCGCGGCTTCCCGGCCGCGGCAGCGGAGTCGCTCGGGCTCTTCGGCGTCTGAACCGGGTGGCCCCTATGCCGCGCCGCGGCCCTGGAGCTTCTGCCAGACGTCCGCCACCTGGGCGTCCAGCTGTTCCATCGGGCCGTCGTTGTCGATGACCAGGTCGGCCACGGCGAGCCGGGCCTCGCGGGCGGCCTGGGCGGCCATCCGGGCGCGGGCGTCCGTCTCGGTCATGCCGCGCACCTCGACCAGGCGGTGCAGCCGGGTCTCGTCGGAGGCGTCCACGACCACGACCACGTCGTAGAACGGAGCCAGACCGTTCTCGGCGAGCAGCGGCACGTCGTGGACCACGACGGCGTCCGGACCGGCAGCGGCCTCCAACTCGGCCGAACGGCGGCCGACCAGGGGGTGGACGACGGCGTTGAGCGCGGCGAGCCGGTCGGCGTCGGCGAACACGATCGCGCCGAGCTTGGGCCGGTCCAGGGTGCCGTCGGCGGTCAGGATCTCCGGCCCGAACTCGGCGACGACGGCAGCCAGTCCGGGCGTGCCCGGCTCCACGACCTCGCGCGCGATCAGATCCGCGTCCACCACGACCGCGCCGAGCGCGGCCAGCCGCCTCGACACCTCGCTCTTGCCGGCACCGATACCGCCGGTCAGCCCAACCTTCACCATGGGCAGCAACCTATCGGCAACTGCTGATGCCGCACTATCCCGGGCTCAGGCCGCCCGGCGCTCCGGGCCAACTGCAACGGCCGGTACGGACTCCGTTTCGGCCACCGCACCCGCCGGGGCGCCGGCCCGCTGCACCGGCAGCGCGCCCGAGGCGACCGGCAGCGGCGGGAGCGTGGCGTGCTCCTTGAACCCGAACCGGGCGTGCAGCCGGCGCAGCAGCGGTGGGGCCCACCAGTTGCCCTTGCCGAAGAGCGACATGGTGGCGGGCACCAGCAGCATCCGGACCAGCGTCGCGTCCACCAGCACGGCCACTGCCAGGGCCAGTCCGATCTCCTTGATGTCGAGCATCCGCCCGCTGGAGAAGCCGAGGAAGACGATCACCATCAACGCCGCGGCCGA
Source organism: Streptacidiphilus sp. MAP5-3 (assembly GCF_041262505.1). Lineage (NCBI taxonomy): Bacteria > Bacillati > Actinomycetota > Actinomycetes > Kitasatosporales > Streptomycetaceae > Streptacidiphilus > Streptacidiphilus sp. MAP5-3. Next base: position 36,068 of record NZ_JBGCCL010000005.1, read on the forward strand.
GGTGATGATCCGCCCGCTGCGCTGGACGCCCAGCTCCACCGATCTGGAGCAGTTCTGCCCCTCGTCGTGCAGCTCCTTGATCCGCGAGAGGAGGAAGACCTCGTAGTCCATCGACAGGCCGAAGGAGAAGACGAAGACAAGGACCGGGATCCACGCCTCCAGACCGCCGGTCGGCGTGAACCCGAGCAGTCCGCTGAACCAGCCGTCCTGGAAGACCAGCGTCATCACGCCCAGCGCCGCGCCGAGCGAGAGGAGGTTCATCACCAGCGCCTTGATCGGCACCACCACGGACCCGGTCATCAGGAAGAGCAGCAGGAAGGTGGCCACCACGATCAGGCCGAGCGCCCATGGGCCGCGGGTGTCGATCTCGTGGTGGAAGTCGACCACGTCGGCCGCGTTGCCGGTCACCCAGGTCTGCATCCCGCCCCGGTCGGCGCGCAGCTCCTCGACCACGTGTTGAGCGGTCGCGCCCTGCGACGAGCCGTCGACGTGGACGCCGACCGCCGCCCAGCCGGGGCCGGACTCGTCGACCTGCGCCGAGCGCACGTCGGGCAGGGTGGCGACCTTGGCCGCGTAGTCCTTGGCGAGGCCCGGGTCGGCCTTCATGAAGACCGTGACGTCCGGGTCGGCCAACTGGGGGTAGTCGGCGGCGACGGCGTCGGCGACGTCTCGGCTGGAGAAGCTGGTGGGTAGCACCTGAGTGCTGAGGCTCTGGGCGTGGGCGCTGAAGAACGGCGCGGCGCACGCGATCAGCACCGCCGAGGTGGCCAGGGCCACCAGCAGCGCCTTGCGCTGCACCAGGCGGACGATCCGGGCGAACCTGCCGTCGTCACTGACACCGCGCTTGGGCGGTTTGATCTTCTTGCCCGCGAAGCCGAGCAGTGCGGGGACCAGGGTCAGCCCGGACAGGACGGTGATCACGACCACGCTGACACCGGCCGCCGCCACGGCCCGGAAGATCGGGCTGGTCAGCACGAAGAGACCCGAGAGCGCGACGGTCACCGTCAGCGCGGAGAAGGCGATGGTGCGCCCGGCCGTGGCGCTGGTGCGCTCGACGGCCGCCTCGATGGTCGCGCCCTTGCTGCGCTCCTCCCGGAACCGGTTGACCATCAGCAGCGCGTAGTCGATGGAGAGGCCCAGACCCAGCACTGTGGTGATCGGCAGCACGCTGGTGTCCATCGGCATGATCTGGGTGAAGCCCAGCAGCGCCAACAACGCGCCGGCGACGGAACCGATCGCTCCCAGCATCGGAAGCCCGGCGGCGATGAATCCGCCGAAGATCAGCACCATCACCACCAGGGTGACCGGCAGCGCGATCATCTCGCCGCTCTCGGTGTCCGACTTGGTCTGTTGCTGCACCTGCTGGTTCAGCACCTGATTGCCGCCGAGCTTGACGGTGGTCCCCGACTCGGTCCCGATGGCCTGGAGCCGCTCCGAGGCCTTGGTGACCGCGGCAGGGTTGCTCAGCTGGACGCTCAGGATCTGCGAGGAGCCGTCCTGTGCCCGGACGTCGCTGACCTGGGCGACGCCGGGCAGCGCGCGCAGGTCGTGCTCGGCGGAGGCGACGGCTGCCTGCACACCCGCGTCGGCGGGCGACTTGCCGGAGATGAACGCCTGGAGCGCGTCGCTGCTGGTGCCTCCCGCCTGGGAGAGCAGCGCGGCCCCTGTGGCGGACTCGGAGCCCGCTGCCTTGGCGGACGGCGCGGCGGCGTTGAACACCTTCGTGCCGAAGACCAGGCCCAGAACCACCAGCACGGCCCAGGCCAGCGCCACCCAACGACGGTGACGGAAGCTGAACCGGCCCACCGCGGCGAATGGTCCGCCGCAGCGCTTGGGGGTCTGGTGCATAAGGAGGCCTTGCTTCCGGTCCGGGGCAACTCTGTCCACGGTGACCGAGTTGCCCCATGATCGGTAGGGGCTTCCGCTATGGGCTCCGCCATAGTCATCAGCTCCGGATAAGCCGAAGACTAAGAAGGACCGAGAAGGACCAAGAAAGGCCGAGAAAGGCCGAGAAAGGCCGAGAAGCCTCTGAGAAACATAGAAAGAACCCCCGCCCGAGTGATCGGACGGGGGTTCTTCAGGCCCTAGGGACCTACAACCTCAGCGGCAGAGCCTCAGCTCTGGCCACCCGCGAGCTTCTCGCGCAGGGCGGCGAGGGCCTCGTCGGTCGCCAGGGCGCCCGAGGTCTCGTCGCTGCTCGAGGAGTACGAGCCACCGGAGACGGCGCCGCCGCCGGTCTCGGCAGGGGCACCCTCGCCCGCGGCCGCAGCCTCGGCGTCGGCCTCGCGGCTCTTGATGACCTGCGCCTGGTGCTGCTCGAAGCGCTGCTGCGCCTCGGCGTACTGGCGCTCCCACTCCTCGCGCTGCTTCTCGTAGCCGGGCAGCCAGTCGTTGGCCTCCGGGTCGAAGCCCTCGGGGTAGATGTAGTTGCCCTGGTCGTCGTAGGACGCGGCCATGCCGTACAGGGTCGGGTCGAACTCGACCGACGCCGGGTCGGCACCGAAGGACTCGTTGGCCTGCTTCAGCGAGAGGCTGATGCGACGACGCTCGAGGTCGATGTCGATGACCTTGACGAAGATCTCGTCGCCGACCTGGACGACCTGCTCCGGGATCTCCACGTGGCGCTCGGCCAGCTCGGAGATGTGGACCAGACCCTCGATGCCCTCGTCCACGCGGACGAACGCACCGAACGGAACCAGCTTGGTGACCTTACCCGGGACGACCTGACCGATCTGGTGGGTCCGGGCGAACTGCTGCCACGGGTCCTCCTGGGTCGCCTTCAGCGACAGGGAGACGCGCTCGCGGTCCATGTCAACGTCGAGAACCTCGACGGTGACCTCCTGGCCGACCTCGACAACCTCGGACGGGTGGTCGATGTGCTTCCAGGACAGCTCGGAAACGTGCACCAGGCCGTCGACGCCACCCAGGTCCACGAAGGCACCGAAGTTGACGATCGAGGAGACGACGCCAGAGCGCACCTGGCCCTTCTGCAGGGTGGTGAGGAAGGTCTGGCGGACCTCGCTCTGGGTCTGCTCCAGCCAGGCACGGCGGGACAGGACCACGTTGTTGCGGTTCTTGTCCAGCTCGATGATCTTGGCCTCGAGCTCCTTGCCGACGTACGGCTGAAGGTCGCGGACACGACGCATCTCGACGAGCGAGGCCGGGAGGAAGCCACGGAGGCCGATGTCCAGGATGAGACCACCCTTGACGACCTCGATGACGGTACCGGTGACGATGCCGTCCTCGTCCTTGATCTTCTCGATCGTGCCCCAGGCGCGCTCGTACTGGGCGCGCTTCTTGGACAGGATCAGACGACCCTCCTTGTCCTCCTTCTGGAGGACCAGGGCCTCGATGCTGTCGCCGACGGCGACGACCTCGTGCGGGTCGACATCGTGCTTGATGGACAGCTCGCGGGACGGGATGACGCCCTCGGTCTTGTAACCGATGTCGAGGAGCACCTCGTCACGGTCAACCTTCACGATGGTGCCTTCGACGATGTCACCATCGTTGAAGTACTTGATGGTCTCGTCGATCGCGGCGAGGAAGGCCTCGGCGTCGCCGATGTCGTTGACCGCAACCTGCGGAGTGGTGGGGGCCTCGGTGCTGCTCGTCATTAGGAAAGGGGCTCCGGTACGGACATGAAGTCGTAGGTACTACCACGCCGGGACCCGTGTCGCTCCACCAAGGACACCCAAACTGAACTCTCGTCACGTACATACGTACGTCCCAAGACATGTGGGGTCTTCAACAGATGCGAGCGCGACCTGCTACGTCCGAGGCGCGCAGGCCCGCAGCGCAACTTGTAGCATACGGGGACAGTCGTGGACGGTCAATGCGGATACCGCACCGTGGGAAAGGGCCCGGACGGAGTGATGTCTATCGCTCGAACGGGACCATTCGCAAGACCCACGGCGGCCTCGCTTGCTACGCCCCACAGATTACGCTATCGCCGACATGATCGATGACACCTTTGCCGAAGACATCCCCGGTGACGACGACGCGGAGGCGGTTCGCCGCGACTCGGACGGCGTCGAGAGCAGCCGGGCCAACCGTGGCTGGTGGGACCGCAACGCCGACGAGTACCAGGTCGAACACGGCGGGTTCCTCGGCGACGCCCGGTTCACCTGGTGCCCCGAGGGACTGGACGAGGCCGACGCGCACCTGCTCGGCGACCCGGCGCAGCTGCGCGGACAGCGGGTGCTGGAGATCGGCGCCGGCGCCGCCCAGTGCTCCCGCTGGCTGGCGGCCCAGGGCGCGCTTCCGGTCGCACTGGACCTCTCGTTCCGGCAGTTGCAGCACTCGCTGCGGATCGACGAGCAGCTCGAGCTGCCGCCGGTGCCGCTGGTCCAGGCGGACGCGGGCGTGCTTCCCTTCGCGGACGCCTCCTTCGACCTGGCCTGTTCGGCATACGGGGCGGTGCCCTTCGCCGCCGACACCGCGCAGCTGATGCGCGAGGTGCACCGCGTGGTGCGGCCCGGCGGACGCTGGGTCTTCTCGGTGACCCACCCGATCCGCTGGGCGTTCCCCGACGAGCCCGGCCCGGAGGGGCTGACGGCGGTGTCCTCGTACTTCGACCGGACCCCCTACGTCGAGCAGGACGAGGACGGGAGCGCTGTCTACGTCGAGCACCACCGGACCCTCGGCGACAGGGTGCGCGAGCTGGCGGCGGCCGGTTTCCGGCTGGTCGACCTGGTCGAGCCGGAGTGGCCGGAGGGGCTGACCTCAGAGTGGGGCGGGTGGAGCCCCCTGCGCGGACGGCACATCCCGGGGACCGCGATCTTCGTCTGCCTCCGCGACTGAAGCCGGGCCCTGGGACCCGCTGTTCCCGTCCGCCCGGCGACGGCGGTCGCGGCCCTCGACCACGAAGGCCAGCGCCAGCAGCCCGACGCCGAGCAGCGGCAGGCCCCAGGGCAGGTAGGTGCTGAGCATGAGCACCAGCGTCTGCTCGTTCTTCACCAGGGCCAGCGTGGCGGCCTGGTAGTCGGGGCGGATCTTCACGTCGCCCTGGAAGACCGTCACCGGCGCGTGGTGGGCCGACGCGGGGAAGCGCAGCTGCTCGTTGTGGATCTCCTCGCCGTTCACGGGTGCGCCGGTGACCGGGTCGACCCAGAACTTGCGGACCGTGGTGTACCAGCGCTGGTAGCCGAGGGCGGCGATCTGCGCGGGTGTGATGGCCACATTCGCCGGCATGGTCTTCGGGAAGGGGACCTGCGTCCACGGAATCGTCTGTTCGAAGTAGTAGACGGTCAACCCGCCTACCTTTTCGGTCCCCTTGTAGTGGATCGGCGCGGAGGTCCGGGTCTGCTCGTCGAAGTACTGGTAGTCGTGCGGCTGGGTGTTGAACGGGAACTTGTACTCGACGCCGATCCGGCTGACCGCGTCGCCTTCGATGCTCTCGCCGCAGCAGTGCACCGGGTCCTGCGTGCGCGGGTCGAAGGTGTACACCTCGGGGATGGCCGAGAGCCGCTTGCCGTCGCCGCCGAGGATGTAGGACAGGGTGTCCCAGACCACCACGCTCCGGCCGGTGCGCTTCTTCTCGGCCTGGGCCGCGGCGGCGTCGCCCTTGAGGGTCTGCACGATGGTCACCGTCTGGTGCGGCACCGAGGTCAGCGTCGCGTAGTCGATCAGCGTCGCGTCCTTCGCCTGCAGCACCACGACCTGGTACTGGTTGTCGGGTACGGCGACGACGCGCGGATAGACCCAGACCCGCATCATGACGCCGAGGACCGAGACGAAGGCCGCCAGCGCGACGAGCAGCAGACCGATACGGTGCCGCATCCTGGAACCACTCCTTCGCTGTCAGGGCGTCAGGCTGATGGGCCGTCAGGGGTGCGCCGGAGCGCTGGTCATCAGCGGTTTGGCCGTGGTCGGGCCGTTCTGGTCGGCCAACGGCACGGCGAGGAAGGCCACCACCAACGCGAGCACGGCTCCCACCACCGCCGCGATCAGCGCACGCATGCCCTGCTCCCTCCGCCGCTGTCCCGGGTATCCCGGACAGGAGCGCACCGTAGCGCCGCGCGCAGGAAATGAGAACAGGTTCTACCGGACCGGTGCGCTCGCCCACCCGGCCCACCCCTCCTTGCGAACCATCAACTCCCCACATTCACAAGGGTTTTGAAACGGCGCAGCGCGGCGGCCCCGACCGTGGGTCGGACGCCGCCGCGCTGCGCGGAAAGCCGCAGGGGCCCGTCAGTGACCCGCGTCCTCCCAGTTCGCGCCGACGCCGACGGAGACGTCCAGCGGGGCGCGGAGCGGGTACGCGCCCGCCATCTCGCGGCGGACCAGCTCCTCGACGCGCTGCCGCTCGCCGGGGGCGACGTCCAGCACGATTTCGTCGTGGACTTGGAGCAGCATCCGGGAGGCGAGCTCCGCCTCGCGCAGCGCGGCGTCGACCTTGAGCATGGCGATCTTGACGATGTCCGCAGCGGAGCCCTGGATCGGGGCGTTGAGCGCCATCCGCTCGGCCATCTCGCGGCGCTGCCGGTTGTCGCTGGTGAGGTCGGGCAGGTAGCGGCGGCGGCCGAGCAGGGTCTCGGTGTAGCCGGTGCCCCGGGCCTCCTCGACGACGCGCTGCAGGTAGTCGCGGACGCCGCCGAAGCGCTCGAAGTAGGTGTCCATCAGACGGCGCGCCTCGGCGGTCTCGATGTCGAGCTGCTGGGAGAGCCCGAAGGCGGAGAGACCGTACGCCAGGCCGTAGGACATCGCCTTGACCTTGCGGCGCATCTCCGCGTCGACTGCGCCCGGCGCGACGTCGAAGACGTAGGAGCCGACCGTGGTGTGCAGGTCCTCGCCGGAGGCGAAAGCGGCCAACAGGCCCTCGTCCTCGGAGAGATGGGCCATCACCCGGAGCTCGATCTGACTGTAGTCGGCGGTCAGCAGCGTCTCGAAGCCCTCGCCGACCACGAAGGCGCGGCGGATCATCCGGCCCTCCTCGGTGCGGACCGGGATGTTCTGCAGGTTCGGGTCGGTGGAGGAGAGGCGGCCGGTGGCGGCGACCATCTGGTTGAAGGTGGTGTGGATCCGGCCGTCCGCCGCGACGGTCTTGATCAGGCCCTCGACCGTGCTGCGCAGCCGGGTCTGGTCGCGGTGACGCAGCAGGATGACGGGCAGCTCGTGCTCGGTCTGACCGGCCAGCCAGGTGAGCGCGTCCGCGTCGGTGGTGTAGCCCGTCTTGATCTTCTTGGTCTTGGGCAGGCCCAGCTCGTTGAAGAGGATCTCCTGGAGCTGCTTCGGCGAGCCGAGGTTGAACTCGTGGCCGACCGCGTGGTGGGCCTCCTTGACCGCCTGCTGGACGGCCGCGCCGAACTGGATCTCCAGCTGGCCCAGCCACTCGCGGTCGGCGGAGATGCCGGTGCGCTCCATCCGGGCCAGCAGCTCGGCGACGGGGAGTTCGAGGTCGCGCATCAGGGTCAGGGCGTTGTCCTTGGCCAGGCGGGTCTCGAAGAGCTCGGCGAGGTCGAGCACCGTGCGGGCCTGGACCATCAGCAACTCCGCCGCCGCGGCCGCCTGGTCGTCCTCGGAGGCCTCGTCGCCGAAGGCCAGCTGGCCGCTGTCGGCGGCCGCGCTGGAGCCGAGCGTGCGGCCCAGGTACTCCTCGGCGAGGACGTCGAGACCGAAGGTGCGGCGGCCGGGCTTCTCCAGGTAGGCGGCCAGGGCGCTGTCCGCCTCGATGCCCGCGATCTGCCAGCCGTGCTCGGCGAAAGCGCGCTGGACCTGCTTGGCGACGTGCAACGCCTTGGGCCGGGTGGCGTCGGCCAGCCAGGCGGCGAAGGCCTGCTCATCGGTCTCGGCGAGCGAGGTCGGGTCCAGCCAGGCGGCCGGACCGTCAGGGACGGCGAGGCCGACGGCGGTGACGTGGCCCTCGCCCAACGACCAGGTGTAGTCGGCGGCGAGGCCGACCCGGCCCTCGGCCGCGTGCTCGGCCAGCCAGGCCGCGACCGAGCCGGGCTCGGTGAGCAGCGTGCCGTGGATGTCGACGCCGGGACCGGACGCAGCAGCGGCCTCGGCTGCGCCTGCGCCCGCGCCCGGGTCGGCGGCGAAGAGGCGGTCGCGCAGCTGCTGGTTGCGGAACTCCAGGGTGTCCAGCAGCAGCGTGGTGGCCGGGACGTCGTAGGGCTGCCGGGCCAGTTCGCCCACGCCGAGCGGCAGCTCGACGTCGCGGATCAGCTCGGTCAGCTCGCGGTTGAGCTTGACGTCGTCGAGACCGGCGCGGAGCTTCTCGCCGATCTTGCCCTTGACCTCCTCGGCGTGGGCGACCAGCTCGCCGAAGGAGCCGTACTGGTTGATCCACTTGGCGGCGGTCTTCTCGCCGACGCCGGGGATGCCGGGGAGGTTGTCCGACGGGTCGCCGCGCAGCGCGGCGAGGTCCGGGTACTGGGCGGGGGTGACGCCGTACTTCTCGAGGACCTTCTCGGGGGTGTAGCGGGTGAACTCGGAGACGCCCTTGGTCGGGTAGAGGACGGTGACGTTCTCGGTGACCAGTTGGAGCGAGTCGCGGTCGCCGGTGAGGATCAGCACCTCGTAGCCCTCGGCCCCGGCGGCGGTGGCCAGGGTGGCGATGATGTCGTCGGCCTCGTACTCGGGCGAGCGCAGATGCGGCACGTGCATCGCGTCGAGCAGCTCGGAGACCAGCTCGACCTGGCCGCGGAAGCCCTCCGGCGAGGCCGAGCGATTGGCCTTGTACTCGGGGTAGATGCCGGCCCGGAACGTCTTGCGGGAGACGTCGAAGGCGACCGCGAAGTGGGTGGGCGCCTCGTCGCGCAGGATGTTGGCCAGCATCGACGTGAAGCCGTAGACCGCGTTGGTCGACTGGCCCGTCACGGTGGAGAAGTTCTCCTCGGGCAGGGCGTAGAAGGCGCGGTACGCCATGGAGTGGCCGTCCATGAGCAGCAGCCGGCCCTTGGTGCCGCTGGTCCTGCTCGTCGTACTGCCTGCCATTGACTGCCACCCACCGCTCTGCCGACTGCCGTGCTTACGGGACGAAATCCTATGGCCCGCCACCGACAGTCGGCGCGGAGCGACAGGCCCGCGCACCGGCGGGCACACCAGCGGGCCCGCACCACGCCCGCTCCGACGGCGTCGTACGATCGCACCGGATCCCCCCGCAGGAGACCGGATCATTCCGGAACGCGGGGGTGGCATCCGAACGACATCGGCACGACGACGGCGTCAGGAGCAACATGTCCGACCAGACCCCCGCGAGCACCGAGCCCGGCATCAAGCTGAACGTGCCGCAGGACGTGATCGACCACTTCGCCAAGCTCGGCGTGACCGCGGACACCTTCTCCGGCGGCCACCTCGGCGAGAAGATGGGGATCCGGATCGTCGAGGCCTCGCCCGAGCGCGTGGTCGGCACCATGCCGGTGGAGGGCAACCAACAGCCGTACGGCCTGCTGCACGGCGGCGCGTCCGCCGCGCTGGCGGAGACCATCGGCTCGGTCGGCGCGATGCTGCACGCGGGCCCGGGTCGCTACGCGGTCGGCGTCGACCTCAACGCCACGCACCACCGCTCGGCCACCTCCGGCCTGGTCACCGGCGTGGCGACGGCGGTCTTCCGCGGCCGGACCGCGGCCACCTACGAGATCGCCATCACCGACGACCAGGGCCGCCGGATCACCAGCTGCCGCCTGACCTGCATGCTGCGCGACATCTGACCACACGTCAGATCAGCACGCCCCTCTCGATCGAGAGGGGCGTCCTTGTTTTTGACTGTCGCTCAACCCCCACTCGCCCTATCCTCTCCCGCAGCCCCCAATACCTTGCGGGATGTGACTTTTCGCATTTCTGGGGCAATAAGGGACCCCGCCGTACGAACCGCGAGTCTCAAATCTTCCTCAGGTCATAACAACAGGATCACATCGCATTCGTACTGCTCCCTGCCGGGTGGTACGGGGTCCTAAAGTCGCCGCCAGTCACCGCGCCGTCGGTACATCAAGGTCGGGGCCTTCGCGCGGTTCGACCCTCGCAACAGAGGAAAGGACTCACGTGCGCAACCGTTCCCTGCTCGCCCTCACCGCCATCGCGGCCACCGGCGCGCTCACCCTCACCGCCTGCGGCTCCCGTGCCGGTTCCGGTTCCACCGGCGGCTCCAGCAGCTCCACGGGCACCACCGTCACCATCGGGGTCGACGCCCCGCTGACCGGTCCACTGTCCGCGCTGGGCCTCGGCATCAAGGACTCTGTGGACCTGGCGGTCAACACCGCCAACAAGACCAACGAGGTCCCGGGCGTCACCTTCAAGATCGAGGCGGAGGACGACAAGGCCTCGCCGCAGCAGGGGCAGCAGAACGCCACCACCCTGGTCGCCGACAACAGCGTGGCCGGCGTCGTCGGCCCGCTCAACTCCGGTGTGGCCGTCTCGATGCAGAAGATCTTCGACGAGGCGAACCTGGTCGAGGTCTCCCCGGCCAACACCAATCCGTCGCTGACCCAGGGCCCGAACTGGCAGAGCGGCCAGAAGGCGCGCCAGTTCAAGTCCTACTTCCGCACCGCCACCACGGACGCGATCCAGGGCCCCTTCGCCGCGCAGTTCGCCTACAGCACCCTGGGCAAGAAGAAGGTCTTCCTGGTCGACAACAAGCTGACCTACGGCGTCGGCCTGGTCGCCACCTTCAAGGGCGAGTTCACCAAGCTCGGCGGCGCCGTCGTCGGCCAGGACCACGTCACCAGCGGCGCGAGCGACTTCTCCTCCACCGTGACCGCGATCAAGTCCTCCGGCGCCGACTTCGTCTACTTCGGCGGCGAGTACCCGGACGCGGCCCCGCTGACCAAGCAGCTCAGTGCGGCCGGCGTCAACATCCCGGTCATCGGCGGCGACGGCATGTACGACCCGACCTACATCAAGCTGGCCGGCGCCGCGGCCAACGGAGACTTCGCCACCTCCGTCGGCGCGCCGGTGGAGTCGCTGCCGTCCGCCGCCCAGTTCGTCGCCAACTACAAGGCCGCGGGCTACTCCGACCCGTACGCCGCGTACGGCGGCTACTCGTACGACTCCGCCTGGTCGATCATCGAGGCCGTCAAGGCCGTGGTGAAGAACAACGGCGGCAAGCTGCCGTCCAACCCGCGCCAGGCGATCGAGACGGCCATGTCCTCGGTCAACTTCGCCGGTGTCACCGGCCAGGTCTCCTTCGACCAGTACGGCGACGCCACCAACAAGCAGTTGACCGTCTACGGCGTCAAGAACGGCCAGTGGACCACCGTCAAGACCGGCACCTTCACCGGCTGACACACCGCACGTAGGCGGGGGCGCGGAACCGTTGCGCCCCCGCCTGTTCCATACCCACAGCAAAGCTACGGAGGCCTGCGGTGCACGAGTTGCCGCAAAACCTGGCCAACGGCCTGTTCCTCGGGGCCATGTACGGGCTCATCGCCGTCGGCTACACGATGGTCTACGGCATCATCCAACTGATCAACTTCGCCCACGGCGAGATCTTCATGACCGGCGCCTTCGGTGCGCTGGCCGTCTGGTCGCAGCTCAAGTCGGACATATCCATATGGCTCGCGCTGCCCTTGATGATTCTGGGAGCCGTGGTCACCTCCACGCTCGTCGCCGTCCTCGCCGAGCGCTTCGCCTACCGGCCGCTGCGCAACGCGCCCCGTCTCGCGCCGCTGATCACCGCGATCGGCCTCTCGATCTTCCTGCAGCAGCTGGTGTGGAGCTTCCCCGGCAACACCTCGGCCCGGCCGTTCCCCTCACTACCGGGCGGGCCCTACCACCTGGGGCCGATCACCTTCCAGCCCGCCGACATCTTCGTCCTGGTCGTGGCGGCGCTGTCCACGCTCTTCCTCGCCTACTTCGTGCGCTCCACCCGGACCGGGCGCGCCATGCAGGCCACCTCCCAGGACCCGGACACCGCACGGCTGATGGGCATCGACACCGACAAGGTGATCGTCATCGCCTTCATCCTCGGCGCCGTCTTCGCCGCCCTGGCCGGTGTCTCCAGCGGTCTGCGCTACGGCCAGATCGAGTTCAACATGGGCTTCCTCAACGGGCTGTTCGCCTTCACCGCAGCCGTCCTCGGCGGCATCGGGAACATCTACGGCGCGCTGCTCGGCGGCGTGGTGCTGGGCCTGGCCCAGACGCTGACCGCCGCCTACGTGCAGTACATCCCGGGCATGAGCCAGTTCGGCAGCCAGGACTGGTCCAACGTGTGGGCCTTCGTCATCCTCATCCTCGTCCTGATGTTCCGGCCCCAAGGCCTGCTGGGCGAGCGCGTCGCGGACAGGGCGTGAGCGCACCATGACCGACATCCAGACCATCCCCGCCTCCCCCGCCGAGCCCTCCGGCACCGCGTCGGACCCCGACCGGTCCGGGCTCTCCCCCGCGATCCCGATGCCCCAGGCCGTCGCCCACGGGCTCACCATCGGAGGCGGCGTGCTCACCGCCGTCTCCGCCTTCCTCTCCTGGACCTACAGTGCACAGTTCCCGGGCGACCTCACCGTCACCGGCTACCCCGGCGGACTGCAGTGGCTCACCTTCGCGGCCGGGCTGCTGACCACCGTGTTCGGGATCGCCTCGGCACTGCCCCGGCTGCGCGGGCTGACGCCCGGCAACGCCGCCGGAGCGGCGCTCCTTTCGGCCGTGGGCGGCCTCGCCGTCACCTGGTTCACCGTCAGCGCCATCGCCGTCGAGCTGCACGGACTGGTCAACCTGACCACCGGCGGCTGGATCGCCGGCGTCGCCAGCCTGCTCGCCCTGCTCGGCGGTCTGAGCCTGCCCCGCTCGGCCACCTCCGTCCGCTGCGCGCCGACCCGGCAGGAGTGGCTGCAGACCCTCTACGCGGGCGCCGGCCTGCTGGTCCTCGGCCTGCTGCTCAAGGCCGCAGGCAGCGGCGCGGCCGGCCTCACCATGGCCGGCAGCGGCGTCGTGTTCATGGTCCGCCTGGTCACCGTGGTGACCCGATACGTGGGCCCCACCCCGGAGTTGGGCAAGGGCAAGGCCCTGCCGCGCTGGGCCGACGTGCTGCTCATCGTGCTCGTGCTCGCCGTCGCCCTGGAGATCTTCGCCTACGGCGTCGACACGCCCTACTGGCAGCTGTTCGTCGGCTTCCTGACGGTGCTCTGCTTCGGCCTCTGGGCGTTCACCCAGGCCGGACTGGTCCGGCGCATCGGCGACGTCTTCGACCGCAACCGTGCCCTGGCCGCCGTCGGCGGCTTCGTCGCGGCAGGCGCGTTCGTCTTCGTCCAGCAGAGCGACGCGGACGCCACCCTCGGCGTCAACCTGCTGATCTTCGCCGCCACCGCGCTCGGGCTCAATGTCGTGGTCGGCCTCGCCGGTCTGCTCGACCTCGGGTACGTCGCCTTCCTCGGCGTCGGCGCGTACGCCGCCGCACTGGTGTCCGGCGCGGTCACCTCGTCCGTCCACGTCACCTTCCCGTTCTGGGCGGCGGCGCTGACCGGCGCGGCGGTCTCCGGGCTCTTCGGCGTGCTGCTCGGTGCGCCGACGCTGCGCGTCCGCGGCGACTACCTGGCCATCGTGACGCTCGGCTTCGGTGAGATCTTCCGGATCGTGGTGTCCAACCTCGACGGCGTCTCCGGCCCCAACGTCACCGGCGGGCCCAACGGCATCGTCAACATCCCGGACCTGAGCATCTTCGGCTTCAACCTCGGCAACCCGCACACCATCCTGGGCGCGACCATCGGCCGGTTCGCCAACTACTTCCTGCTGATGCTGATCATCATGGCCATCATCATGCTGATCTTCAGCCGCGCCGCCGACTCCCGGATCGGCCGGGCCTGGGTCGCCATCCGCGAGGACGAGACCGCCGCAACGGCCATGGGAATCAACGGATTCCGCTTCAAGCTGCTGGCCTTCGCACTCGGTGCGACCCTGGCCGGACTGGCCGGCAGCGTGATGGCCCACGTCAACTTCTCCGTGGTGCCCGACCCGTTCGTCTTCTCCGGACCGGTGCCGCCCAACTCCGCGTTCCTGCTCGCCGCCGTCGTCATCGGCGGCATGGGCACCGTCTCCGGCCCGATCGTCGGCGCGACGCTCTTCTACCTGCTCCAGGCCAAGTTGGCCTTCCTGCAGAGCAACGAGCTGCTGATCTTCGGCGTGGCGCTCATCGTCTTCATGCGCCTGCGGCCGGAGGGCATCATCGCCAGCCGCCGTCGCCAACTGGAGTTCCACGAGGCCGAGGAGACCGGCGAGGGCGCCGGCGCCGCAGGATCCGGTGGATCCGCCGAACTCAGCACCGCAGGGGCGTGAACAGCATGACCACCGACACCATCACCCCGGACCCCGGCAGCCCCGACGGCCCAGCCGTCCCCGCCACCGGCACCCCGCTGCTGGAGGCGACCGACGTCGTCATGCGCTTCGGCGGCCTCACCGCCGTCGGCGGCGTCGACCTCACCGTCAACACCGGCGAGATCATCGGCCTGATCGGCCCCAACGGCGCCGGCAAGACCACCTTCTTCAACTGCCTGACCGGTCTCTACGTCCCGACGGAGGGTCAGGTCCGGTACCAGGGAAAGGTGCTGCCGCCGACCCCGTACAAGGTCACCCAGGCCGGGATGGCCCGCACCTTCCAGAACATCCGGCTGTTCCACAACATGACGGTGCTGGAGAACGTCCTCGTCGGCCGCCACACGCGGACCAAGGAGGGCATCATCTCGGCCGTACTCCGCGGCCCCCGCTACCGCCGCGAGGAAGCCGAATCCCGCGCCAAAGCAATGGAATTGCTGGAGTTCGTCGGCCTGGCCGGCAAACGCGACCACCTCGCCCGCAACCTCCCCTACGGCGAGCAGCGCAAGCTGGAGATCGCCCGCGCCATGGCCAGCGACCCCGGCCTGCTGCTGCTGGACGAGCCCACGGCCGGCATGAACCCCCAGGAGACCCGCGCCACCGAGGAGTTGGTCTTCGCCATCCGCGACCGCGGCATGGCCGTACTGGTCATCGAGCACGACATGCGGTTCATCTTCAACCTGTGCGACCGCGTCGCCGTCCTGGTCCAGGGCAAGAAGCTGGTCGAGGGCGACGCGCAGACCGTCCAGAGCGACGAACGCGTCATCGCGGCGTACCTGGGCACGCCCTACGAGGGGGAAGCGACCGCCCCTCCCGCCGCCGAGACGAGCACGGAGAGCGCCGCGAGCACGGAGCGCACCGAGAGCACGGAGGAGGACCAGTGACCGCGCTGCTCGAGGTCGAGGACCTCCGCGTCGCCTACGGCAAGATCGAGGCGGTGAAGGGCATCTCCTTCACCATCGAGGCCGGGCAGGTCGTCTCACTGATCGGCACCAACGGCGCCGGCAAGAGCACCACGCTGCGCACCATCTCCGGGCTGCTCAAACCGGTCAGCGGAGAGATCCGCTTCGACGGCAAGCGGATCGACGGCATCGCGGCCAACAAGATCGTCGGGATGGGCCTGGCCCACTCCCCCGAGGGACGACGCATCTTCGCCCGCATGACGATCGAGGAGAACCTGCTGCTCGGCGCGTTCCTCCGACGCGACCAGGCCGGCATCCAGGCCGACATGGACCGGGCGTACGAGCGGTTCCCGATCCTCGGCGAACGCCGGAAGCAGGCGGCCGGAACCCTCTCCGGCGGCGAGCAGCAGATGCTGGCCATGGGCCGCGCACTCATGTCCCAACCGAAGCTGCTGATGCTCGACGAGCCGAGCATGGGCCTCTCGCCGATCATGATGCAGAAGATCATGTCCACCATCGCCGAACTGCGCGACCAGGGCACGACCATCCTGCTGGTCGAACAGAACGCCCAGGCCGCGCTCTCCCTGGCCGACCACGGCCACGTGATGGAGGTCGGCCGGATCTCCCTCTCCGGCACCGGCCAGGACCTGCTCACCGACGAGTCGGTCCGCAAGGCCTACCTCGGCGAGGACTGATCCGGTATCACCCGCAGGACACACGAGGGGCGATCCGCTTCGGCGGACCGCCCCTTCCCGCGTCGGCCTCCGACTAGGATCGGCCGCCATGGATCTTGCATACGCGCAGCGGTTCGCCGAGCAGTGGGCAGCGGACTGGAACTCCCGTGATCTGGAACGGATACTCAGCCACTACACCGACGACGTCGTCTTCGCCTCGCCCCGGATCGCGACGATCCTCGGCGACCCGTCCGGCCGCGTCGAGGGCAAGGCGGCGCTCCGCGCCTACTGGGCCGAAGGCCTGCGGCAACTGCCCAGCCTGCACTTCACCGTGGAGGACGTGCGCGCGTCCGTCGACACCGTGGTCATCAACTACCGCAACGAGCGCGGACAGGCCGTCGCCGAGGTGCTCACCTTCCGCAACGAGCAGGTCTGCCGCGGCTTCGGCGCCTACGGGCCGGAGCCGGTGACGGAGCCAACGCCGGAGCCCTGAGTCGCCTACTCCTGCTCGGCGGCCTGCTCCGACGGCTCCGGCGTCTTCTTCTTCGCGTCCTGGGCCGCGCCCTCTTCGATGACGGCCTCGGCGACAGCCTTCATCGTCATCCGGCGGTCCATCGAGGTCTTCTGGATCCAGCGGAATGCGGCCGGCTCGGCCAGACCGAACTTCGTCTGCAGCACGCTCTTGGCCCGGTCGACCAGCTTGCGCGTCTCCAGACGCTGGTTCAGGTCCTCGATCTCCAGCTCCAGCGCGCGCATCTCGCTGTAGCGGGACACGGCCATCTCGATCGCGGGGACCAGGTCGGACTTGTTGAACGGCTTGACGATGTAAGCCATCGCCCCAGCGTCCCGCGCCCGGTCGACCAGCTCGCGCTGGGAGAACGCGGTGAGCATCAGCGTCGGGGCGATCTGCTCGTTGTGGATCTGCTCGGCGGCCGAGAGGCCGTCCAGGACGGGCATCTTGACGTCCAGGATCACCAGGTCCGGCCGCAGCTCCTGCGCGAGCTTCACCGCCGCCTCGCCGTCACCGGCCTCGCCGACGACCGTGTAGCCCTCCTCCTCGAGCATCTCCTTGAGATCGAGGCGGATCAGTGCTTCGTCCTCCGCGATGACCACGCGGGTCGTCGTCGGGGGGACGTGCGGGTCCTGCTGCTCGTCGGCGGCGGTCACGATGCTCCTCTGAATGACGCGGGTGCGTGCACGAGCCTACCCGGACACGGTATGTTAGGTGTGCAGCGGGGGAGGCCCAGCCTTCGATCCGCAGGCCCCGGTAGCCCAATTGGCAGCAGGCGATGGATTCAAAACCCATACAGTGTCGGTTCGAGTCCGACCCGGGGCACTTTCTCCTTCATTTCCAAGGTCATGCGACCGGCGGGCGTTGATCACCTCAACGAGTGACTTCCCGACGACTTCTCCTCCACTCGCCCGGTGGTCGCTCAGGGTGACCCCATGTACGACGCCGCAACCCGCCTGCGCGCCCTGGAACTACTCGGATCCGGGCTGAGCCTGAATTCCGCGAGCCGCGCCACCGGAGTCTCCCGGTCGACCCTCCGGGAATGGCAGACGCACCCGGCGATCCCCCGGCGCGCGCACTGCCTCCGCGACGACGTCCCCCACCGGGCCTACTCCTACCTCCTCGGCCTCTATCTCGGCGACGGCTGCATCAGCCGCTCGAGGCGCGGCGTCCACGTCCTGCGCATCGCCTGCGCGAACTCCTGGCCAGGGCTGATCACAGCCTGCGAGGAGACCATGCGCGAGGTCGCTCCGGCGAGCGGCGTCTGCCGGGTGGCGTGTCAGGGATGCACCAGCGTCGTCAGCTACAGCAAGCACTGGCCGTGCCTCTTCCCCCAGGCAGGCCCGGGGCCGAAGCATCTGCGCCGGATCGAGCTCGCGCCCTGGCAGAGCGAGATCGTCGACGAGCATCCCTGGGAGCTGATCCGGGGGCTGGTGCACTCCGACGGGTGTCGGATCACGAACTGGACCACGCGCCGAGGCAAGCGCTACGAGTACCCGCGTTACTTCTTCACCAACGTCTCCGACGACATCCGGCGGATCTACACGGACGCCCTTGACAGGGTCGGCATAGAGTGGAAAGAGACGCGTCGCGGTTCGACCCCTTACAACATCTCGGTCGCCCGCCGGGAGTCCGTCCAACTCATGGACGTGCACGTCGGACCGAAGTTCTGACGATTCCCAAGTGATCCGGGCCATGACCTTGGCTTTCCAAGGCGTTACCGCCGGTTCATGCGGTGGACATAAGTGCTCATGAGGGTTGCTCAATTCTTCCTCAATTGTCTTGACCCCGCTGGGCTGGGGAAAAGATTGGCCATGCAGGCATCTATTCAGTAACGACGTCTATGCATGGTGAAAAACCAACCCTTAATGTTGGGCAACTCTCAAGCATCTGCTCCCCCACCGAGAGGCCCTGCATGAGCACCACGTCCCAAGCCCAGGCACCCACCACAGACCGCCGATCGCTCAAGCGTGAGGTCGGTCTGATCGGTCTGATGTGGGCGTCCGTCGGATCCATTATCGGATCTGGTTGGCTGTACGGCGCCAAGAACGCCGTCATGGTCGCCGGCCCTGCGGCCACTGTGTCCTGGATCATCGGCGCCATCGCGATCGTGCTACTCGCTCTCGTACACGCTGAGCTCGGCGGCATGTTCCCGGTCGCCGGCGGCACGGCCCGCTACCCGCACTACGCATTCGGCGGGATCGCCGGGATGTCGTTCGGCTGGTTCTCCTGGCTCCAGGCCGCGACCGTCGCGCCGATCGAGGTCGAGGCGATGATCGGCTATGCCGGTCACTGGTCCTGGGCCGCTGGCTTCCAGAACGCCAACGGCACCCTGACGACCTCCGGTTTCTTCGTCGCCGCCCTGCTGATGGCGGTCTTCGTCGCCGTCAACTTCCTCGGCGTGAAGGTGCTGGCGCACACCAACAGCGCTGCCACCTGGTGGAAGATCTTCATCCCGCTGGTGACGATCTTCGTGGTCGCCCTCACGCACTTCCACGCCAGCAACTTCACCTCGCACGGCTTCGCGCCGTTCGGCTCGAAGGGCGTCCTCGCCGCGATCAGCACCTCCGGCATCATCTTCGCCCTGCTCGGCTTCGAGCAGGCGATCCAGCTGGCCGGTGAGAGCAAGAACCCGAAGAAGGACATCCCGCGCGCGGTGCTCGGCTCGGTCGCCATCGGGTCCGCCATCTACGTGCTGCTCCAGGTCGCGTACATCGGCGCACTGCCGGGTGCCTCCTTCGCCCACGGCTGGGCGGACCTGGCGTACAAGGGCATCTCCGGCCCGTGGGCGGGTCTGGCAGGTCTGGTCGGTCTGGGCTGGCTCGCCGTGGTCCTCTACATCGACGCTGTGGTCTCCCCCGCCGGCACCGGCCTGATCTACACCACCTCCACCTCGCGCATCTCCTACGGCCTGAGCCGCAACGGCTACGCGCCGCAGCTGTTCGAGAAGACCGAGCGCCAGGGCGTGCCGTGGTTCGGTCTGATCATCTCCTTCATCGTCGGCGTGATCTGCTTCCTGCCGTTCCCGAGCTGGCAGGCACTGGTCTCCTTCATCACCTCGGCCTCGGTGCTGATGTACGCGGGTGCCCCGCTGGCCTACGGTGCGCTGCGCAAGCAGCTGCCCGAGCGTGAGCGTCCGTACCGCCTGCCGTTCGGTCAGGTCATCTCGCCGATCTCGTTCGTCGTCGCGACCCTGATCATCTACTGGAGCGGCTGGTCCACGCTGTGGCGTCTGGGCCTGGCGATCCTGCTGGGTTACGCGCTGCTCGGCTCCTATGCCTGGTACGCGTCGGCGAAGAACCTGCCGCAGGCGCCGAAGATGGACTGGAAGTCGGCGCAGTGGCTGCCGGTGTACCTGATCGGCGTCGGCATCGTGTCCTGGCAGGGCGGCTTCGGCGGCGCCGGTCACATCGGGCTCTGGTACGACATCGCGATCCTCACGGTCCTGTCGCTCGCGATCTACTACTGGGCGATCGCGACCTCGCTGAAGACCGCTGAGATCGAGCGGAACATCACGGACGTCGAGGTCGTCGACGAGGGTGGTCACTGACCCCGGGTCTCTGATCCCGGGTCACTGACCTTCACCCGCCGCTGAACGAGAGAGCCCGGCCGGAGCAACGTCGCTCCGGCCGGGCTCTCTCGTGTCCGGACCTACTGCGGACCTGCTGCGGGCCCGTTGCGGACCTGCTGCGACCTGCTGCTCAGCGGTTCCTGGGCGGGATCGGCAGGTCGTCCTGTCCGACGTGGTGGACGCGGACCAGGTTGGTGGAGCCGGCGAGACCGGGCGGGGAGCCGGCGGTGATGACGACGATGTCGCCGACCTCGCACCGGCCGATGGCCAGCAGCGCGGCGTCGACCTGGTCGATCATCTCGTCGGTGGTGTCCACGAACGGGCCCAGGAACGTCTCCACGCCCCAGGTCAGCGCGAGCCGGCTGCGCACCGAGGGCTCGTAGGTGAAGGCGAGCACCGGGATCGGCGAGCGGTAGCGGGACAGCCGTCGGGCGGTGTCGCCGGACTGGGTGAACGCCACCAGGTACTTGGCGTGCAGGAAGTCGCCGATCTCGGCCGCCGCGCGGGCGACCGCGCCGCCCTGGGTGCGCGGCTTGTGGGAGCCGGTCAGCGGCGGCAGCCCGGCGGCGAGGACCTCCTCCTCGGCCGCCTCGACGATCCGGCTCATGGTGCGGACCGTCTCGACGGGGTACTTGCCGACGCTGGTCTCGCCGGACAGCATCACCGCGTCGGCGCCGTCGAGGACGGCGTTGGCGACGTCGGACGCCTCGGCTCGGGTGGGCCGGGAGGCGTTGATCATCGAGTCGAGCATCTGGGTCGCCACGATGACCGGCTTGGCGTTGCGACGGCAGAGCTTGATGGCCCGCTTCTGCACCAGCGGGACCTGCTCCAGCGGCATCTCGACGCCGAGGTCGCCGCGGGCGACCATGACGGCGTCGAAGGCGTCGACGATCTCGGCGAGGTTCTCGACCGCCTGCGGCTTCTCCACCTTGGCGATGACGGGGACGAAGCGTCCCTCCTCGCTCATGATGCGGTGGACGTCCTTGATGTCGTCCGCGCTGCGGACGAAGGAGAGGGCGACCATGTCGGCGCCCAGACGGAGACCCCAGCGCAGGTCGGCGACGTCTTTGTCGCTCAGCGCGGGGACGGAGACGGCCACACCGGGAAGGTTGAGGCCCTTGTGGTCGGAGACCATGCCGCCCTCGACGACCGTGCAGTGCACGTTCTGGCCTTCGACGGAGGTGACTTCGAGGGTGACCCGGCCGTCGTCGACCAGGATCCGCTCGCCCGCGGTGACGTCGCCGCAGAGGCCCGCGTAGGTGGTGCCGCAGCGGTTGCGGTCCCCCTTGCAGTCGGCGGTGGTGATGGTGAACGCGTCGCCGCGTTCGAGCAGTACGGGTCCCTCGGCGAAGGTGGCGAGGCGGATCTTGGGGCCCTGCAGGTCGACCAGGATACCGACGCTGCGGCCGGTCTCGTCCGCGGCCTTGCGGACTCGGCGGTAGCGGTCCTCGTGCTCGGCGTGACTGCCGTGGCTGAGGTTGAAGCGGGCCACATCCATTCCGGCCTGGACCAGGGACTTGATCTGGTCGTAGCTGTCGGTGGCGGGGCCTAGCGTACAGACGATTTTTGCTCGGCGCATGCTACGAGCCTAGATCCTACCCAGGGGTAGCTTGGCGGCGCCGACGGGGCGTCAGATGGCTTTTCGCCGACCGAGGGTTGAACTTTCCGAAACGTACGCACGCGTGAACTGCAGGGGAACACTTCCTTTCCGGTTCCGGTCCCCCCTTTCGAACGCGCGCCCAGCATCCCTAGCATCGGCCGGGTGGAGCGCGATCGTGGAGCAAGGTAGTCGGGGCCGGTACCGGGCCGGGGTTGCGGTGGTGGCGACGGCGGTGGCGCTGGCCGGACTCGCGGCGTGGGAGCTGTCCGGGGGCGCGCAGGGTTCGGCGAGCGCCGGAGCGGCGAACAGCGCCCCGGCGGACTATCCGACGCTGCCGCACACGGCCGTGCAGATCTCACCGAGCGCCTGCGGCGCGGGCTGGACGCGGCCGACGGCCGGTCTGCAGGTGTTCGACGTGACGGACACCGGCGTGTCCCCCACCGACGTCGATCTGCTGGAGCCCGCCACGGGCGCGGTCGTCGCCGAGGTGGAGGGCCTGGCCCCGAACCGCTCGCGGCCGATGCTGGTCCGTCTCGCGCCCGGTGCGTACGCCTTCCGCTGCCTGCAGCAGGACGTCGACGCGGTGACCGGGCCGACCGTCGCCGTCAAGGGCCCGAAGGGCCCGGGCACTTCGTCGGAGTCGGGTACCGGCACACCGGCGGTGGTCCCGGTGACGCAGCAGGACCTGATCCCCGCCACGGTGGCGTACCAGCACTGGGTTGCCGGTCAACTCCCTTCCCTTGTCGGTGATGTGACGGCACTGGAGACGGCCGTCAGCTCAGGCGACCTGGCGGGCGCGCGGCAGCGCTGGCTGACGGCGCACCTCGACTACGAGCGCCTCGGCGCTGCCTACGGCGCGTTCGGCGACGTGGACGAGGAGATCAACGGCCCGCGTCAGGACAGCACCGGGTTCCACGCGCTCGAGTACGGCCTGTGGCACGGCGCGTCGGCGTCCAGCCTGGCGCCCGTGGCGGCCAAGCTCCGCTCCGACGTGCAGGGGCTCCAGACCTCGTGGGCGACGGTGCAGTTGGACCCGTTGGTGCTGGGTGTGCGGGCGCACGAGATCGTCGAGAACGCGATCGAGTTCGAGCTGAGCGGGCGCACCGACTACGGCAGCGACTCCAATCTGCAGACCGTGCAGGCGAATCTGGACGGGACGGCAGAAGTCCTTGCGCTGGTGCGCCCGTTGCTGACCAGCAGGGTAGACCTGCCGTCCATCGACGCGGCGATGGCCGCCGCCCGCTCCGAGTTGACCACGCTGGACGGCGCACCGCCGGCGTCGCTCTCGCAGCTGCAACGCGAGCGGCTGAACGCGGTGTTCGGGAATCTGGTGGAGCAACTCGCGCCGGTCGCAGCGGTGCTGGACGTGCGGAGGACGACATGAGCGCGACGTCGGGTGTGGGCCGGCGGTCCGTGCTGGCGGGAGCACTGGCGGCCGGTGCGGTCGCAGGCACGGTCGCCGCGGTGCGCAACGGCGCCTCGCCCACCACGCCTGCACCTGCGACCCAGGGCTTCCACGGCGTCCACCAGGCCGGGATCGTCACACCCAAGCGGCGCTGCTCCGCCTTCGTCGCCTTCGACGTCATGGCCGCCGACCGGTCCGGTCTTCTCGACCTGTTCGGCACCCTGACCGACCGGCTGCGGTTCCTGGTCACCGGCGGCGTCCCTGACCCGCTCGGGATCTCCGCGCCGCCGTCGGACTCCGGCGTGCTGGGCCCGACCGTCCCGGGCGGGACGCTGACGGCGCTGCTGGGCGCGGGGGCTTCGCTCTTCGACGACCGTTTCGGACTGGCCTCGGCCAAGCCGCTGCGGCTCTCGACCATGACGGCCTTCCCCGACGACGACCTCGACCCGACCCAGTGCGGCGGCGACCTGCTGCTGCAGTTGGAGGCCGACGACACCGACGTGCTGGCCAACGCGCTGCGCGACGTGGCCCGGCACACCCGGGGCGCGATGCAGGTGCGCTGGCGGATCGACGGCTTCGCCTCGCCGCCGCGACCGGTCGGCACGCCGCGCAACCTGATGGGCTTCCGCGACGGCACCGCCAACCCCGACGTCACCGACTCCCGGCTGATGGACCAGTTGCTCTGGGTCGGCGCGGGCCAGGGCGAACCCGCCTGGGCCACCGGCGGTTCCTACCTCGCCGTCCGACTGATCCGCATGCTGGTCGAGTTCTGGGACCGGGTGAGCCTGACCGAGCAGGAGCGGATGTTCGGCCGCCAGAAGGACTCCGGCGCGCCGCTGGACGGCCGGACCGAGACCGACGTACCGAACTTCGCCGCCGACCCGACCGGCGACGTGATCCCGATGGACGCGCACATCCGCCTGGCCAACCCGCGTACCGCGCCGACCGCAGACCAGCGGCTGCTGCGCCGCGGCTTCAACTACGACCGCGGCACGGACGCGAACGGCAACCTGGACATGGGCCTGGTGTTCTGTGCGTTCCAGCAGGATCTGGAGCGTCAGTTCGTCACCGTGCAGCGGAGGTTGGCCGGTGAGCCGCTGGTGGACTACATCCGTCCGTTCGGCGGCGGCTACTTCTTCGTCCTGCCGGGCGTACGGGACACGAACGACCGGTACGGGAGCGGGCTCCTGCCCTGAACCGGCCTGATCTACGCGCGCAGAGGCTAGGCTTTTCCTGCCGTTTACGAGGCCGTCATCTCCGCGCTCCGAGCCCGTCCTTCGCAGCGCGAATGATGCGGTCCGCAGCTTGACGATTGTTCAGGCCCTTTGGAGGGGAACGGGATGAGCGGTACGGCAGAGAGCACGAGCACGCGGCGCCGAGGCAGGCGCTGGGCCGCGCTGGTGGGGGCCGCGGCGCTGACCGTCGCCGCCGGGACCGCTCCTGCCTGGGCGGCTGCGGACCACGGCCACGGCGGCCAGGGCGGCGCGAGCCACGGCACGGTGCACACCACCACGCCGATCAAGCACCTGGTGGTGATCTTCGGAGAGAACGTCTCCTTCGACCACTACTTCGGCACCTACCCCAAGGCCGCGAACACGGACGGCACGCCGTTCACCGCCGCGCCGCACACCCCCAAGGCGAACACGCTGGTCACCTCGGGTCTGCTGAACAGCAACCCGAACCTCTACGCGCCGCAGCGCCTCAGCGGCAAGCAGGCGCTGACCTGCGACCAGAACCACAACTACACGCCGGAGCAGTACGCCGAAGACGGCGGCAAGATGGACAAGTTCGTCCAGTACACCTCCAAGGACACGTGCTCCGGCGGCCTCTACGGCGCGCCCGGCCTGGCCATGGACTACTACGACGGCAACACCGTCACGGCGATGTGGAACTACGCGCAGCACTACACGCTGAACGACAACTCGTTCGACGACGAGTACGGCCCGTCCTCGGTCGGCGCGCTGAACCTGATCTCGGGTCAGACCCACGGCGTCGTCTCGGTCACCGGCAACGGCAGCACCACCGACCCGACGCAGACGGCGACTCCGGACCCGTACACGGTCCACTCGCCCAACGCTCAGGGCGTCGGCACCGTCATCGGAGACCCGGACCCGGCGTACGACGACTGCGCCAACAACAACCACACCTCGAACTCCCCGCTGGCGGAGATGCAGGGCGGCAACGTCGGCGACCTGCTCAACTCCAAGCACGTGACCTGGGGTTGGTTCCAGGGTGGCTTCGCCCCGACCACGCCGTACAACGGGACCAGCGGCTACGCGGTCTGCGGCGCGACCCACACCAACGTGGGCGGCGCGACGGTGGCGGACTACAGCGCGCACCACGACCCGTTCGAGTACTACAAGTCGACCTCGAACCCGCACCACCTGGCTCCGGCCAGCGAGGCCGAGGTCGGCAACAACGGCCAGGCCAACCACCAGTACGACCTGAGCTACTTCGACGAGGCGCTGAAGGCGGGCAACCTGCCGGCCGTCAGCTTCCTCAAGGCCGGTGAGTACCAGGACGGGCACGCGGGCTACTCCGACCCGATCGACGAGCAGAACTTCCTGGTCAAGGAGATCAACGCGCTGCAGTCCTCGCCGGACTGGTCCTCGACCGCGGTGGTCCTCGCCTACGACGACTCCGACGGCTGGTACGACCACGTGTACCACGCGCCCACCAACGGCTCGACGGACACCACTGCGGCCTCGTCGACCACGACCACCGACACGGCGGCCTGCCAGGCCGGTCCGGCGGCAAAGAAGGGCTACCAGGACCGCTGCGGTGTGGGCCCGCGCCAGCCGCTGATGGTGATCTCGCCCTACGCGCGCACCAACCACGTCAGCCACACCTTCACCGACCAGTCCTCGATCACCAAGTTCATCGAGGACAACTGGAAGCTCGGCCGGATCGGCGACGGGTCCTTCGACGCCTCGGCGGGCTCGCTGAACTCCGCGTTCAACTTCGACTGCCCGAACAACGTGCGGGTGCTGCTCAACAGCAGCGGCTCGGTGGCCTCGGTGACGCCGATCCGCCACGGCGACGACAGCGACACCCCGATGGCGATCAACGCCTCCCCGACGGCGGCCAGCAGCTCGTCGGACAACGGCGCGACGATGCTGTCGATCAGCCTGGGCGCGGCGGCCGTCGTGGCCCTCGGCACCGGCACGGCGGTCTCCCGCCGCTCGCGCCGCAAGGCGCTGGGCCGCGCGTAAGCGCTGATGCGCTGATGTGCTGATGTGCTGACAACGCCTGAGGGTCGGATCCGCTGCGGCGGGTCCGGCCCTCGGGCTTTCCGTGCGGGAACCGGGGCCCGACGCGGCGCGTCCCACCGGCATGCGTCCCTCCCGGGCCCTCGCCCTAGCCGCCGTCCTGCTGTCCGCCGCTGCGGGCTGCGCGACGACCACAACCGTGCAGACTTCCTCGACGGCCGCGCCCAGGCAGGGCGCACCGACGGATCCGAACCCGTTCACCGTGCGCGCCGACACGTTGGCTTCCGCCTGGGACGGTTCACCGCTCCAGCAGACGTGGCAGAACGGCTACGTCCCCCAGGGCGACGGCGTCCGCGTCCCGTCCGACGCGTTCCACTCCCAGGCGGACAAGGCGGCCTTCGCGACAGGCAGGGTCCGCTTCGCGGTGCGACCGCCCATCGGTCCGGCGCAGCAGACCGTCCGCTTCGACCGGGGCACGACCCGAACGCTCCCTGGCCTGCAACCGGCGGACGCGCTGGGCGTCGCAGGTGGCGGCGGGCCGTGTCCCGCGTCGAGCTGCACGACCACGCTCACCGTGACCGCCGTCCGCGCGACCACGCTGCGCCTGCCCACGAGCCAGGGCATGGCGACCGTTCCGGCCTGGGCCTTGCGCATCGCCGGCTACCAGGGCGAGTTCACTGTGCCGGCGGTGCGGCCGGAGCCGGTGCCGAGCACGTCCAATCCGCCCCGGCTCAACGGCTACGAGGGAGCCGGCCTGATCAGGGTCTCCCCCGACGGCCGCACGCTCACCCTCGGCGTGGGCGCCGGCTGCGGCAAGCAGCCGCTGCCGAAGGGGCTGGTCTACGAGACCAAGGACGTCGTGGTGGTCGGCGCGACCGACGACCCGGCGCCGATTCCTCCCGGCACCGTCTGCGCCGCGAGCGCGACCGAACTCCCTGTCCCGGTGCACCTCAGCGATCCGCTGGACGGCCGCACGGTGCTCGACGTGGCCGACGGGATGCCCGAACTGCCCGTTCGCTGATCCCGGCCGACCCCGGCTGACCCCGGCTGAGCCCCGGGAACGAACAACGGCACCAGCCCCCCGAACTGGTCGGGGACAGGGGGCTGGTGCCGCCCAGCGCAATCAGCACTGTGTTCGCCGCGTGCGATCCGGCGCCGTTGCAGGCCACGCTGGCTGACCCGGCAGACGTCGTTGCGTCAGTGCGTCATTACACGGTCAACGGACGGTCCGTCGGGCGGATCGGGGCGGGCAGCGTGGAGGCGCTGCCCGAGAGGTAGGCATCGACCGCCTTGGCCGCGGAGCGGCCCTCGGCGATGGCCCAGACGATGAGCGACTGACCGCGGCCGGCGTCACCGGCGACGAACACGCCATCGACGTTGGTGGCGAAACGGTCGTCGCGGGCGACGTTACCACGCGCGTCCAGGTCGACGCCGAGCTGCTCCACCAGGCCGTTCTTCTGGTCCGTGCCGGTGAAGCCCATGGCCAGGGTGACCAGCTGCGCCGGGATGCTCCGCTCGCTGCCGGGGACCGGCTCGAACCGGCCCTCGCTGAACACGACCTCGACCAGGTGCAGCGCCTGGACGTTGCCGTCCTCATCGCCGCTGAAGTGGGTGGTGTTGACGGAGTAGATCCGTTCGCCGCCCTCCTGGTGCGCGGAGGTGACCTTGAAGACCATCGGCATGGTCGGCCACGGCTGCCCGGCCGGGCGGTCGTCGCCCGGACGCGGCATGATCTCCAGCTGGGTCACCGAGGCCGCGCCCTGGCGGTGCGCGGTGCCGACGCAGTCCGCGCCGGTGTCGCCGCCACCGATGACGACCACGTGCTTGCCCGCGGCGCTGATCGGCGAGTCGACGTAGTCGCCCTCCTGCACCTTGTTGGCCAGCGGCAGGAACTCCATGGCCTGGTAGATGCCGCGCAGTTCGCGACCGGGCACGTTCAGGTCGCGTGCCGTGGTGGCACCGGCCGCGACGACCACCGCGTCGAAGCGCTCGCGCAGCTGGCGTCCGGTGATGTCGACGCCCACCTCGACACCGGTGCGGAACCGGGTTCCCTCCGCGCGCATCTGCTCGACACGGCGGTTGACGTGGCGCTTCTCCATCTTGAACTCGGGAATGCCGTAGCGCAGCAGGCCGCCGATCCGGTCGGCGCGCTCGTACACCACCACGGTGTGCCCGGCCCGGGTGAGCTGCTGGGCGGTGGCCAGACCGGCCGGGCCCGAGCCGACGACCGCGACCGTCTTGCCGGAGAGCCGGTCCGGGACCTGCGGCGTGACGCCGCCGCGGTCCCAGGCCTTGTCGATGATGGTGACCTCGACGTTCTTGATGGTCACCGGGTCCTGGTTGATGCCGAGGACGCAGGCCGACTCGCACGGGGCCGGGCAGAGGCGACCGGTGAACTCCGGGAAGTTGTTGGTCGCGTGCAGGCGCTCGATGGCGCCGTTCCAGTCGTCCCGCCAGGCCAGGTCGTTCCACTCGGGGATCAGGTTCCCGAGCGGGCAGCCGTTGTGGCAGAACGGGATGCCGCAGTCCATGCAGCGTCCGGCCTGCTTGCTGATGATGGGCAGCAGCGAGCGCTCGACGTAGACCTCGTT
The DNA here is from genome assembly GCF_041262505.1 of Streptacidiphilus sp. MAP5-3. NCBI lineage: Bacteria > Bacillati > Actinomycetota > Actinomycetes > Kitasatosporales > Streptomycetaceae > Streptacidiphilus > Streptacidiphilus sp. MAP5-3. The sequence goes on from NZ_JBGCCL010000005.1 coordinate 64,772, forward strand.
CCAGTCCCGGACGCGCTCGGCGACCGGGCGGCTCTCGGCCAGCTGCTTGGGCGTGGTGAGGAAGCCCTTCGGGTCAGCCATTAGCCGCCTCCATCATCTTGCGGGTGGTCTCGGACTCGGAGAGTCCGTCTCGCTCGGCGGCGTCCTTGGCGGCGAGCACGGCCTTGTAGTCGGTGGGCATGATCTTGGAGAAGCGGGAGACGCCGCTGCCCCAGTCGGCGAGGAGCTCGGCCGCCACCGTGGAGCCGGTCTCCTCGTAGTGCTGCTGCACCGTCTCGCGCAGCCACTCGCGATCGGCCGCGTCGGGGGCCTCGATGCCCACCATGCCGCCGTTGACGTTGGCGGGGCGCAGGTCCATCACGTAGCCGATGCCGCCGGACATGCCGGCCGCCAGGTTGCGTCCGGTCTCGCCGAGGACGACCACGCGACCGCCGGTCATGTACTCCAGAGCGTGGTCGCCCACGCCCTCGACGACCAGCGTGGCGCCGGAGTTGCGGACCGCGAACCGCTCACCGGCCTTGCCGCGCAGGTGGATCCGGCCCGAGGTGGCGCCGTAGCCGATGGTGTTGCCCGCGATGACGTGGTTCTGCGCGTCGGCGCCGATCGCGGAGGCGTCCTTGGCCGGACGGACCACGACCACGCCGCCGGAGAGACCCTTGCCGACGTAGTCGTTGGCGTCGCCCTCCAGCCGCAGCGTGACGCCGCGCGGCACGAACGCGCCGAAGGACTGGCCGGCCGAGCCGCTGAGGGTGACGTCGATGGTGCCCTCGGGCAGACCCTCGCCGCGGTAACGCTTCGTCACCTCGTGGCCGAGCATGGTGCCGACGGTGCGGTTGACGTTGCGGACCGGCAGCTCGATCTTCACGGACTCGCCGTGTTCCAGCGCCTCCCGGGCCAGCTCGATCAGCTGGTTGTCCAGCGCCTTGTCCAGCCCGTGGTCCTGCACGGTGGTGGCGTGCAGCGCCGAGCCGGTGTCCGGGACGTGGAGCAGCGGGGCGATGTCCAGACCACTGGCCTTCCAGTGGTCGACCGCGTCGGTGGCGTCGATGAACTCGGCGTGGCCGACGGCCTCCTCGATGGAGCGGAAGCCCAGCTCGGCCAGGATCTCGCGGACCTCCTCGGCGATGAACTCGAAGAAGTTCACCACGAACTCCGGCTTGCCGCTGAAGCGTTCGCGCAGCACCGGGTTCTGCGTGGCGACGCCGACCGGGCAGGTGTCCAGGTGGCAGACGCGCATCATGATGCAGCCGGAGACCACCAGCGGGGCGGTGGCGAAGCCGAACTCCTCCGCGCCGAGCAGCGCGGCGATGACCACGTCGCGGCCGGTCTTGAGCTGACCGTCCGTCTGCACCACGATCCGGTCGCGCAGGCCGTTGAGCAGCAGCGTCTGCTGCGTCTCGGCCAGGCCGAGCTCCCAGGGGCCACCGGCGTGCTTGAGCGAGGTCAGCGGCGAGGCGCCGGTGCCGCCGTCGTGGCCGGAGACCAGCACGACATCGGCGTGGGCCTTGCTGACGCCCGCCGCGACCGTGCCGACGCCGACCTCGGAGACCAGCTTCACGTGGATGCGGGCCGCCGGGTTGGCGTTCTTGAGGTCGTGGATCAGCTGAGCCAGGTCCTCGATGGAGTAGATGTCGTGGTGCGGCGGCGGGGAGATCAGACCGACACCGGGGGTGCTGTGCCGGGTCTGGGCCACCCACGGGTAGACCTTGTGGCCGGGCAGCTGGCCGCCCTCACCGGGCTTGGCGCCCTGGGCCATCTTGATCTGGATGTCGTCCGCGTTGACCAGGTACTCGCTGGTGACGCCGAAGCGGCCGGAGGCGACCTGCTTGATCGCGGAGCGGCGCGCCGGGTCGTAGAGGCGGTCCGGGTCCTCGCCGCCCTCACCGGTGTTGGACTTGCCGCCCAGCTGGTTCATGGCGATGGCGAGCGTCTCGTGCGCCTCCAGGGAGATGGAGCCGTAGGACATCGCGCCGGTGGAGAACCGCTTGACGATGTCGGCGACGGACTCGACCTGCTCGATCGGGATCGGGGCACGGCCCTCGCCCGGCTCGAACTCGCTCGCGTCCTTGAACTTGAAGAGGCCGCGCAGCGTCATCAGCCGCTCGGACTGCTCGTTCACGCGCGAGGTGTACTGCTTGAAGATGTCGTACCGCTTGGTGCGGGTGGCGTGCTGCAGCCGGAAGACCGTGTCCGGGTCGAACAGGTGCGGCTCACCCTCGCGACGCCACTGGTACTCGCCGCCGATCTCCAGACGGCGGTGCGCGGCGGCGATGCCGGAGGCCGGGTAGGCCTGGGCGTGGCGGGCGGCGTTCTCCTTGGCGATCTCGTCCAGGCCGATGCCGCCGAGCTTGGTGGTGGTGCCCGTGAAGTAGGCGTCCACCAGGTCCTGGCCGAGGCCGATGGCCTCGAAGACCTGCGCGCCGCGGTAGGAGGCGACGGTGGAGATGCCCATCTTGGACATCACCTTGAGCACGCCCTTGCCCAGCGCCTTGATCAGGTTGCCGATCGCCTTCTCCGGCTCGATGCCGTCGATGAAGGTGCCCTGGGCGACCAGGTCCTCGACCGACTCCATGGCCAGGTAGGGGTTGACCGCGCCGGCGCCGTAGCCGATCAGCAGCGCCACGTGGTGCACCTCGCGCACGTCGCCGGCCTCGACGATCAGGCCGACGTGGGTGCGCTGCTTGGTGCGGATCAGGTGGTGGTGCACGGCCGCGGTGAGCAGCAGCGACGGGATCGGCGCGTGCTCGGCGTCGGAGTGGCGGTCCGAGAGCACGATCAGGCGCGCACCGTCGGCGATCGCCGCGTCGGCCTCGGCCGCTATCTCCGCCAGCCGGTCAGCCAGCGCCTCGCCGCCGCCGGAGACCCGGTAGAGGCCGGAGAGCGTGACGGCCTTGAGGCCGGGCAGGTCGCCGTCCGCGTTGATGTGGATCAGCTTGGCCAGCTCGTCGTTGTCGATGACCGGGAACGGCACCACGACGGAGCGGCAGGAGGCGGCCTCGGCCTGGAGCAGGTTGCCCTCGGGCCCCAGGTTGGAGCCGAGCGAGGTGACCAGCTCCTCGCGGATCGCGTCCAGCGGCGGGTTGGTGACCTGCGCGAACAGCTGCGAGAAGTAGTCGAAGAGCAGCCGCGGCTTGGAGCTGAGCGCGGCGATGGGCGAGTCGGTGCCCATCGATCCCAGCGCCTCACCGGCGGTCCGCGCCATCGGCGCGAGGATGACCCGCAGCTCCTCCTCGGTGTAGCCGAAGGTCTGCTGACGACGCGTCACCGACGCGTGGGTGTGCACGACGTGCTCGCGCTCGGGCAGCGCGTCCAGCTTGATCGAGCCCGCGTGCAGCCACTCCGCGTACGGGTGCTCGGCGGCCAGCTTGGACTTGATCTCCTCGTCGTCGACGATCCGACCCTCGGCCGTGTCGACCAGGAACATCTTGCCCGGCTGCAGCCGGCCCTTGCGGACCACCTGGTCCTGCGGGATGTCCAGCACGCCGACCTCGGAGGCCAGCACGACCAGGCCGTCGGTGGTGACCCAGTACCGCGCCGGACGCAGGCCGTTGCGGTCGAGCACGGCGCCCACCTGGGTGCCGTCGGAGAAGGTGACGCAGGCCGGGCCGTCCCAGGGCTCGATCAGGTTCGAGTGGAACTGGTAGAAGGCGCGGCGGGCCGGGTCCATGGTGGCGTGGTTCTGCCACGCCTCCGGGATCATCATCAGCACCGCGTGCGGCAGGGAGCGTCCGCCCAGGTGGAGCAGCTCCAGCACCTCGTCGAACGAGGCGGTGTCGGAGTGGCCCGGGGTGCAGATCGGGAAGATCCGGTCCAGACCCTGCCCGTTCGCGTTGGCCGGGATCAGGTCCGTGGCGAGCTGCGACTCGCGGGCGATCATCCAGTTGCGGTTGCCGTTGACGGTGTTGATCTCACCGTTGTGGGCGACGAACCGGTACGGGTGCGCCAGCGGCCAGCTCGGGAACGTGTTGGTGGAGAAGCGGCTGTGCACCAGGCAGAGCGCGGAGGCGTAGCTGCGGTCCGAGAGGTCCGGGAAGAACGGCTCCAGCTGCCCGGTGGTCAGCATGCCCTTGTAGACCAGGGTGCGCGCGGAGAGGGAGGGGAAGTAGACCCCTGCCTCGCGCTCGGCGCGCTTGCGCACCACAAATGCCACCCGGTCCAGCTCCAGGCCCGCCTTGGCGCCTTCGGCGTCGGCGACGAAGAGCTGGCGGAAGCGCGGCATGACCGAACGGGCGGTGGCGCCCAGCAGGTCCGGGCTGACCGGGACGTCACGCCAGCCGAGGACGGTCAGGCCCTCTTCGGACGCGATCGTCTCGATGGCCGAGACAGCCGCCGCGTCGGCGGCGTCGTCGTCCGGCAGGAACGAGATACCCACGGCGTAGCGGCCCTGGGCGGGCAGCTCGAACCCGAGCTCGGCGGACTTCTCGCGGAGGAACGCGTCCGGGATCTGGGTCAGGATGCCGGCGCCGTCGCCGGAGTCCGGTTCGGCGCCGGTGGCGCCGCGGTGTTCCAGATTGCGCAGGACGGTCAACGCCTGCTCGATGATGCGGTGCTCGGCGACTCCGCTCAGTGAGGCGACGAACCCGACGCCACAGGCGTCGTGCTCATTGCTCGGGTCGTACAGGCCCTGCTTGGCGGGGCGCGCATCCGCCAAGGCCGCGTAGGGGCGGGGGGCGGGGCGCGAAGACGCAGGCAGCATCGGCTCTCCCGTCGTCGGAATTCGGCATGGAGTCAATTCACATGCGCATCCGGGACGACGCTGGCCCTTAGCGTGTGCGGGTGGTGCAGGTTACATCTTGCCGGAGATTCCACTCAGTGGATTTTCAAGTCCACGATGTGGACTTACCGGCGGATCCAGGCCATGGGTGCGGCCTTTGGAAGAAGGAGGTTCCCGTCACGTCGCACACCCAGGGTCACGGGGTATTCGGACGTCCTCGCAAGTGTGCCCGATCGCTGGGCTCGCGAAACAGACCCTTCACGTGTTTGTCGCGTGTGAGTAAAACCACGCAGGGTGAGATCCGCAGAGCGGCAAGTTGCAAAACGTCTGGGGCGCGGGGCCCCGCTGGGCGCGGCTCTGCTGAGATGCGCTCCGCCGCGTGGGCGGCACTAGCCGATGTGTCCGCCGATGAGCTGTCCCAGCAGGAACGTCACTCCCGCCGCCGCGCCCCCGAGCGCCAACTGGCGGAACCCGCCGAACCACCACGTCCGCGCCGTGACCTTGCTGACCACCGCGCCGCAGAGGAACAGCCCGGCGATCGACAGGACCACCGCGGGCAGCAGCGACGTCGCGCCCAGCAGGTAGGGCAGCAGCGGCAGCAGCGCACCCAGCGCGAAGGAGATGAAGGACGAGACCGCCGCGAGCAGCGGCGACGGGAGGTCGTCGGGGTCGATGCCCAGCTCCTCGCGGGCGTGGACGTCGAGCGCGCGCTCGGGATCAGCGCTCAGCTGCTGGGCGACCTCGAAGGCAAGGTGCGGTTCGACGCCGCGGTCGACGTACAGCTGGGCCAGCTCGGCCAGCTCCTCCTGCGGGTTGCGCAGCAGCTCCAGGCGCTCGATCTCGAGCTCGGCCTGCACCAGCTCGCGCTGCGAGGCAACGGAGGTGTACTCGCCGGCCGCCATCGAGAACGCACCGGCGGCGAGGCCGGCCAGGCCGGTCAGCACCACCACGTTGTTGCTCGCGTGGCCGCCGACCACGCCGGACATGAGCGCGAAGTTCGACACCAGGCCGTCCATCGCACCGAACACCGCCGGGCGCAGCCAGCCACCGTTCACGTCGCGGTGGTCGTGCTTGTAGGCCTCTGCGGTCTCGGCTATGTCCTGGGCGCTCATGGGCATCATCGTGGTCACGTCGATGAAAGTAACGTGCTCGCGCGCTCATTTCCAGCAAGGCAGGACTGCCTAACCACGCCTCTGACCTGGGAAGTTAGGCCTTCCTTGCCTAAGCGCGCGGCACCCTTGCCGTCAGCTCGGCAAGCCGGCCGTCGGCCATCTCCAGAACCCGGTCGGCTGCGGCGAGTTGTGCCTTGTCGTGGGTGACCATCACCGTCGCCGTGCCGTGCTCGCGGGTGATCCGGGCCAACAGGGCGACGATCTGCTCGCCGCGCTCGTGGTCCAGCGCGGACGTCGGCTCGTCGACCAGCAGCACCGACGGCTCCGCGAAGAGCGCCCGCGCGATGTTGACGCGCTGGCGCTCGCCGCCGGAGAGCTGGTGCGGGCGGCGGTGCTGCTTGCCGTCGGTGAGGCCGACCGAGGCCAACAGCTCCTCGGCACGCGCCGCGACCGCCCGCGGCCTCCCGCCGCGCAGGTGGGCCACGGCCTGCAACTGCTCGACGGCGGTGAGCGAGGCGATCAGGTTGGACTGCTGGAAGACGATGCCGATCCGGTCCCGGCGCAGCGCGGTGCGCTGTCGTCCGTCCATCGCGGACGCGTCCTGCCCCGCGATCAGAACGCGTCCGCTGTCCGGCGTCAGCAGCGTCGCGCCGACGGCGAGCAGGCTGGACTTGCCGGAACCGGACGGGCCGACGACGGCGGCGAACTCCCCCGCGCCCACCTCAAGCGAGACGCGGTCCAACGCGGTGAGGCGACGGTCGCCGTCGGGGTAGGTGAGGACGATGTCGGACAGGACGAGACTCATCGGTCGGCTCATCGGTTGGCTCCCAGCGCGGTCAGCGGGTCGACGGAGGTGATGCGGCGCACGGCGAGGGCCGCACCGGCGAGGCCCAGCACGACCATGACGACGACGGGCACCGCGACCGTCGCCGCGCTGAGGGTGAACGGCATCCCGGTGCCGCCCAGCAGTGCTCCGCCGCCGAAGCCGATCACCGCTCCGGTGAGCGCGCCGCCCAGCAGCATCGCCAGCGCCTGTGCCAGGGCGTCGCGGACCAGGTAGGCGCTGGACGCGCCGACGGCCTTCAGTACCGCGATGTCGGCCCGGCGCTGCACCGTCCAGACGGTGAAGAACGCGCCGACCACCAGCGCGCTGACCGCGAAGAGGAACCCCTGGATCAGTTGCAGGCTGCCCTGCTCGGCGGAGAAGCCGTCGATGCCGGAGAGCGCGGCGCCGCGCGTCACCATGTCGGTGTTCTGCGCCTTGTCCAGCGCGGCGGTGTCGGCGGTGCCCGGGTCGACGGCGAGCGCGTTGGGCTGCTGCGCACCGGTCACCTGCTGCCAGGTGGCCTGGGGTGTCCAGACACTGGGGGCGTGGCCGTAGGAGCGGTCGTCGGTGATGCCGGAGACGGTGAGCGTCCGCCCACCCACGCCGACCTGGTCGCCGACCTTGATCCCGTCCGCCGACGCGACCTTCCGGCTCACCGCGACCTGTCCCGCCTCCGGGGCCACGCCCGAGGCCAGCGGCGGCGTCAGTCCCGCGGGCGCGCCGAGCACGCTCACCGCGGTCGCGCCGAAGCCGCCGGTCAGCCGGGACATGGCCACCCCGAGCGGCTGCACCGAGCCGATGCCGGGCGCCGACTCCCAGGCCCGCTGCTGGGCGGCACTGATGCCGCTGTTGCTGAACGACACCTCCGGCGTCGCGCCGCCGGGTGCGCCGAAGACGAGGTCGGTGGCGGGCAGTTGCGCGATCGCCGAGGAGGCGTCGGAGGCGAGGCCGCCGGTGAGTCCGTAGAGGAAGACCACCAGCGTGGTGATGAGCGTGACGACCGCGCCCATCAGGGCGAAGCGCCCCTTGGCGAAGCGGATGTCACGCAGGGCGACGAACACGGTGTGGACTCCTCGATGGTGCCGACTCGGCTTCCGGGTGTGGGCTTATGTACTCCACGCTCGCGTTTTCGACGCCGCTTTCCATCAGGGAGACGGTCGGTCCCGAATCAACCGAATGGTTGATGCCGGGGCCCGTCGTCCTGTCGGTGGTGGGACGTAGGGTCGACGGCATGAGCAGCACCGACGCGCGTCCCGCGCACCCCGACCAGCACGATCCGGCGCGGATGCCCGCGCTCCGGGTCATGCGGGTGGCGCTGCACGCGATGTTCTACGCGCTGCTCGTGGTCGGCTGTGTGGGCGGCGGGGTCGCCGCTTGGTCGTGGGGGGTCGCGCTCGGCGTCGCCTACGCGGTGGGCGGCCGGTTCGCGCGGCAGGGCGGCGGTGGCCCGGACGCGTCGCGGACGCCGATGCTGGTCTGGCTCGGCACGATCACCGTGCTCTGGGTCGCGCTGGCCGCGGTCTCGCCGTCGGCGGGGTACGTCGCCTTTCCGCTCTACTTCCTCTATCTGCACCTGCTGCCGCCCCGGTTGTCGCTGCCCGCCGTGCTGCTGGTGACGGGCGTGGTCATCGCCGCCCAGTCCGGCACGTCGGGCGGACTGACGGCGGCCAAGGTGATAGGCCCCTGCGCGGGCGCGGCCGTCGCGGTGCTGACCGCCTACGGCTACGCCGGGCTGTACAAGGAGAGCCGCAGACGCCAGGCGCTGATCGACGATCTCGTCCGCACCCGTGACGAGTTGGCCGCGACCCAACGTGAGGCCGGGCGGCTGGCCGAACGGCAGCGGCTGGCCCGCGAGATCCACGACACCCTGGCCCAGGGCCTCTCCAGCATCGTGCTGCTGGCGCGCTCGGCGGAGTCCGCGCTGCCGTCCGCGGCGGCCGACGGCCCCGCGGGCGAGCGGGTCCGCGAGATCGGCGCGACGGCGAGCGCCAACCTGGCCGAGGCACGCCGCTTTGTGGCCGCGCTGACCCCGCCGCCGCTTCAGGACGCGACGCTGGCGGAGGCGCTGCGCCGGGTCACCGCCGGGTTCGGCCCGACGCCCGAGGTCGCGTTCCATCTGGACGGCGAGCCGTATCCGCTGCCGGTCGAAGCCGAGGTCGCCCTGCTGCGGATGACCCAGGAGGCGTTGGCCAACGTCCGCCGCCACGCCCGTGCCCACCGTGCCGCGGTCACCCTGGCCTACCTGGACGACCAGGTCACCCTCGACGTCTTCGACGACGGCATCGGTTTCGCCGCCTCGGCCGTGCCTGACGCGACCGACGTGCGTCCGCGCTTCGGCCTGCACGGGATGCGGGAGCGGATCGCGGACTTGGGCGGCAGCCTCACCATCGAGTCCAGCCCGGGCGAGGGCACCGCCGTCGCCGTCGCGCTCCCGCTCACCGCGCTCGACGCTCCCCCGATACCGGCCCGCTGAGCCACGCGCTGCCCCCGACGTCCCGTTGCCGCCCCTGCCCTACCGGAGCCCTTTTGTGATCACCGTCCTGCTCGTCGACGACCACCCGGTCGTCCGCCGCGGCCTGCGGTCCATGCTGGACGAGTTGCCTGAGCTGGAGCCGGTGGGTGAGGCGGCCGACGGAGCCGAGGCACTGCGACTGCTGGAGCGGTTCGAGGCCGAGGGCAGTCCGCGCCCGGACGTGGTGCTGATGGACCTTCAGATGGGGTCCGGCATGCACGGCGTGGAGGCCACCCGCCGGATCACGTCCCTGCCGGACCCGCCGGCCGTGCTGATCCTCACCACCTACAGCACCGACGCCGACATCCTCTCCGCCGTCGAGGCCGGGGCCACCGGTTACCTGCTCAAGGACGCCCCGCCGGAGGAGCTCGCCGCAGCGCTGCGGGCGGCAGCCAAGGGGGACACGGTGCTGGCCCCGCCCGTCGCGGCGCGGCTGCTCGGCCGGGTCCGGTCCAAACGGCCGACGCTGTCACCGCGCGAGACGGAGATCCTGGAGCTGCTGGCCGAGGGGCTGGCCAACCGTCAGATCTCCAAGCGGCTCTTCATCAGCGAGGCCACCGTGAAGACGCACCTGGTCCACATCTACGACAAACTCGGCGTGGACAGCCGCACCGCCGCGATCGCCGCCGGAATGCAGTCGGGGCTGATCCGGCCCAGGTAGGTGAATCGGACCTGTGCCGGATCAGCCCCGCGTTGACTGATGCTTCGTCAGGAACCGCTCGGGCTCGGGGCGGCCGGGTTGTTGTGGGCGGTCGGCGAGGCCAGGGCCTGGGCGCTGGCGGCCGGGAGCGTGCCCAGCGGCTTGCCCTTGTTCGCCGCGTCCACCCAGGTGGTGAAGGCGGCGGGCGAGATCTGCTGGTTCTTGTAGCTCGGGTAGGCCGGGGTGCCGTTCAGCAACACGGTCGGCGTCGAGGTGTAGCCGGACTTGTTGAAGTCGGTCTCCACGGCGGTGACCCAACTGCCGTAGGCGTTGCCGTTGACGCAGGACTCGAAGCTGGGCGAGTCGAGCCCGGGGACCTGTTTGGCCAGACTGATCAGGATGGTCTTGTCGGCCCAGGCGTCGTTGGTCTCGTCCGGCTGGTTGGCGTAGAGGACGTCGTGGTAGTCGTGGAACTTGCCGGCGTTCTGCGCGCAGCCCAGCGCGTTGGCCGCGTTCTTCGACCCGGAGCCGTTGTCGTGGGTGTCGATGAACGACACCACGTGGTACTGGACCTGGATCTTGCCCTCGGCCAGCAGCTTGTTCATGGTCTGCTTCATGCCGGTCTCGAACTGCTCGCAGGCCGGGCAGCGCGGGTCCTCGTAGACGGTGACCGTCGAGGGCGCGTCGGTCGCGCCGACCGGGACCACCAGCCTGGTGTTCCCGATCGTGCCGCCGGGTGCCTGACTCGAGGCGTTGTAGCTGCTGGAGCGGCCGTTCTGGATCACGATCCCGATCGCGACCAGGACCACGATGACGGCCAGCACGGCGCCGATGATGCCGTACTGACGCTTCTTCCGGGCCTTGGCCTCCTGTTTGGCGCGTTCTTCCAGCATCTTGGCGCGGGCGCTGCGCTTGCTCTCGTCGTTCTTCTGACTCATCAGTTCGTCTGTCATCTGTCTGCTCGGTTCTGCGTCGTGCGCGGGGACGGGGCTGCCTGCTCAGCCGGCCAGCCAGGCGTCGAGGGAGAGGCGGCTCTTGGGACGCCAGACCAACCAGGCCACCAGCAGCAGGAATCCGCAGTCGCGGAGAATCTCCTGCCAGTACTCGGTCTGCGAGGCCGCTACCGCGCCGCCCCCGCCGAAGCACCCGCAGTCGATCGCGATCCCACGCGCCCAGACGGACGCGATGGAGGCGATGTAGACCAGCAACAGGACCCCGGAGATGACCGCGACGATCCGGGTGCCCAGTCCGACCACCAGCAGCAACGCCAGGGCCAGCTCCAGGAACGGCATGCCGTAACCGATCGGGTTGACCAGGGACTCCGGCAGGATCCGGTAGACCCGGACCGCCTGTGCCGCGGCCTCCGGATCGGAGATCTTGGCCAGTCCGGCCCAGGCCCAGACCACTGCCAACCCGAGTCGTACGACCGTGCTGATCCATGGCATCGCCCCGGCCCACCGCCCGTCCGGACCGGCGGTCCGGCCCGGCGTGTGGGCCGGCTGCTCTGTGATCACCGGTGCTCGCCTCCCTCTGACGCCCTCTTGGGCAATACGGACTAATCCTGCCGGATCAGGCGCAACCGGCTCGGATCATTGCTCGTGATTCGCTGCATTCTCGACAAATCGCTGCAGCGCGCCCGGATCGTTCAACAGCTCCGGGTGCGCCCACAGGTCGACCTCGGTACCGTCGAGCAGCATCGACGGAGTGCCGTGGTGCACACCTGACGTGTCGTAGAGGTGCTGTGCGGCGTCGACCCAGGGCTTCCAGTAGAGCGTGCGAACCTCGGCGTCGAACGCCGCACTGCGCAGCCCCGGCACCTGCGAGGCGATGTCGAGCAGCCGCACAGGGGTGAACCCGTCCACCTCCTCGGCGGGTTGGTTGACATAGAGCAGCGCGTGGAACAGCGGAAACCCGCCGTGGGCGAGCGCGGCGCGGGCGGCGTCCGCGGCGAGGACCGCACCGGGACCGGGCAGGCGTTCGTCGAGTGACGACTCGATCACGTAGTGGACAAGCAGCTGGTGATGCGCCATCAGCATCCGCAGCGTCGGCCCCTGGAGGTTCTCGAACGGGCCCGTGTTGTCGCAGCGGTAGTCCTCGAAGAGGGTGAGCTGGACGGGCGCGTCGGCGTAGCCGACGTCGATGCTGGTGCCGTCGTCGTCGAGGCGCGCCGGGAGCCCGAGCGCGACCGTACGGTCCGCGATGTCGCGAACGGCCTGGCCCGGCTGCGGCTTTGCCACCGGCTTTGCTACCGGCCTTGCCACCGGCTGGGGCTTGGGCTTCGCCGACGGCCTGCCGTGATGTGCGGTCGCATGGTGGTGGTGTCCGTGAGTGCCGCGATGGTGGGCGCGGGCCTGGGCGAGTGCGGAGTCGAGGTCTGCCTCGGCGACGAGCGCCGCGACCAGCACGACCGCTGCGACGGCGGCGCGGACCACCCTGGCGCGTTGAGGACTTGCTGCCACAGCGGAGCCTCCTTCTGACCAGACGGATCATGCTGATCACGTTTCTGATCACGTTCCTGATCTCATGTGACTGCTTCTGCACGTCACGTGCCGGATCATGAACGAGAATGAAGGCCACCCCGGGGCACGCCACGCGCCGTATCACCGGAACGAGTGAGGGCGCGGCAGCCCGTCACCGAGCTGCCGCGCCCTCCGCACGTCGATCCTGCGATCGTCCCGCACCGGGCCTACCGCTTGCCGACCTACCGCTTGCGGACCTACCGCTTGCGGACCCCCTGGGCCAGCTCCGCGGCGAGCTCGCGGACGGCCGCGTAGCCCACGTCCTCCGACGGAGCGTCAAGCATGCGCTGTACGAAGGCCGACCCGACGATCACGCCGTCCGCGAAGGCGGCCACCTCGGCCGCCTGCTCGGCGTTGGAGACGCCCAGGCCGACGCAGACCGGCAGGTCCGTCGTCCGGCGGGTGCGCTCGACCAGGTCCTCGGCCATCGCCCCGACCTGGGTACGGGTCCCGGTGACGCCCATGACCGCCGCCGCGTAGACGAAGCCGGTGCCCTTGGCCGTGATCAGCGCCAGGCGCTGATCCTGGCTGGACGGCGCGACGACGAAGACCGTCGCCAGCCCGTGCTCGGCCGCCGCCGCGAGCCACTCCTCCGCCTCCTCGACCGGCAGGTCCGGCAGGATGCAGCCGACCCCGCCCACCGCCGCCAGGTCGGCGGCGAAGCGGGCCTGACCGTAGCGGTCCACCGGGTTCCAGTAGGTCATCACCAGGATCGGCACGGTCGGGTTGGCCGTGGTGACCTCGCGGACCGTGGCCAGCACGTCCTTGATCCGGATGCCGTTGCGCAGCGCGATGTCGTCAGCGGTCTGGATGGTCGCGCCGTCCAGGACCGGGTCGCTGTGCGGCAGACCGATCTCGACCACGTCCGCGCCGCCGTCGATCAGCGCCTGCACGGCCTTGGCCGCGCCCGGGATGGTCGGGAAGCCGGCCGGGAGGTAGCCGATCAGCGCGGCCCGGTTCTCCTCCTTGGCGTTCGCCAGGGTGGTGGTCAGCAGGGCGTTCGTCACTTGGCACCGCCGGAGGTCGCGTCGGAGGTCGAGTCGGAGATCGACTCCAGGGTCGAGTCGTCGAGCAGGCCGAAGTACTGCGCAGCGGTGTGCATGTCCTTGTCGCCACGACCGGACAGGTTGACCAGGATCACCGCGTCCGGGCCCAACTCGCGGCCCAACTCCAGCGCCCCGGCGAGGGCGTGGGAGCTCTCGATGGCCGGGATGATGCCCTCGGTGCGCGAGAGCAGCCGCAGCGCGTTCATCGCGTCCGCGTCGGTGCACGGCCGGTACTCGGCACGGCCGGAGTCCTTGAGGAAGGCGTGCTCCGGGCCGACGCCGGGGTAGTCCAGACCGGCGGAGATCGAGTGGGACTCGATGGTCTGGCCGTCCTCGTCCTGCAGCACGTAGGTGCGCGAGCCGTGCAGCACGCCCGGGTCGCCCTTGGTCAGGGTGGCCGCGTGCTTGGGCGTCTCCACCCCCTCACCGGCCGCCTCGATGCCGATCAGCCGGACCCCGGCGTCGGGAATGAAGTCGTAGAACGCGCCCATCGCGTTGGACCCGCCGCCCACGCAGGCGACGACGGCGTCGGGCAGCCGCCCGGTCCGGTCCAGCACCTGCGCGCGCGCCTCCTGGCCGATGACCCGGTGGAAGTCACGGACCATCATCGGGAACGGGTGCGGCCCGGCGACCGTGCCGAAGAGGTAGTGGGTGTTGTCGACGTTGGCGACCCAGTCGCGGAAGGCCTCGTTGATCGCGTCCTTGAGCGTCCGGCTGCCGGACTTCACCGGCACGACCTCGGCGCCGAGCATCCGCATCCGGGCGACGTTCAGCGCCTGGCGCTGGGTGTCGACCTCGCCCATGTAGATGGTGCAGTCCATGCCGAAGAGCGCGGCGGCGGTGGCGGTGGCCACGCCGTGCTGACCGGCGCCGGTCTCGGCGATCAGGCGGGTCTTGCCCATCCGCCTGGTCAGCAGGGCCTGACCGAGGACGTTGTTGATCTTGTGCGAGCCGGTGTGGTTCAGGTCCTCGCGCTTGAGCAGGATGCGCGCGCCCCCGGCCTCCGCGGAGAAGCGGTGGACGTCGGTCAGCGGGCTCGGACGGCCGGTGTAGTCCTTGAGCAGGGTCGACAGCTCGGCGGCGAAGGCGGGATCGGCCTTGGCCTTCTCGTACTCGTCGGCCACCTGCTCCACGGCGGCGACGAGCGCCTCCGGGATGAAGCGTCCGCCGTACGCGCCGAAGTAGCCGCGCGCGTCGGGGACGGATGTCACGTCGGACATGGGTGTTCCCTTGTGAAGGTATGCGTGAAGATGAAGACGGGGGTCAACTGGGACGGCTGGCGTGGCGCGTGCGCTGCCATCGCCGCCCCGGAACCTGACCGGGCTCCGCACCGATCACATACCGAACCCGTCGCCCCAACACGCGCCTTGCCGGCGCACGACACCCACGCGGCTTGCAGCCGCGCTGCAGGCCGGCATAGCCGGGCTGATGGGGGGAACGGGAGGTCACGGGACGATCATATCTGTTCGCTCCCGCAGGCAGTTGCAACACCTCAGGGGCGCGGGGCTCTGCTTGATCAACTGCGCGCGCGACAAGCCACCCTGCGAGGTAGGGCCCCGACCTGACAGTCGGTGCAACTACCGCCCGTGCCGCAGCGCCGGGTGCGCGCCTGCCGCAACGAGGTCGGCGACCGCCGACTTGGGGTCCTTGCCCGTGACCAGCGACTCGCCGACGAGGACCGCGTCCGCGCCCTCGTTCGCGTAGGCGATCAGATCGTGGGGGCCGCGGACGCCCGACTCGGCGACCTTGAGGACGTTGGCCGGGATCGCGTGCGCCACCTGCGCAAAGGTGTTGCGGTCGACCTCGAGGGTCTTCAGGTTTCGCGCGTTGACGCCGATGATCCGCGCGCCGGCGTCGACCGCGCGGGCGACCTCCTCCTCGTCGTGGACCTCGACCAGCGGGGTCAGGCCGATCGACTCGGCGCGCTCGATCAGCGACACGAGGGCGGGCTGCTCCAGCGCGGCGACGATCAGCAGGGCCAGGTCGGCCCCGTACGCGCGGGCCTCCCACAGCTGGTAGGCGGTGACGATGAAGTCCTTGCGCAGGACGGCCGTGTCGACTGCCGCGCGGACCGCCTTGAGGTCGGCCAGGGAGCCGCCGAAGCGGCGCTGCTCGGTCAGCACGGAGATCGCGGCGGCACCGCCCGCCGCGTAGTCCGCGGCCAGCGCGGCCGGGTCGGCGATCGCGGCCAGCGCGCCCTTGGAGGGGCTGGAGCGCTTGACCTCACAGATGACGGCCACTCCCTCGCCGCCCAGTGCGGCCACGCCGTCCTTGGCCTCCGGGGCCTTCGCGGCCAGCTCCTTGAGCTCGTCCAGCGACACCTGCGACTGACGCTCGGCGAGGTCCTCACGGACACCGGCGATGATCTCGTCGAGCACGCTCACTCGGGCGCCCCTCTTCACTCGGGAATTCCTCGGATCGGACGTCACCGGTTCAGCTCGGCTTCCGACAACTGTCGGATTCCAGTGTTCGATGAACTGCGTCGATGGTATCCGTCCTGCCTGTTCAACCCCGCATCGAGCGCATCCCGGTCTCGCCAGACGGACACCGTCAACAGGCCTTTGACCTGCTCAGGGAGCAAGAAACGCGCCGGTGGGAAGGTTGCGCAGGACGGTGAAGACGAGGACGACGGCGAGCAGCGCGAGCGTCCCCGTACGGCCCAACCGGGGCTGTGGGCGCGCCAGTCCGCGCACCTCGCGGGAGGCCCAGAGCACCAGGCCGCCGAGCAGCGCGGCGCAGAAGGCGACGCCGAGCGCGTTGTCGTGGAGCGCGCCAGCGAGGTCGCCACGGGTCAGCGCGTGCACCGCGCGCAGGCCGCCGCAGCCGGGGCACCACCAGCCGGTGAGCCGCAGGAAGGGGCAGACCGGGTAGTGGCCGGGCTGGTTCGGGTCCACAGCGGCCACGTAGCCCGTGGCCGCAGCCGTGCCCCCGATCAGCGCCAAGGGCACGGCAAGCCTCCGGCCCAGTGACGGCAGTGAGGGTACTGACTGCGGCACGGGCGCGGAGGCCGAAGAAGTCATACACCGATTCTCACGCGGCGCGGGCGCCGGAACCCGTAGGGACCCGCCGCGCCTGTGGAACCGAGGAGTCGCTCGGACGAGTCGGACGAGTCAGACGGTTCAGACGGACGCGCCGTTGCTGACCGGCTCCCGCTTCACCATCGGGTCGACGATGCTCGCGTGCGTGCTCGGCTTCTTGCCGAAGCCCGCGGCGGACATCATCTTGCCGACCGGCGCACCGGCGGCGGCGATGACCAGGCCGATGGCGACCACGATCGGCGACGGGATGACCATCCCGAAGGCCGCAACGAAGAAACCCACAAATGAGACGCCGACTGCGGTCCAGGCGGCCGTGGTGGATCCGTGGGAGTTTGCCGACATTACTGCTCCTCGTTCATAGGACTCTCCCGCCCGGGAGAGTTCTCCTGGTCCATTGTCCCGTATCGCCCGGGTCAGCCTGCAGTGGGGTCCTCACCCCGGTCCAGAGCCTTCCAGAGGTCGGCCGGGGAGTGGGTCGGTTCCGCCGCGGGCGCGCGCTTCGGGCGGGCCGGTTCGGCACCTGCCGGGGCGTCGTAGCGTGCGGACATGCCCGGCCAGGCGGCGCCCTTGGCGACGGTCAGCAGACCGGCCAGCACCAGCAGCACCCCGCCGAGCACGGCGACCCACGGCCAGGCCGAGTCGGAGATCCCGGTGGCGCTGACGTTCGCCAGCCCTATCGCCCGGGCAGCCTTCGCGTCCAGCGCCGAGCTGCCCGAGTTCGCCATCGCCGCGACTGCGGTGTACGCCGCGCCCGCGCCCGCCAGGGCGACCAGCGCGCCGAGCACCGCCCGTGCCCTGCCCCGCACCGCGAAGACCGCGACCACCGAGGCCAGCCCGACCAGCGCCATCGCGCCGGGCAGGCCACTGACCTCGCCGCCGTCGGCGGTCACCGTCCGGGTCACACCCTGGGCCTGGACCTCGCCGGAGACCCAGCCCTGCCCTGCCGCGACCAGCAGCAGCGCCGCTCCGAGGACCGAGAGGAACAGCGTCACCGCGAGGCTGCGTCGGCTGCCGGACCGGGACGGGGCGGCGGCTGCCGGCCCTGAAGCTGCGGGGTCTGAAGCTGCCGAGTCTGAAGCTGATGGGTCTGAGGGGGCGGGCGCTTCGGGGTTCACCGCTCCAGTGTGCCCTGCGCCGCCGACGCGACCGGACGCAGGGTGGCCGCCGAGGCGACCGCGCGCAGCACCGCCGCCGCCTTGTTGCGGCACTCCGCGTCCTCGTTCTCGGGAACCGAGTCGGCCACGACCCCGGCCCCGGCCTGGACGTAGGCCTTGCCGTCCCGGATCAGCGCGGTGCGGATGGCGATGGCGGTGTCCGCGTCCCCCGCGAAGTCGAAGTAGCCGACGCAGCCGCCGTAGAGACCACGACGGGTCGGCTCCAGCTCCTCGATGATCTGCATGGCGCGCGGCTTGGGCGCGCCCGAGAGCGTCCCGGCCGGGAAGCAGGCGGTCAGCACGTCGAAGGCGCTCCGCTCCGGGGCGACCTTGCCGGTGACCGTGGAGACGATGTGCATGACGTGGCTGTAGCGCTCGATCGTCATGAAGTCGACGACCTCGACACTGCCCGGCGCGCAGACCCGGCCCAGGTCGTTGCGGCCCAGGTCGACCAGCATCAGGTGCTCGGCCCGCTCCTTCGGGTCGGCCAGCAGCTCGGCGGCGAGGTCCGCGTCGTGCTCGGGCGTCGTGCCGCGCGGGCGCGTGCCGGCGATCGGGTGCACCATCGCCTCGCCGTCCTCGACCTTGACCAGCGCCTCAGGGCTGGAGCCGACCACGTCGAACGGCAGGCCGCCGGGCTCGGCGGCGGCGAAGCGGAAGAGGTACATGTACGGGCTGGGGTTGGTGGTCCGCAGCACTCGGTAGACGTCCAGCGCGCTGGCCGGGCAGTCCACCTCGAACCGCTGCGAGGGCACCACCTGGAACGCCTCGCCCGCGCGGATCCGCTCCTTCACCGTCTCCACCGCCGCCCGGTACGGGGCGCCGCCGAACGGCGAGACCGCCTCGACGGAGCTGACCGGCGTCAGCGTCGCGGCCCCGACGTCGGCGGGGCGGCCGAAGTCGGCGGTCATCGCGTCGAGCCGGGCGACCGCGTCGGCGTAGGCGGCGTCGACGCCGGTCGGCTGGGCGTCGCGGTTGACCGCGTTGGCGATCAGCAGGACCGAGCCGTCCTTGTGGTCCAGGACGGCGAGATCGTCCGCGAAGAGCATGGTCAGCTCGGGCAGCCCGAGGTCGTCGGGCGTGAGGCTCGGCAGCTTCTCCAGCCGCCGGACGATGTCGTAGCCGAGGTAGCCGACCATGCCGCCGGTGAACGGCGGCAACTCCCCGCCCTGGTGCAGGTCGCGCGGCCCGCGCAGGGCCTCGATGGTCGCCCGCAGCACGACCAGCGGATCGCCCTCGGTCGGCACCCCGACGGGCGGCGTCCCGAGCCAGCGCGCGTTGCCGTCGGCGCCGACGGTGAGGGACGCGCTGCAGCGCACCCCGACGAACGAGTAACGCGACCAGGCGCGCCCCTGCTCCGCACTCTCCAGCAGGAAGGTGTTCGGCCGCTCCCCCGCGAGCTTGCGGTAGACGCCGACGGGCGTGTCCCCGTCGGCGAGCAGCCGCCGCGTCACCGGGATCACCCGGCGATCCACGGCGAGCTTGCGGAACGTGTCGAGATCGGGGGTGACGCTACCGCTGGTCATGCGTCGGAGCGTACCGGCTCACGCCGTGGCGACCGGCAGTTGACCGGCGTCGAAGCAGGTCCGGTCACCGGTGTGGCAGGCCGCGCCGTGCTGGTCGACCTTGACCAGGAGGGTGTCGCCGTCGCAGTCGATCGCCACGGACTTGACCACCTGCACGTGCCCGGAGGTGTCGCCCTTGACCCAGTACTCGGACCGGCTGCGGCTCCAGTAGGTGCAGCGTCCGGTGGTGAGGGTGCGATGCAGCGCCTCGTCGTCCATCCAGCCCATCATCAGCACTTCGCCCGTGTCGTACTGCTGAGCGATGGCGGGGACCAGCCCGTTCGCATCCCGCTTGAGCCGTACGGCAACGGCGGGATCGAGATCGGTGGTGTTCGGGACGGCAGGTGAGGCGGACATGGCTTCATTATCCGCGACGGGGAAGTCGCACTACCCCAGGGGCGTGCAGCTTCCCCGTTGCCCATGAGCGACGCACCCTGTCCAGCGCGCGGAGCGCCCGGCATTCTGTTCCCCATGACGCTCCTCGGGGGACCGCGCAGCGCGCGGATCAGGCTGGCCGCAGGCCTTCTCGCCGTGCTGGTCGTGGTCGCGATCGCGGTGACGCTGGCTCTGCAGGCCAAGCCGCCCAAAGCCCTCGCGCAGCCGAAGCCCGTGGCCACCCCCTCGCCCACGAAGGCGACGCCCACCCCGATACCCAGCCCGACGCCGTCGCTGCCGAACACCTTCGCCTACATCTCGCTCCAGCCCGGCGACTGCTTCGACTCCCCCGCCTTCACCCGCACGCTCTCGCTGCTCGCGAAGCGCCCCTGCACCGCTCCGCACGACGCGGAGGTCACCCAGCTGGCCACGCTGCCGTCCGGGTTGAGCTCCTACCCGGCGATCGTCAGCCGCGCGCTGACGCTCTGTGAGCCGATCGACGCCGCCGCCTACCGCAGGCAGTCCGGGGGGACCGCCCTCCAGTACTACGAGCTCTACCCGACCCTGGCCGACTACCAGGCGGGTCGACATACCGTCACCTGTGCGCTCTCCGGCGGGAGTTACCAAGGCGCGCGGAAACTCACCGCCCCCCTCGCGAACTGATCCGGGCCACCCGCCGTACCCTTGGGCCATGTCGAATCTGGGACGCCGTGAGCGCCTGCTGCTGGCTGATCTGCTGGAGAGCGTCGGCCCCGAGGCCCCGACGCTGTGCGAGGGGTGGAACACCGCGGACCTCGCCGCACACGTGGTCGTCCGGGAGCGACGGCCGGACGCCGCCGGCGGGATCCTGTTGAAGCCCCTGGCCGCGCGGCTGGAGCGGGTGCGGAGCGACTACGTGGCCAAGCCGTACGCCGAGCTGGTCGAGGCGATCCGGGTCGGGCCGCCCGCCTACTCGCCGTTCCGGCTGCCGGGCATGGAGGACGCCGGGAACACGATGGAGTTCTTCGTCCACAGCGAGGACGTGCGTCGCGCCCAACCCGACTGGTCGGCACGGGTGTTGGACGAGGAGCTGAGCGAGGCGCTGTGGAAGCGGATCAGCGGGATGGCGCGACTGAACGGACGTCGCTCCCCCGTCGGGCTGGTGCTGCGCCGTCCGGACGGACAGACCGCCGTGGCGAAGAAGGGCTCGCCCGTGGTGACCGTGACCGGTGAGCCGGGCGAGCTGGTGATGTTCGGCATGGGCCGTCAGGCGCACGCTCGCGTCGAGTTCGAGGGCGACGAGGAGGCCGTGGCCAAGGTCATGGGGGCGAAGTTCGGGATCTGAGCGCGATCTCCAGCTCGAACCGGGAGTCGGGGTCGGCCAGCGCCGGGCCGAACAGGCGCTGGACCTGGTGCAGGCGTTGCCGCGCGGTCTGCGGGTGGATCCCCAGTCGCGCGGCGACCTCCGGTGCGCTGCCCCGGTTCGTCTGCAGCCACGCCAGCAGCGTCTCGGCGAGGCGCTGGTACTGCTTGGGCGTCAGCCCTTCGAGCGGCTGCAGCCGCCGCGCCGTGATCAGCCGGATCAGCGGCTCGTCGGCGAGCAGCAGCAGGTCGGACAGGTGCGCGTCGCAGACGACCGGCGACCCGGTCTCCCTCGCCGTCTCCGTCGCCGCCCGCGTGTGCAGCGCCCGCGTGTGCAGCGCCCGCGCCCAGCGGAGCGAGTCCGCGGCCTGCTCGGGCGGCACGGTGGGGCCGATGACCGCGCGGCGGGTGGCCAGCAGCGCCTGGATCTGGGGGTCGCGCAGCTGGAGTGACGGCTCGGGCACGACCAGGAACGGTTCCGGGCCGTCGAGTTCGGCCAGGACCGCCTCCGGCAACCCGTGTCCTCGCGGCCCGGCCGACCTGCTCGGTCCGCCGCCCGGCGACGGCGGGTCCGATGCGAGCGCAACCGCACAGAGATGCCACGGCAGCGGCCAGTCGGCGAGCTCCGCCGCGGCCTCCAGGTGCTTCAGATCGCCACCACCCCGTGTCAGCAGGGCGAGCAACTGGGAACGGGCGCGGCCGAGTTCGCCCGCCTCGTCGACCTGGGCACGGGCGTAGCCGCGGACCGAGGCGGCGGCGAGTTCGTCGATGTGCGCGAAGATCGCCTCGGCCAGCACGACCAGCAGCTCGGTGCCCAGCCCGACCCGACGGGCGATCCGGGCGTAGCGGCGCCAGGCGACGCGCGCGCCCAGCCGGTAGGCGGCCTGCAACGCGTCCAGACTGCGGCCCTCGGCCAGCTCCCCACGGCCCAGCGCGCGGTACACGCGCATGCGTTCGGGGGTGTCGCGCCGGGCTCCCTCGATCAGGTCGGCGAATTCCGCGAGCGCGGTCTCGACACCGTGCTGGATTCCCGCACCGAATTTCCCGGAAAGCGGCCGGGAGAATTCGGGCACCTGTTGTCTGATCTCCCCGATGATTTCCGCCGCGATGGCCCGCTCTTCCTTGCGCAGTTCGGCGGCCAGCGATCTGGGCAATACACTCCACGGCTCGCTCAAGCCTGCTCCCTCCTACGCTACCGGCCAGTATGAGGCGATGTTACCGGCCGGTCAATAGGGATGCACCAGCATGTTCCACGAGGTTTCGTGAGCGTTTCAGCGCGGCCGGGCACGCGTTCGGGGCAGTTCCGCTCACGATTCGCCTCGCGCTGCCATTCTTCTTGACCACTCCTCCCGGATTTCCTAGCATCCTCGCCGAAATCCACCCGAAATTCTCGGACGAACGGGTCGAGGACGGAGACTCCCATGCGCAGAAGAACACTCGCGGTGGTCGTCGCGGCGGCCGGAATCACGGCTTTCGCAGCACAACCGGCGTCCGCCGCCTGGTATCCGGTGGACTACCACTTCAACATCGGTTTCGCGGCCGGCTTCTTCGCTCCCGGCAGCGCCCCGGCCGGAGCGAACGACTGGAGCTGCAAGCCCAGCGCCGCCCACCCGGACCCGGTGGTCCTGGTGCACGGGACGCTGGAGAACATGAACGACAACTGGGGCGGCGCCTCGCCGCTCCTCGTGGACGACGGCTACTGCGTCTTCGCCTTCGACTACGGCGGGCCGAGCGCGTCGTCGCCGATCCAGGGCACCGGTGCGATCGAGGACGGGGCCGCCCAGCTGTCGTCCTTCGTCGACCAGGTGCTGGGCGCCACCGGCGCGGCCAGGATCGACCTGGTCGGCCACTCCCAGGGCGGCATGATGCCGCGTTACTACATCAAGGACCTCGGCGGCGCGGCCAAGGTGGCCAAGCTGGTGGCGCTCTCGCCCTCCAACAACGGCACCACGCTGGACGGCATCACCCAACTCGCCCAACAGCTCAACGTGTTGGAGCCCGCCAACGGACTGCTGAGCGCGGCGTGCGCGTCCTGTGTCGAGCAGGAGGTCGGCTCGTCGTTCCTGACCGCGCTGAACGCGGGCGGCGAGACCGTGGCGGGGATCGACTACACCGTCATCGCCACCAAGGACGACGAGGTGGTCACCCCGTACACCAACGCCTTCCTGCCTGCCGCGCCGAACGTCACGGACATCACCGTCCAGGACCAGTGCGCGCTGGACCAGTCCGACCACCTGGAGATCGCCTACGACCCGGTGGCCCTGACGGACATGCTCAACGCCCTCGACCCGGCCCACCGGCAGCCGGTCCCGTGCGAGGTCGTGCTCCCGGTGACCGGACCCCTGGTCGGCTAGCGGCTAGGAGTCCTTCGAGGGCTTTTCGGTCGCCTGGTGGAGCGCCGCCTCACCCTCGGTGTCGAGGTGCGGCAGCAGCCGGTCCAGCCACCGGGGCACCCACCAGGCGTGCCGTCCGAGCAGCGTCATCACAGCCGGGACCAGAAGCAGCCGGACGACGGTGGCGTCCACCAGGACGCTGACGGCGAGGCCCAGGCCGAGCATCTTGACCACGATGCTGTCGCTCAGGATGAAGGCCGCGAAAACGCTGAACATGATCAGCGCCGCACAGGTGATCACCCGTGCGGTGATCTCCAGGCCGTAGGCGACGCTGTCCTCGGCTCGTTGGGTGCGCAACCACGCCTCGTGGACGCGGGAGAGCAGGAAGATCTCGTAGTCCATGCTGAGACCGAAGATGATGGCGAACATCATCATCGGCACGTAGCTCTCGATCGGCACCTTCCCGGCGACGCCCAGCGCGGTGCCGCCCCACCCCCACTGGAAGACCGCGACCACCACACCGTAGGAGGCGCCGATCGAGAACAGGTTCAGTACGGCCGCCTTGAGCGCGACCAGGATGCCTCGGAAGACCGCAAGGATGATCAGGAACGCCAGCGCGACCACGACCGCGATGATCAGCACCAGCCTGGAGCTGATGATCTCGGTGAAGTCCTGCTGGGCGGCGGTCACCCCGGTCACGTAGGTCTTGGCCGTCGTACCGGTGGCGCCCTGCGGCAGGGCGACGTCCTTGAGGTGGTTGAACAGGTGGGTGGTGGCGGCATCCTGCGGCCGCCCGGTCGAGATCGCCGTGCCGGTCAGGACGTTCCCGTTGCTGGTGGGCTGGAGCGGGCTGACGCTGGCCGCGTTCGGGACGCCGGTCAGCGCCTTCTGCATGTCGGCCGCGAGCGTGGACCGCTGACTCGACGGCACCGAGCTCTGGTCGATCACCAGGGTGAACGGCCCGTTGGCACCCGGCCCGAAGCCCTGGCTGATCAGGTCGAAGGCACGGCGGTCGGTGAAGGAGGTCGGGTCCGCGCCGTCGTCGATATGGTCGAGCCGGATCGAGAAGAGCGGGATCGCCAGGATCCCGAGCACCACCACGCCCGCCGCCAGGAACCACCACGGGCGGCGCTCGACGCGCTGGGCGTAGCGGTGCCAGAAGCCGTGCTGCTCCTCCTCGGGCTCCTCGGCCTTCGCCCCGGCGTCCTCTCCGGCCACCGGACCGCCCTCGGCCACGGGAGTCTTCAGACAGAACCGGTCGATCCGGGGCCCGATCAGCCCGGCCAGCGCCGGCACCAGGGTGAGTGCGCCGGCCACGGCGGTGATCACCGTGACCGCGGCCGCGATGCCGAGACGGCCGATGAAGCTGAGGCCCGACACGTACAGGCCGGCCAGGGCCACGATGACGGTGCAGCCCGAGACCAGGACCGCGCGCCCGCTCGTGGTGACGGCGACACCTGCCGCGACGTGGGGTTCCTCCCCGTCCATGATCAGCTGTCGGAAGCGGGTGATCAGGAACAGCGCGTAGTCGATGCCCACGCCGAGGCCGATCATGGTGGCCAGGGTCGGCGAGACGCTGGCGAAGTCGATGGCGGCCGCGAGCAGGCTGAGGCAGCTGAGCCCCACGATCACGCTGATCAGGGCCGTCACCAACGGCAGCCCGGCTGCGATCAGACTGCCGAAGCCGACGACCAGGACCACGATGGCCACCGCGAAGCCGATGGCCTCACTGGTCAGGTCCTTGGCATGAGGCCTGGCCGCCTCCCCCAGCGGTCCGCCGTACTCGACCTCCACTCCCGCCGAGCGCAGCGGCCCGACCGCGGCGTCGACGCCGTTCAGGTAGTCGCTGCCCAGCGCGGCGGGATTCTTGTCGAAGCGGACCGTGATGTACCCGATCGTGCCGTCCTTGGACAGCGCGCCGGTCTGGGTCGTGCCGCCGGAGGAGTTCGGCTGCGGCAGCGGGTTCTGCACGGACAGCACGTGGTCGAGGTGCTGCAACGAGGAGACGGCCTGGTTCACCTGGGTGGTGAAGTCCGTCAGCGGCTTCGCGTCGTGCATCACGATCGTCGCGCTGGTGCCGCCGATGCTCGGGGCGTTCGCCTGGAGGACGTTCGCACCCTTCTGCGACTGGCTGTCAGGGAGGTTGAAGTCGTCGGAATAGGTGCCGCCGATGGTGTTCTGCAGGCCGTGCAGCACGCCCAGGACCACCAGCCACATCACGATCACGACGATCGCGTGGCGAGCGCACCATTCACCGAGGCGTTGCAGGATGCCTTTCCGCACTCGTTCAGTATCAGAGCGTCACCAGCTGGTCCGGCAATCCGGGCGCGTCCGTTCGGAGTCCGCGTCAGAGCCGAACGGGGTGCCCGTCCTCATGCAGGGACTGCTTGACCTCCGCGATCGTCAGATCGCCGAAGTGGAAGACGCTGGCCGCCAGCACCGCGTCGGCTCCGGCCGTGACCGCCGGGGCGAAGTCGGCGAGCTTGCCCGCGCCGCCACTGGCGATGACCGGGACGGAGACGGCCTTGCGCACCGCGGTGATCATCTCCAGGTCGTAGCCGTCCTTGGTGCCGTCGGCGTCCATCGAGTTCAGCAGGATCTCGCCGGCACCGAGCTCGGCGGCCCGGGTCGCCCACTCGACGGCGTCGATGCCGGTGCCGGTGCGCCCGCCGTGCGTGGTGACCTCGAAGCCGGACGCCGTGGACCCGGCCTCGGTCCCTTCCGGAACCCGCCGCGCGTCCACGGACAGCACCAGCACCTGGCGGCCGAAGCGCTGCGCGATCTCGCGGATCAGCTCCGGCCGGGCGATGGCGGCGGTGTTGACGCCGACCTTGTCCGCGCCCGCGCGCAGCAGCTTGTCCACGTCGTCGACGGTGCGGACGCCGCCGCCGACCGTCAGCGGGATGAAGACCTGCTCCGCCGTGCGGCGCACGATGTCGTAGGTGGTCTCCCGGTCGCCCGAGGAGGCGGTGATGTCCAGGAACGTCAGTTCGTCGGCTCCCTGGGCGTCGTAGAGCTTGGCCAGCTCGACCGGGTCGCCCGCGTCGCGCAGGTTCTGGAAGTTGACGCCCTTGACCACCCGACCGGCGTCGACGTCCAGGCAGGGGATCACGCGGACCGCGAGGGTCATCTGGGAAGCTCCAAGTTCTTCTTGTAGGCGTCGACCTCGACCTCCACGGACATCCGCGAGTCGAGCAGCGCGTTGACGACGACCATCGTGCAGGCGGGACGGACCTCGGCGAGGATCTCGCGATGCGCCCGGCCGACCTCGTCGGTGTCACGCGCGTGGGTGACGTACAGGCGGGTGCGGACCACGTCCGCCTTGCCGAGGCCGAAGCGGGAGAGCGCGTCCAGGGCCACGCCGAAGGCGGCCACGGTCTGGTCGTAGGGGGATCCCTCGAACCGGACCGAGCCGTCGTCCCAGGCGGTGCAGCCCGAGACGAAGACGAAATCCCCTGCGGCGACGGCGCGTGCGAAGCCGTACTGCTCCTCCCAGGGGGAGTAACCGCCCACGTGCCGTCGATCCTGCGTCATCCCGCGACCTCCATCGGTGTCAGGACACTGCTGCGAGAGCCTCTTCGAGCGTGAACGCCTGCGCGTAGAGGGCCTTGCCCACGATGGCCCCCTCCACACCTTCGGGCACCAGCGTCGCGATGTCACGCAGGTCCTGCAGCGAGGACACGCCGCCGGAGGCGACGACGGCCCGGTCGGTGGCGGCGCAGACGTTGCGCAGCAGCTGGAGGTTGGGGCCGGTCAGCGTGCCGTCCTTGTCCACGTCGGTGACGACGTAGCGGGCGCAGCCCTCGGCGTCCAGGCGGGCCAGCGCCTCGTAGAGGTCGCCGCCCTCGCTGGTCCAGCCGCGGCCGCGCAGCGTGGTGCCGACCACGTCGAGGCCGACGGCGATCCTGTCGCCGTACTCCGCGATGACCTTGGCGACCCACTCCGGGGACTCCAGCGCGGCGGTGCCGAGGTTCACTCGGGCGCAGCCGGTGGCCAGCGCGGCGCGCAGCGACTCGTCGTCCCGGATGCCGCCGGAGAGCTCGACCTTGACGTCGAGTCGGCCGGTGACCTCGGCCAGCATCGCGCGGTTGTCGCCGGTGCCGAAGGCGGCGTCCAGGTCGACCAGGTGGATCCACTCGGCCCCGGCCTGCTGCCAGGCGAGCGCGGCGGCAAGCGGCTCTCCGTAGGAGGTCTCCGAGCCGGACGCGCCCTTGACCAGGCGGACCGCCTGGCCGTCGCGGACGTCGACAGCAGGGAGGAGGGTCAACTTGTTGGTGGTCACAGCGTGTCGATCCAGTTCTTGAGCAGGGCGGCGCCGGCGTCGCCGGACTTCTCGGGGTGGAACTGCGTGGCGGAGAGCGGGCCGTTCTCCACGGCGGCGACGAACGGCTCGCCGTGCTCGGCCCAGGTGACCAGCGGCGGGCGCAGCTGCTCGATCGGCGACAGCTCCCAGTGGCGCACGCCGTAGGAGTGCACGAAGTAGTACCGGGCCTCCGCCGGCAGGCCGGCGAAGAGCCGGGAGCTCTCGGCCGGCTTGACGGTGTTCCAGCCCATGTGCGGCACGACGGGCGCGCGCAGCGGCTCGACCGTGCCGGGCCACTCGTCGCAGCCCTCGGTCTCGATGCCGTGCTCGACGCCGCGGGCGAAGAGGATCTGCATCCCCACGCAGATCCCGAGCACCGGGCGGCCACCGGCCAGGCGGCGGCCGATGATCCGGTCCCCCTTGACGGCCCTGAGGCCGTCCATGCAGGCGGCGAAGGCACCCACACCGGGCACCAGCAGGCCGTCGGCGGCAAGGGCCTCGTCGAAGTCGGAGGTGATCACGGCGTCCGCGCCGACGCGCTCCAGGGCGCGCTGGGCGGAGCGGACGTTGCCGGAGCCGTAGTCGAGGACGACCACGCTCTTGGCGGTCATGGCAGGGGTCCCTTCCTGGTCAGATGCGCATTCAGATGCGCATGAAGCCTGCGGCCAGGCTCATGACGGCGCAGACGAGCAGCAGCACGATGACGCCCTTGGGAAGCTTCTGCTTCCAGAACGAGTAGGCGCCGCCGCCCAGGAACAGTCCGAGGAAGACGAGAAGAAACGAAACCGTGCTCACAACGCACCCTTGGTCGACGGGATGATGCCCGCCGCGCGGGGGTCCAGCTCGGACGCGTAGCGCAGTGCGCGCGCCAGCGCCTTGAACTGGGCCTCGACGATGTGGTGGGCGTTACGCCCATACGGTACGTGGACGTGGAGCGCGACCTGCGCCTGGGCCACGAAGGACTCCAGGATGTGCCGGGTCATGGTGGTGTCGTAGGAGCCGATCATGGGGGCCATGCCCTCGGGCTCGTGGTGCACCAGGTACGGACGGCCGGACAGGTCGACGGTGACCTGCGCAAGGGACTCGTCCAGCGGCACGGACGCGTCGGCGAAGCGGCGGATGCCGACCTTGTCGCCGAGCGCCTGGCGGAACGCGGCACCCAGCGCCAGCGAGGTGTCCTCGATGGTGTGGTGGGTGTCGATGTGCAGGTCGCCGTCGGTCTTCACGGTGAGGTCGAAGAAGCCGTGGCGGCCGAGCTGGTCGAGCATGTGGTCGTAGAAGCCGACGCCGGTTGCGATGTCGGTCTTACCGGAGCCGTCCAGGTCTATCTCGACCTTGACGGAGGTCTCCTTGGTGGTGCGCTCGACGCGGCCGATGCGGTGCTGGTCGCTGTGGGACATGGTTAGCGGTTCTCCAGAGAGGAGGCGCGCGCGGAGCGCGACGTTGAAAGGGTGGCGGCGGGGAGGGCTGCGCGGACGGCGTCGAGGAAGGCGTCGTTCTCGGCCGGGGTGCCCGCCGTGACCCGCAGCCGTCCGGGCACGCCGTTGTCGCGCACCAGCACGCCCTGATCCAGGATCGCCTGCCAGATGGCGTGGGTGTCCTCGAAGCGGCCGAACTGGACGAAGTTGGCGTCGGAGTCGGTGACCTCCAAGCCCATCGCGCGCAGTTCGGTGACGATGCGGTCCCGCTCGGCCTTGAGCCGGTCGACGTAGCCGAGCAGGACGTCGGTGAACTCCAGCGCGGCCAGCGCCGTCGCCTGGGTCACCGCGGAGAGGTGGTACGGGAGCCGGACCAGCTGGACCGCGTCGACCACGGCGGGTGCGGCGGCCAGGTAGCCGAGGCGCAGCCCGGCCGCGCCGAAGGCCTTGGACATGGTCCGGGTGACCACCAGCAGCGGACGGCCTTCGAGGAGCGGCAGCAGCGAGGGCCGGTGCGAGAACTCGACGTAGGCCTCGTCGACGATCACCAGCGTCGGCTTGACGGCCTGGGCGGCGTCGTAGAGCCGCTCCACCGTCTCGCGGGCGACAGCGGTGCCGGTCGGGTTGTTGGGCGAGCAGACGAAGAGCACATCCGGTCGGTCGGCGGCGAGCACCGCCTCGGCGGACACGACGTCGATGGTGAAGTCCGGGTTGCGCGGGCCCTCGATCCAGTCGGTGCCGGTGCCGCGCGAGATCAGGTCGTGCATCTGGTAGGTCGGCGCGAAACCGAGCGCGGTGCGCCCGGGGCCGCCGAAGGTCTGCAGCAGTTGCTGGATGATCTCGTTGGAGCCGTTGGCGGCCCACACCTGCTCGGTGCTGACGGTGTGTCCGGTGGAGGCGGACAGGTAGCCGGCCAGCGCGGTGCGCAGCTCGACGGCGTCGCGGTCCGGGTAGCGGTTGAGGTCGCGGGCGGCCCCGGCGACGCGCTCCGCGATCCGGGCGACCAGCGCGTCCGGGAGGGAGTACGGGTTCTCGTTGGTGTTGAGCAGCACGGGCACGTGCAACTGCGGTGCGCCGTAGGGGGACTTGCCCTTGAGCTCGTCGCGGATGGGCAGGTCGTCGATGTCCCTGATGTCACTCACTGATTGGGTACCGTCCAGTCGAAGCGGGCCCGGATCGCGTCACCGTGGCCCGGCAGGTCCTCTGCGTTGGCGAGCGTGACCACATGTCCGGCCACCTCGGCCAGCGCGTCGCGGTCGTAACTCACCACATGGATGCCACGCAGGAAGGACTGGACGGAGAGTCCCGAGGAGTGGCAGGCACATCCGCCGGTCGGCAGGACGTGGTTGGAACCGGCCGCGTAGTCGCCCAACGAGACGGGCGCGTACGGGCCGACGAAGACCGCGCCCGCGTTGACCACGCGTGCGGCGACCGCCTCGGCGTCGGCGGTCTGGATCTCCAGGTGCTCGGCGCCGTAGGCGTTGACCACCTCGAGGCCCTGCTGCAGGTCGCGGACCAGCACGATGCCGGACTGCGGGCCACCGAGCGCGGTGGTGATGCGCTCGCTGTGCTTGGTCGCCTCGACCTGTCCGGGCAGCTCGCGCTCGACGGCCTCGGCCAGCTCGATCGAGTCGGTCACCAGGATCGAGGCGGCCATCGGGTCGTGCTCGGCCTGGCTGATCAGGTCGGCGGCCACGTGGCGGGCGTCGGCGGTGGCGTCGGCGAGGACCACGATCTCCGTCGGCCCGGCCTCGGCATCGATGCCGATCCGGCCCTTGAGCAGGCGCTTGGCGGCGGCGACCCAGATGTTGCCCGGTCCGGTGACCAGGTTGACCGGACGGCACTCCCCCGCCCCGAAGGCGAACATCGCGATCGCCTGGGCGCCGCCGACGGCGTAGACCTCGTCCACACCGAGCAGCGCGCACGCCGCCAGGATGGTCGGGTGCGGCAGGCCCCCGAACTCCTTCTGCGGCGGGGAGGTCACAGCCAGCGAGCCGACGCCCGCCTCCTGGGCCGGGACGACGTTCATGACGACGGACGACGGGTAGACGGCCAGACCGCCCGGCACGTAGAGGCCGACGCGCTCGACCGGGACCCAGCGCTCGGTGACCGAGCCGCCGGGGACGACCTGGGTGGTGTGATCGGTGCGGCGCTGCTCGCGGTGGACCAGACGGGCGCGGCGGATCGACTCCTCCAGCGCGGCCCGGACGGCGGGGTCGAGCGTCGTAAGGGCGGCGGTGATGGCCGCCTTCGGGACGCGGATGTCGGTCAGTCGAACCCCGTCGAAACGCTCCGTGATCTCGATCAGCGCTTCGACGCCACGATGATGGACGTCCTCGCAGATCGGCCGCACCTTCGCCAGGGCGGCCTCGACGTCGAGCTCGGCGCGCGGCAGCAGGCCGCCGCGCGGGTCTTCGGTGGAGCCTCGGAGGTCGATTCGCGAAATCACGCTGTCAAGTCTAGAGAACGGAAGAAACGGACGTGCTCCCGTATCACTCTCTGATACCCGCGGTGAGACGGGCGGTGACCTTGTACGACGGGCCCCGGACCCGTTCGGCCGCGCCGGACTCGCTGCGGAGCCCCGGGCGCGTCAGCGTGGGAGAGGTTCCCGGGCCCACGGAGGGCGGCACAACCGACCGTGGGCCGGGACCCTGCGAGCGCCCGTACCGGAGAGCTGCCCCGAGCGCGACCCGGTACGGGCACCGCGAGGCCGCGCGCGACCGCCTGCGCATGGGTGCGCATCACTGCGCGGCGACGGGCTTCGATGCGCAGAGCTGCACGCCGACTCGGTAGTAGCCCGTAATCTTGCGCACGTGACGGAACGGCTGCCCCTCTTCCCGCTGGGTTCGGTGCTCTACCCAGGCCTGGTGCTCCCCCTGCACGTCTTCGAGGAGCGCTACCGGAGGCTGATGGCCGATCTGACGGCGGGACCGGAGCCGCACCGCTTCGGCGTCGTGGCGATCCGCGACGGGCGCGAGGTCGCCCCGACCGGTGCGGACGCCGTGTCTCCGGCCCTGGCGGGCCTCGGTCCCGACCCGCACCGGGCGCTGTTCGAGATGGGCTGCGTCGCCGAGATCGCGCAGTTGCAGCCGCACGCCGACGGCCGGTTCGAGCTGCTGGCGACGGGGACCACCCGTTTCCGCATCCTGTCCATCGACGCGACCGGCCCGTACCTGACCGCCGAGGTCGAGACGGTCGAGGAGCAGACCGGCCCGGAGGCGAAGGTGCTGGCCGCCGGCGTGGAGCGGGTCTTCCGCGCCTACCAGAAGCGCCTGGCGGGCGCGCGCGAGAGCAGCGTCTCCGGCGCGCAGGAGCTGCCGGACGACCCGACCGTCCTCTCCTACCTGGTCGCGGCCGCGTCCGTGCTGGACACCCACGACAAGCAGCAACTGCTGGCCGCCGAGACGGCGAGCGACCGGCTCCGCGCCGAACTGCGCCTGCTGCGCCGCGAGGCGGCGGTCCTGGCCAAGCTCCCCTCCCTCCCGGCGGTGGAGCTGACCCGGCAGGCCTTCAACCCGAACTGACGCCGGTTCAGGTGGGCGCACACAGATCCGACGCACCGAGGACGGGCATGGCGAAGAAGGCGAAGGGCGGTCAGGGCACCCCGGCGACGGTGGCCCTGGACCGGGCCGGTGTGACGTACTCGGTCCACGCCTACGCGCACGACCCGTCCGCCGACTCCTACGGCGGCGAGGCCGTCGAGGCCCTCGGCGTGTCGCCCGACCGGGTCTTCAAGACCCTGGTCGCGGAGGTCGACGACGCGCTGGTGGTGGGCGTCGTGCCGGTGGCCGGGCAGCTGGACCTCAAGGCGCTCGCCGCTGCCGTCGGCGGCAAGCGCGCGTCGATGGCCGACCCGGCCGCGGCCGAGCGCAGTAGCGGCTACGTCCGCGGCGGCATCTCGCCGCTCGGGCAGCGCAAGCCGCTGCGTACCGTCCTGGACGCGACCGCGCTGGACCACCCGACGGTCTTCGTCTCGGCCGGGCGCCGCGGCCTGGAGGTCGAGCTCCCGGCCCAGGCCCTCGCCGACCTCACCGGCGGGCTCTTCGCCCCGATCGGACGCGCCTGAAGGTCCGGGCTCAGGACACCGTGACCTGGACCGGCGACGTCGTCACCGGCTCCGACCAGTACTTGCCCTGGTAGACCCAGGCATAGGTGCCGGTGCCGGTGACCTTCACCGACGCGGACATGTAGCCCTGGCTGTCCGTTGTGGTCGTTTTCACGGTCTGCCACGTCGAGCCGCCCTGCGGCTTGAAGCAGAGCAAGACCGGCTGGCCGGTGTTGGGCACCCACAGCTGCGTCTGCCAGTCGGGCTGCTGCAACTGGCCCTCGATGTCGATCGGCTGGCCCGTGGTGGCGGTCGGCGGGACGCCGGTGATGACGGCCGAGGCGGACTTCCTGATGAAGAAGTCGCCCGCCGTGTCCGACTCGAAGTGGTCGCCGTCGTTGGCGTTGGCCGTGGCCTCCACGTGCCACTGACCTGCCATGTCGTCGAAGAGCTGCTGCTTGGTGATGTCGACCGAGACGGTCCCGGTGCAGACCGAGACCTCCTTGCTCTTCGCCACGCAGGTCGTCGACGAGGGCCGGAGCACGCCGTAGTTGCCGCCCCAGATCCCGATCTTGTCGACGGACTTGATCCCCGACTTGTCCTTCGCCGTGACCGCGAAGGTGAAGCTCGTCCGGTCCGTCGGTCCGAGCACCACCGGCTTCCCGCCGTTGACCTCGACGGAGACAATCCGAGTGTCCCCGCTGGTCTGCTTCTGCCCGATCGAGGGCAGCACTATCCCGCCCACCGCGAGCACTCCGGACACCACCAGGAGCACGGACCTTCTGCGCATCTTCCTCTTCCAAACAGCTCGACCGGCCCCCATTGTCCCCGAACGGGAGAAGGAACCGTCCACCCCTGCCGACATGACCGCCCGCCTCCGGCGTAGGCTTTCCGTCGGCCCGCATCACCAACCAAGCGCATCACCAACCAAGCGCAGCACCAGCCAAGCGCAGCGCCGGCCAACCGCAGCGCCAGCCGCAGCACAGAGAGACCCAGGGCCGTTGAGGGAGCACGTGAACACGGTGGCAACACCGCAGGCGACGCCGCTCGGCACGGCCACACCCTGCTGCTCGGTGCGGGACCTGGTGAAGACGTACCGGGTGGGCCGGGGCGCGAACGCCACCGAGGTCCGCGCCAATGCCGGGATCTCGCTGGAGATCCGCCGCGGCGAGGTCTTCGGCCTGCTGGGCCCCAACGGCGCGGGCAAGTCGACGCTGGTCCGCCAGCTCACCGGGCTGCTGCGCCCGGACTCCGGCTCCATCGAGATCCTCGGCCACGACATCGTGCGCCACCCCGACCGCGCCGCGCGCCTGCTCGCCTACCTCGGCCAGGAGTCGACCGCGCTCGACGAGCTGACCGTCCACCTGGCGATCGAGACCACCGCCCGGCTGCGCGGCCTGGGCAGCGCCGACGCCCGGCGGGCCACCGCCGACGTGATCGACGAACTGGCCCTCGGCCCGATCGCCACCCGTCCGCTGGCCAAGCTCTCCGGCGGCCAGCGCCGCCTCGCCTGCTTCGGCGCGGCGCTCGCCGGTGCGCGCCCGTTGCTGGTGCTGGACGAGCCGACCACCGGGATGGACCCGATCGCCCGCCGCGCCGTCTGGTCCGCCGTCGACCGGCGACGCGCCGCCGACGGCACCACGGTGCTGCTGGTCACCCACAACGTCATCGAGGCGGAGACAGTGCTCGACCGCGTCGCCGTGGTCGACGAAGGCCGGATCATCGCGTGCGACACCCCCGGCGGCCTCAAGGCGATGGTCGACGGCGACGTCCGGCTCGACCTGGTATGGCGCGACGAGGCCCCCGCCGACCTGCCCGTCGTCGCCGAGCTGTCCCGTCGGGCCGCCGTCAAGGGCCGCCGCTGGACCGTCCGTACCGACCCGGACGACGCCCGCGAGCTGGTCGCCCAGGTGACCGGCGGCCCGGCCTTCGCCGCGCTGGACGACTTCTCGCTCAGCACGCCCAGTCTCGAGGACGTCTACCTGCTGCTCGGCGGCCGACACGAGGGGTTCGAGAAGTGAGCGCCACCATCGTTCCCGAGGTCGCCGCGGCTGACACCGCCGTCGCGGGCCCCGCCGACACCGCGTTCCCGCTCGCGCCGCGCGCCTCCGCGCTGCCCGCGCTGAACGCGGTCTACCGGGCTCAGCTCTCGCGGGCCAAGGTGGCCCGGATCCCGCTGATGTTCGTGGCGACCTTCCAGTCGCTGGGCATCCTGATCATGATGCGCGGCGTCGTCGGCGCACACGACACCGAGGCCGCGCAGGACGTGGTGGCCGGGTCCGCGGTGCTCGTGGTCGCCTTCGTGGCGCTCAACCTGCTGTCGCAGTACTTCGGCAGGCTGCGCGCGACCGGCGGCCTGGACCACTACGCGACGCTCCCGGTCCCGGCCGCGTCGGTGGTGCTCGGAACGGCGGCGGCCTACGCGTCCTTCACCGTGCCCGGGACGGTGGTCACCGCAGCCGTCGGCTGCGCGATGTTCCAACTGCCCTGGGTGCACGTGTGGATCGTGCTGGCGGTGATCCCGCTGGCGGGCGCGGCGCTGGCCGGAGTCGGC
The DNA here is from genome assembly GCF_041262505.1 of Streptacidiphilus sp. MAP5-3. Taxonomy (NCBI): domain Bacteria; kingdom Bacillati; phylum Actinomycetota; class Actinomycetes; order Kitasatosporales; family Streptomycetaceae; genus Streptacidiphilus; species Streptacidiphilus sp. MAP5-3. The sequence continues at coordinate 100,267 of NZ_JBGCCL010000005.1, forward strand.
GCGGCGTGCGGGCTGCTCGCCCCGAAGCAGGAGATCGCCACCCTGCTCGGCCAGCTCGGCATGTCCGCCGCGCTGCTGCTCGGCGTGCTGCCCGCGAGCCACCTGCCGGAGGCGATCCAGTGGCTGCGCGACCTGCTCCCCTCCACCTACGGCGTCGAGGCCCTCGCCCGGAGCTTCGCGGCACGTCCGGACTGGACGGCGGTCGTCGTCGACCTGGTCGTCTGCGGCCTGGTCGGGGTCCTCTCGCTGACCGTCTCCACCTGGGCCTACCGCAAGGCCGCGACCCGGGCGTGAGTCAGGGGCCCGTCCGCACGGCCCCGCCCGTCAAAGTCCTGTTCTCCGAGGGTCCGTTCTCCAAGGTCCCGTTCGCGCGACGGGCGAGCGGACGTGCGACCATGTCCCGGTGACCGCACCCAACGCCCCTGAGACGCCCCAGGGTCCCCACCCGCAGTCGGCCGGTCCGGTCGAACCGCCCACGCAGTGGACCCTGCCCGCCGAGCCGGCCAAGCCACCGCGCGAGATCAAGCGGGAGATCCTGATCGGCGTCGCCCTCGTGCTGGGCTCGGCCCTGGTCGGGCTGCTCTTCGGGCTGCTGTGGCACACCTTCGCCCCCAAGGTCCCGCTCTACTCCGACGGCAGCGCCGTCTACCTGCGCGACCCCGAGGGCGAGCAGCAGATCGCCGGGGACGGCACGTTCGCGATCATCGGGGCCTGCTTCGGCATCGCGGCCGGGGTGATCGCGTACCTGGTCACCCGGAAGCGCCACGGCGGGATCGGTGTGCCGATCGGGCTGACGCTGGGCGGGCTGGCGGCAAGTTGGATCGCCTGGCAACTGGGTATCCATCTCGACAGCAAGTCGATCATCGCTCTGGCCCAGTCCACCAAGATCGGCCAGAATTTCCCGCGCCCGCTGGCGCTGGGGGCGAAGTCCACCCTGGTGGTCTGGCCGATGGCGGCCCTGCTGACCCTGGTGGCCGCCACCTCCCTCTTCACGCCCCGTGACGGGCACCCCGAGGCGGAAGCGGCCGACAGCGCCCCCGCCCGCTCGCAGCCGGAGGAGTAACCGAAACGGACCGGTTCCCCAGCCTCGACGAGATCGGCAAGGCAGCACGCGACCTGGCGGCCCGGCATCCGGACCGCTGTCGCCTGCTCACCGTCGGACGGTCCCGCGCCGGTCAGCCGCTCGAACTCCTGACGGTCGGCGACGCGCCCCGGCGCGCTCTCGTCGTCGCCGGAGCGCATGCAAACGAATGCGTCGGCGGCGCCACCGTGCTGGAGCTGGCCCGACGCGTGCTCGCCGAACCCGCGGAGCAGGACGGGATCGGCTGGGACTTCCTGCTCTGCCTGGACCCCGACGGCGCCCGCCTGGTCGACTGCGCGGGACAGGAGCCGCAGGACCTGCTCACGCATCTCCGGGGCTTCTACCGCCCGGCGGGCGAGGAGCAGCCGGAGTGGGCACCGTCCGTCGGCGCGGCCCTGCCGGAGAGCGAGGCGCTGCTCCGCGTGATCGAGGAGCGGCACCCGTTCCTGCAGTGCTCCCTGCACGGCACGGACGTGGGCGGCACGTTCGTGCAGAGCACACGTCATCTGCCGGGCCTGGAGCGGACGCTGGCCGCGAGCGCGACGGAGTTCGGCATCCCCGTCGAGGACGGGCCGTACGACGCGTTCTACTGGCCCTCGCCCGCGCCCGGCGTCTTCGTCATGCCACCCGACAACCGGCGCACCCACACCCACGCCAGTTCCCGCGAGCTGGGCACCACGACCTGGCACGCGCCCACCCACTACGGCGGCGAGACGGTCATCGTCGAGGTCCCGCTGTGGACCAGCACGTGCCTCGCCGACACCACGCCCTGCCCTGACCCCGGCCCCGCGCTCACGGCCGCGGCCGACCGCCTGCGCGCCCGCGCGCACCTGCTCTCCGGGCTCCTGGCGCGGCTGCGGGATCGGGGCCCGCTGACGCGCGGCGCCCGCTCAGCGCTGGGCGCGTGCGCGCCGCTGGCGGACGAGTGGGATCCGCGCGTCTCCCTCCCGGGCAGCCCGGAGCTGCCGCCCGTGCTCAGCGGCGGACGCGTGGCGTCGCTCGAACTCTGGTCCCACCGCATCCCGCTGCGCGCGGCGGCGATGCTCCGCCGCTGCGCGGACGCGCCCTCGGACGCGGAGCTGCGCAACCGCCTCGACGGCCTCCTCCGCGCGTGGTGCGCGGAGTACGCGGCGCGGTTCGACCCGCGCTGGCTCCCGATCGACCGTCAGGTGGAGCACCAGCTCCGGTTGGTGCGGTCAGCAACGAGCCTGGCGGCAGCCGGACTCAGACGCTGACTTTCCGGAGCGAGGGAGATGGCACCGTCAGGGGCGAGAGGCAACTTCCCCGCCTGCTGCTCCGCCTGCTTCTCCGCCTGCCCAGGGCTCAGCTACACCGCTGCCCAGGCACCGGCCCCGAGCATGCCCTTGATGTCGCTCGCGAAGCCGTTGTCCGGGTCCACCAGGAAGCCCAGTTCGAAGAGCACGTTGCGGGTGTGACCCTCCATCATCAGGCGGACCGGGACGTCGCCGGGGTGCGCCTTCAGCGCGCGCTTCAGCTCTGCGATCAGCTGGGCGTTGATCTTCCGCTCGTGGATGCTGAGTTGGACCGGCGGCTTGCCGCCGTGCTCCGCCGAGGAGATGTCGAGCATCTGCATCTCCGAGCCGAAGATGCTCAGCGCGCCGTCCCGCTCGTTGAGCCGGCCCTTGACCGCGACGACGTTGTCCTCCACCAGCATCTCGCTGAGCAGCATGTACGTCTTCGGGAAGCACAGCACCTCGACCGAGCCGTCACGGTCGGCGAGCGTGATCAGCGCCCACGCGTTGCCCGCCTTGTTGATCCGGCGGTCCACCGACGTGATCAGGCCGGACAGCTTGACCTCGCCCTCGGTCCGGCCGGACCCCAGCAGCTCCGCGATCGACGTGTCGCGGTTGCGCGCGAGGATGTGCTCGGCGCCGTCCAGCGGGTGGCTGGAGACGTACAGGCCGAGCATCTCGCGCTCGGTCGAGAGCAGGTGCTTGCGCGGCCACTCCTTCTCGTCGAGGACGAAGTCCAGCCCGATGGTCGGGGTGTCGTTGCCGTCGTCGATCGCGCCGAAAAGGTCGTCCTGACCGATCGCCGCCTGCTTCTTGACGCCGATGACGGCGTCGATCGCGTTCTCCGCGACGGCGACCAGGCCCCGCCGGGTGTGGCTCAGCGAGTCGAAAGCACCGGCCTTGATCAGCGAGTCGACGGCGCGCTTGTTGCAGACCGGCAGTTCGACCTTGTCCAGGAAGTCCGCGAAGGTGACGTACTTGCCCTTGGTCTTCCGGGTCTCGACCAGTGAGTCGATGACGTTCTCACCGACGTTGCGGATGGCCTTGAGCCCGAAGCGGACGTCCTCGCCGACGGCGGTGAAGTCGGTGACGGACTCGTTGATGTCCGGCGAGAGCACGCGGATCCCCTGGGCGCGCGCGTCGGCCAGGTAGATCGCCATCTTGTCCTTGTCGTCGCCGACGGACGTGAGCAGCGCGGCCATGTACTCGGCCGGGTAGTTGGCCTTGAGGTATGCGGTCCAGTAGGAGACCAGCCCGTACGCGGCGGAGTGCGACTTGTTGAAGGCGTAGCCGGCGAACGGGACCAGCACGTCCCACACCGCCTGGATCGCCTCGTCCGAGTAGCCGCGCTCCTTGCAGCCCGCGTGGAAGGGGACGAACTCCTTCTCCAGGACCTCCTTCTTCTTCTTGCCCATGGCGCGGCGGAGCAGGTCGGCCTGTCCGAGGCTGTAGCCGGCCAGGGTCTGCGCGGCTCGCTGCACCTGCTCCTGATAGACGATCAGACCGTAGGTGGGGCCGAGGACGTCCTTGAGCGGCTCCTCCAACTCCGGGTGGATCGGGGTGATCTCCTGCTGGCCGTTCTTGCGCAGGGCGTAGTTGGTGTGCGAGTTCATGCCCATCGGGCCGGGCCGGTACAGCGCCGAGACGGCGGAGATGTCGGCGAACTCGGTGGGCTTCATCAGCCGCAGCAGCGCGCGCATGGGACCACCGTCGAGCTGGAACACTCCCAGGGTGTCGCCGCGCTGGAGCAGTTGGAAGGTGACCGGGTCGTCCAGCGGGATCTCGTCGCAGTCGACGTCGATGCCCCGGTTGGCCTTGACGATCTTGATGCAGTGATCAATGATGCCCAGGTTCCGCAGACCCAGGAAGTCCATCTTGATCAGGCCCATGCTTTCGCACGAGGGGTAGTCGAAGCCGGTGATGATCGTGCCGTCCTTGTCCCGCATGTGCAGCGGGATCAGGTCGAGCAGCGGGGTGGAGGAGAGGATCACGGCGCAGGCGTGCACACCGGTCGTGCGGATCAGGCCCTCGATGCCCATGCCGGTGTCGATGATCTTCTTGACGTCCGGCTCGTTGTCGTAGAGGGCGCGGATCTCGGTGCCCTCGTTGTAGCGCGAGTGCGAGGAGTCGAAGAGGTCCTTGAGCGGGATGCCCTTGCCCATCACGTCCGGCGGCATCGCCTTGGTGATCTTGTCGCCCATGGCGAAGGGGTAGCCGAGGATGCGCGAGGAGTCCTTGACGGCGGCCTTGGCCTTGATGGTGCCGAAGGTGTTGACCTGGGCGGTGTACGCGGCGCCGTACTTCTCGCTGACGTAGCGCACCATCTGGTCGCGCTGGCGGTCGTCGAAGTCGATGTCGACATCCGGCGGGTTGATGCGCTCGGGGTTGAGGAAGCGCTCGAACAGCAGATCGTGCTCGATCGGATCGAGCTGGGTGATGCCGGTGAGGTAGGCGATCATCGAGCCTGCGGCCGATCCACGACCCGGGCCGACGGGGATGCCGTTGTCGCGGGCGTGCTGGCAGATGTCCGCGACCACGAGGAAGTAGCTGGAGAAGCCCATCGGGTCGATGACGGACATCTCGAGCTCGATCCGGTCGAGCACGTCCTGGCCCGGGTTGTCGCCGAAGCGCCGCTGGAGGCCCTCACCGATCTTCTGGCGCAGGTAGCTGACCTGCGTCTCGCCCTCGGGCACGTCGAACTGCGGCATCCGGTCGACGAAGTCGAAGACCTCGTCGTACGGCTCGATCATCTCCTCGACCCGGAGAGTGTTGTCGCACGCCTCCGGCAGCTCGGCGAAGAGGGCGCGCATCTCCTCGGCAGTCTTGAGGTAGTAGCCGGAGCCGTTGAACTTGAAGCGGTTCGGGTCGTCCTTGTTCTTGCCGACGCCGATGCAGAGCAGGTTGTCGTGCGCGTCCGCCTGGTCGGCGGTGACGTAGTGCGAGTCGTTGGTGGCCAGCAGCGGGATGTCCAGCTCCTTGGCCAGACGGAGCAGGTCCAGGCGGACGTCGCGCTCGATGTCGAGCCCGTGGTCCATCAGCTCAAGGAAGTAGTTCTGCTTGCCGAAGATGTCCTGGTACGCGCCGGCGGCCTTGACGGCCTCCTCGTACTGGCCGAGCCGCAGCCGGGTCTGCACCTCGCCGGAGGGGCAGCCGGTGGTGGCGATGATGCCCTCGGCGTGCTGGGAGATCAGCTCGCGGTCCATGCGGGGCTTCATGTAGTAGCCCTCGATGGAGGCGAGGGAACTCAGCCGGAACAGGTTCCGCAGGCCGCGCACGTTCTTGGCCCACATCGTCATGTGGGTGTAGCGGCCACCGCCGGAGACGTCCTTGCCGCCCTCACCGCTGGAGTCGCCACCGGCCATCCGGCCGCCCTGCTGACCCCAGAAGGTCTGCTTCTTGTGGGTGCGACTGCCGGGCGCGACGTAGGCCTCGATGCCGATGATCGGCTTGACCGGGTGCTTCTTCGCGATCTGGAAGAACTCGTACGCACCGAACATGTTCCCGTGGTCGGACATCGCGATCGCGGGCATGCCCTGTCGCTCGACCTCGGCGAACATCCTGCCGTTCTTCGCGGCCCCGTCCAACATCGAGAACTCAGTGTGAACATGCAGATGAACGAAGCTGCCAGCCACTGTCGCAGGGCCCCCTCTGAGCGCAGTGATTACATGGGAACCATCGCAACCCTATGGACATCCAAGATCGAGTTCAAGCTGACGGAGTGTCGCCCGTCCAGCGTGTCAGACTGATCGAATTGTCCCATTTGCGACTCTGCCCCGAGGGACCATGGACCTGAAGGTGCTCAGCCAGCTGATCGCCGTGGCGCTGACCATCGGCCTCACCCTGCTCATCGGCTGGGTGGCCGACAAAGCGCTCCAGCGGATCGCCGCGCGCCACCCCGAGACGACCGTCTGGCCGATGCTGCGGCGCTGCCGCATCCCCCTGCAGTTCGTCGTCTGCCTCGGCCTGCTGCTCGCCAACGCGCCGCTCGCGCAGCTGTTCAAGACCTACGCCGCGGACGTGCGGCAAGGACTACTGCTCGCGCTGATCGCGTCGGTCGGCTGGCTGGTGAACCGCGTGCTGGCCGCCGTCCTGTCGGCGGTCTTCGCCCGATACCGCGAGGTCGCCGACGACCCCTCCCGGGTCCAGCGGGTCCGCACGCAGGTCAACCTGCTGCGCCGGGCGACCGGCGCGCTGGTGGGGCTGATCACGGTCGGCGCGATGCTGCTGACCTTCCCCGAGATGCGCGCCCTCGGCACCTCGCTGCTCGCCTCGGCGGGCGTGATCGGCATCGTCGCCGGAATCGCGGCGCAGAACACGTTGGGCAACTTCTTCTCCGGCCTGGTCATCGCCTTCGGCGACCTGGTCCGCATCGGCGACACCGTGGTGGTCGAGCAACAGCAGGGCACGGTCGAGGAGATCACCCTCGCCTACCTCGTGGTCCGCCTCTGGGACCAGCGGCGGCTGGTCGTCCCGGTCTCGTACTTCGTCAGTCGCCCGTTCGAGAACTGGACCCGCGCCGACCCGCACACCACCGGCTCGATCCTGCTCCACCTCGACCACACCACCCCGGTCCCGGAGTTGCGCGAGGAGTTCCGCAAGCTGCTGGTCGGCAGCAAGGAGTGGGACGGCCGCGACTGGGGGCTGGTCGTCTTCGACAGCACGCCGTCCACGATCGTGGTCCGCGCGACCATGACCGCGCGCAACCCCGACGACGCCTTCACCCTCAAGTGCCGCGCCCGCGAGGAACTGCTCGCCTGGCTCCGCGACAAGCACCCCGGTGCGCTCCCGCGCGTGCGCACGGGCCAGTAGCGGCGAGTGACAGCGACAACGCGCCGCGGACGGGCACACTTTCGGGTGAGACCTCCATCGACCACCTCGATCTGTCAGTGCCGGGCGTTAGGTTCCTTGCTGTACGAAGCAACGCACACGGGCCAACCGATCGGGGGGAAGGCATGGCGTTGATGACTGCCGCCTAACAACCGATTCAGGGTTTCCGCGCGGAACTGAGCGAAGGCAAGGGCACCCTGTTCACGAACCCGGAGCACGGCGACTACCAGACTGCCACCCGCGCGAGCTTCGGCAAGCCCATCGACCTGCCCGAGCCCCTCGGCTTCACGCTCGGGACGAAGCGCTTCATCTGACGGTCCGTCGGTTCGCGAGCATCACACCCGCCGCGACGAGCGCCGTGCCGACGAGGACGGGCAGGGTCAGCGGCTCGCCGAGCAGGGGGACGGCGGCTGCGGCCGTCAGGACGGGGCTGAGGCTGCCGACGGTGGTGCAGCGTTCGGGGCCGAGGCGGCGGATCGCGGTGGCGTAGAAGAGGCCGGAGCAGATGCCCGTGCCGATGCCCTGGACGAGCAGGAAGACGAGCACGTCGCGCGGGGCGGCGTGGGAGGCCTGGGTGAGCAGCGTGCTAGGCAGCACGCCGGCCAGGGCCAGCAGCGCGATGACAACGACGGTCGGGACGCAGAGCAGGCCCATCGACGCTACGGGGTCGAGCGAGATCTCCCGGAGCCCCACGGTGTAGACGGCCCAGAGCCCGCTGGCGAGCAGCAACAGGCCGACCCCGCCGAGGGTCTGGCCACCGCCGCCCACCAGGTCCGGCCCGACCAGGGCGAGTGCGCCCAGGCCGATGAGCGCAAGGCCCGCGCCCTGCAACCCGCGCGGGACTCGCCCGCTGCGGGCGGCCAGCGCGGCGACGAAGAGCGGGACCATGCCCGGCACCAGCGCGCCGACGAACGCCGCCGAGGTGAGCGCTCCACCGCAGGTCACCGCCAGATAGAACGGGACGCCGCCACCGAGGACGATCTTCGCGACGGGCGCCCAGCGCAGGCCCGCCGCCCGCGTGAACTGCGCGCGGCGACGCCACAACGCCGGCGCGAACACCAGCGCCGGGAGTCCGAAGCGGATCAGCGCCGCGTCCGCCGGTCGCAGCGTGGACGAGGCCAACGCCCGGTCGCTGAGCGCGAACGCGCTCCAGAGGCAGACCGTCGCCACCAACGCGGTGACGCCGAGCGGATCGGCCACCCGCCGCCCGGCGGGGCGCGGGGCCGAGGCATCGACAGTGGGGACGGCCGGGGTGGTGGTGAGAGACAAAACGGCACGACTCCACTGGATGCCGAAGCTATGGGAACATCGGCAATGCTATGGCGACAAGCGGGGCATGCGATTGCTAAAAATGTCTCCAGAGACCTGCCAAGAGGCAGAATCTGCTACAGGACCTGCCCCGAGGAGGCACGAACCCCATGGACACCGTCGACCGGGCGATCATCCGCGAGCTGCAACAGGACGGCCGCCTGACCAACCAGGAGCTCGCCGACCGCGTCCGGCTCTCCCCCTCCCCCTGCCTGCGCCGCGTGCGCCGGCTCGAGGAGTCGGGGGTGATCGAGGGCTACACGGCCCTGGTCGACCAGTCCGTCTTCGGCCTGCCGGTCACCGCCTTCGTCCGGATCCGGCTGGAACGCCACACCGCGGCGAGCGTCGAGGCCTTCGAGGAGCACGTCCAGCTGATCGACCACATCCAGGACTGCTACCTGATGGCGGGCAGCACCGACTACCTCCTCCGCATCGTCGTCGAGGACCTCCAGGCGTACGAACGCCTGGTCCGCACCCGCCTGCACGCGATCCCGGGCATCGCCTCCATCGAGTCCGAGTTCGCCTTCGGCAGCGTCAAGCACACCCGCGTCTTCCCGCAGCCGGTCCCCTCCCGCCCGGCGACGGCGGATTGAACCCGGAGGCCCTCCAACGCCGAAGCCCCGCCCCGGCCCTGGGCGAACCAGAGCGGACGGGACGGGGCTTCAGCAGGCGTTGACGGTGCGTCAGGCGCGGCGCCTGATCGCGTACCAGCCGATGGTGAGGGCCGCCGCGACCGGGATGATGAGGAGGACGGTCCAGCGGCCGACGCTGCCGCCCTGGGCGCCCATCTCGACGACCACGAAGACCAGGAAGGCGATCGTGACGATCTCGACCCAGGGCGAGCCGCCGAGGCGGTAGGACGGGCGTTGGGCGTGGCCCGCCTTGGCGCGGCGGACGAAGAGGGCGTGGCAGATCATGATCATGACCCAGGTGGAGATCACGCCCAGCGAGGCGATGTTGACCACGATGTCGAAGGCCTCGCCCGGCAGCCAGGCGTTGAGAACGACGCCGATCAGGGCGAAGCCCGCCGTGAAGAGAATGCCGCCGTAGGGGACCGCCCGAGCGCTCATCGTGCCGGTGAACTTGGGCGCGGAACCGGCAGCGGAGAGCGAGCGCAGGATGCGACCGGTGGAGTACAGACCGGAGTTGAGGCTGGACATCGCCGCCGTCAGCACGACCGCGTTCATGATGCCGCCGATGGCCGGGACGCCCATCTTGGAGAAGACCGTGACGAACGGGCTCTCGCCCGCGTGGTAGGCCGACCACGGCAGCAGCATCACCAGGAGCACCACCGAGCCCACATAGAAGAGCGCGATACGCCAGGTGATCGAGTTGATCGCCTTCGGCACCACCTTCGCCGGTTCGGCCGTCTCGCCGGCCGTGATGCCGACCATCTCGATGGCCGCGTAGGCGAAGACCACGCCCTGGAGCACGATGATCATCTGCGCCACACCGTGCGGAAACCAGCCGCCGTTGTCGCTGATCATGTGGAGACCGGGCGTCTGCCCGCCGATCTTGTGCTGCGTGGCCAACAGCACGATGCCCACGATCAGGAAGAGCACGATCGCCGCGACCTTGATGATCGCGAACCAGAACTCCATCTCGCCGAAGAGCCGCACCGAGATCAGATTGATCGAGACGACGACGGCCAACGCGATCAGGGCGAGCAGCCACTGGGGCACGGAGCTGAACGCGCCCCAGTAGTGCACGTAGAGCGCGACGGCGGTGATATCCGCCATACCGGTCGTCGCCCAGTTGAGCACGTACATCCAGCCGGCGACGTAGGCGCCCTTCTCGCCGAGGAACTCCCGCGCGTAGCTGACGAACGAGCCGGACGAGGGCCGGTACAGCACCAGCTCCCCCAGGGCGCGCACGACCAGGAAGGCGAAGACGCCCGCGATCGCGTAGGAGATCGCCAGGGACGGCCCGGCGATGGCCAGCCTGCCGCCCGCACCGAGGAAGAGGCCGGTGCCGATCGCGCCGCCGATGGCGATCATGCTGATATGACGCGGCGCCAGCGTCTTCGCATAACCGGTGTCGCCGGAGTCGTCCAGATCGATCGTGCCGTTCAGTTGCTGGACCGCCGGGGTGGTGGCTTCGTTGGTCACTTCGGTGCGGCCTTTCAAGGTGAGTTGCGGTTGTCCCGTCGCGGGCAGGCTGACGGGACTCAGGTGGTGCCAGGGGCAGGGTGGGTCAGTTCGGCTCCGGCGGGCTCAGCGGGACAGGCGGGACAGGCGGGTCGGGAAGGTCAAGTGGCTCTCGGGTGGGGTCAACGCTCGCTGCGCAGGTCGAGTTGGCGGATGACGCGGTCGACCAGCTCCGGGTCCGCGCCCGGTTCCATCCGGGCGACCTGCATCTCCTCGCGGGAGGCGGCGAGCATCTCGCCCTCGGCATGGCGGAGCGCCTTGACGACGCGGACCCGGCGCTTCCACCCCTCGCGCTGCTGGTCGTCGTAGATGTCGGGACGACTGCGTGCCAGGCGGTCGATCTGACGCTGCTTCAGCCGGTCGACCAGCTCCTCGGGCAGGTCCTCGGCCTGGGAGAGCTCCTTGAGCCGCATCAGTCCGGCGCGGCTGGCCCGGTACCAGAGGCGGCGCTCCTCGTGGTCCTCGGCGTCCTGGTCACGGCCCAGGCCGAGCCAACGGACCACCAGCGGCAGCGTCATGCCCTGGAAGAGCAGGGTGAAGATGACCACCGAGAAGGCGATGAAGACGATCTCGTTGCGCAGCGGGAACTCCTTCCCGCCGTGCACGGTGAACGGGACGGCCAGCGCCAGCGCGACCGAGGCCACCCCGCGCATGCCCGACCACCACAGCACCACCGACTCGCGCCAGCCGAGCGGAGCGGCGTCCTCGCGGCGGCCCATCCGTCGGTCCAGCCAGGCCGTGAACCAGGCCCCCGGCAGCAGCCAGATCAGCCGGACTCCGACCACGACCACGATGACCAGCGCCGCGTCGCCCAGCATCGAGGGCCAGCCGCTGCCGACCTCCTTCAGCACGCTGGACCACTCCAGCCCGATCAGCCCGAAGGCGATGCCGGAGATCAGCAGCTCGACCACGTCCCAGAAGGCCGAGCCGACAAGCCGGAAGCTGACGTCGTCCGCGCCGACCGCATGGTCGTTGATCCAGAGCGAGCAGACCAGCACCGCCAGCACGCCGGAGCCGTGCAGGCGGTCGGCCAACACGTAGGCCGCGAACGGCACCAGCATGCTGAGCGCCACCTGCAGCGTGGCGTCGCTGAGGAGCCCCATCGCCTTGCCGCTCAGCCAGCCGATGCCGATGCCGAAGACGACGGCGAGCACCGCCGAGAGCAGCAGCCGCCACACCGCCTCCGGCGTGGAGAACTCCCCGGAGACCACGGCCTCGATGGCCAGACCGTAGACGACCAGTGCGGTGACGTCGTTGAAGAGGCCCTCGGTCTCCAGAATGCCCATCAGCCGGCGCGGCAGTCCGACGCTCTGGGCGACCGCCCCGGCCGCGATCGGGTCAGGCGGGGAGATCAGCGCGCCGAGCGCGACCGCCGCGGCGACCGGCATCACCGGGGTGATGAAGTGCATGGCTGCCGCGACCGCCACTGTGGTGACCACCACAAGCGCGACCGCGAGCAGCAGGATGACCCGGTAGTTCTGCCGGAAGTAGCGCGTGGTGGAGCGCTGCGCCGCCGCATAGATGAGCGGTGGCAGCACCAACGGCAGGATCAGGTCGGGCTCCAGACTGACGTTCGGGACGAACGGCAGCACGGCCAGCACGAAGCCGATGATGGTCATCAGTACGGGCTGCGGGACCCGGATCCGCTCGGCGAGCGGGGTGGTGATGATGGCGCAGAGGAAGACCGTGAAGAGAAGGATCAGTTGCGCCACACGGCTATCTTGCCAGACGTTTCGTCATACTCCGGTGCGGAATGCCAGCATCCGGATACACGTCGCCAAAAGCGACATACCCGAGCTTCTCATAGAACCCGAGGGCAGCGACCTGTGCGTGCAACTCCAGCTCCACGCCCCCTCGCTCACGGCCCGCGTCCTCGATCGCGCGAACCAGCGCGGCACCCAGGCCGGTGCCGCGGACGCGCTTGCTGACCGCGAGCCGGCCCAACAGGACAACGCCGTCGCGGCCGGTCTCGGCCAGGGCCTCCGCGCCGTGGATCAGCCGTCCGGTGCCGACCGGTGTGCCGTCGGCGGTGCGCGCCAGCAGGTGGACGGAGGTGGCGTCGAGCTCGTCGTACTCCAGCTCGACGGGGACGTTCTGCTCCTCGACGAAGACCTCGAGGCGGACCGCGCGGACGTCGGCCATGTCGGCCTCGGTTGCTACGGTGATCACCACGTCCTCGTGTGTCTCAGCTCTCCGCACTGATGATCTCCAGGGCGTGGGCGAGGTCCGCCGGGTAGTCGCTGGTGAACTCGACCCACTCGCCGGTCCCCGGGTGCTCGAACCCGAGCGAGACCGCGTGCAGCCACTGGCGGGACAGGCCGAGGCGCTTGGCCAGGGTCGGGTCGGCGCCGTAGGTGATGTCGCCGACGCAGGGGTGCCGCAGCGCGGACATGTGCACCCGGATCTGGTGGGTGCGTCCGGTCTCCAGCTTGATGTCGAGCAGCGACGCGGCGCGGTAGGCCTCGATCAGGTCGTAGTGGGTGACCGAGGGCTTGCCGTCCGCGACCACGGCCCACTTCCAGTCGTGGCTGGGGTGGCGGTCGATCGGCGCGTCGATGGTGCCGGACATGGGGTCCGGGTGGCCCTGGACCAGGGCGTTGTAGCGCTTCTCCGGGACCCGGTCGCGGAACTGCTGCTTGAGCGAGGTGTAGGCGTGCTCGGACTTGGCGACGACCATCAGTCCGGAGGTGCCGACGTCGAGGCGGTGGACCACGCCCTGGCGCTCGGCCGCGCCGGAGGTGGAGATCCGGTAGCCGGCTCCGGCCAGACCGCCGATCACGGTGGGCCCGGTCCAGCCCGGGCTCGGGTGCGCGGCGACGCCGACGGGCTTGTCGACCAGGACGAAGTGCTCGTCGTCGTAGACGATCTTCATGTCGTCGATCTTCTCGGCCACGATCTGCACCGGCGCGGGCGGAGCGGGGATCTCGACCTCGAGCCAGGATCCTGCGGTCACGCGGTCGGACTTGCCGACGACCGCGCCGTCCATGGTGACCTTGCCCTCGGCGGCCAGCTCGGCAGCCTTGGTGCGGGAGAAGCCGAGCATCCGGGCGATGGCGGCGTCGACGCGCTCTCCTTCCAGGCCGTCGGGCACGGGCAGGGCGCGGATCTGGGGAACGGTGCTCACCGTAATGAGTATGCCGGACCGCGGACCGTGCCCCCGCCCGGCCGTGGACAGCGGCAGGGCGCTTCGTCGTTCCGGCTGCTTCGTTCCCGCTTCGTTCGGTCTCCATGTCGCTACATGGCGCTACTTGTCGCGCTGGACGCTGCCGTCCGGGTTGGTGCCCAGGAAGGAGAGCAGCACGACCAGGATTCCGCCGCAGACGATGGCCGAGTCGGCCAGGTTGAAGACGGCGAAGTGCTTGACCGAGATGAAGTCGACGACCTCGCCCCGGAAGAGACCCGGCGAGCGGAAGATCCGGTCGGTCAGGTTGCCGAAGGCCCCGCCCAGCAGGAGGCCGAGCGCGACGGCCCACGGCAGGCTGTAGAGCTTGCGGGCCAGACGGATGATCACCACGATGACGGTGGCCGCGATCAGGGTGAAGACGATGGTCATCGCCTGTCCCATGCCGAAGGCGGCACCGGCGTTCCGGATCACGTCGAGCTGCACCCAGTCGCCGATCAGCTGGATGGCGTTCTGGTGCTCCAGCTTGGCCACGACCAGCAGCTTGCTACCCAGGTCGAGCAGGTAGGCCAGCAGGGCGACCGCGAGCAGGATGCCGATCCGGCGCTTCCTGGGCTTCGCCGCCGCAACCGATTCGGCCGACTCGGCCGAATCGGTGGCCTCCGTGCTTTCGGACCCCGCAGCCTCGGACGCTGCAGCCTCGGACTCGACGGCTGCGGGAACGTCGGCCTCGGTGTTCTGGTGACCGTGGGTACTGATGATGCGCTCCGCGTGACCGTGATCCAGTGAGGCTTTCGCCGTCGAGGGTACGGCACTGAGCCGTCCAGACGTGGCACGGGCCGCGCCGGTTTTGCGCTGTCGGAGGCTGCCGGAAACCGTCGGAAGCCGTCCGAAACCGGCTCAGTACTCGGTACCGGCGTCGTGCTCAGTACCGGCGTTCCTGCTTCTGCTTGCACTCCACACAGAGCGTGGCGCGCGGGAAGGCCTGCACCCGGGCCTTGCCGATCGCCTTGCCGCAGGACTCGCAGAGCCCGAACGAGGCGCTGGCGATGCGCAGCAGCGCCCGCTCGGTCTGCGCCAGCATGTCCCGGGCGTTGGCGGCCAGGGACAGTTCGTGCTCGCGCGAGATGTTCTTGGTGCCCGCGTCCACCTGGTCGTCGCCCGCGCCGTCGCCGGAGTCGCGCATCAGGCCGCTGACAGCCTCCTCCGAGGTGGTGATCTCGGCGCGCAGCTCGGCCGCCTCGGCGTCGAGCTCCTTCTGCAGCTCGAGGACCTCCTCGGCGGTCCACGGGTCCTCTCCCGGGCGGACCGGGAGGGAGGCCGGGTCCAGACGAGCGCCTGTGGCCTGGTGGGTCCGGGCAGCAGCCGTGGTCTTGTTGCGCGTCACGATGCTCTCCCCCGGGTCGCCCACGGACACTCCGGCGCGGCGACGCGCGCCTGCTCCGCTCCTTGCCTTGTCCGCCATTCCCTCGACCCCTTCGTGCATGACTGGCCGGCTGTCTTGGTGCCGGAACGATAATGCGTGGCGAATGCCATCACAACGGGACATACCGGAGTTTGCCCCACCACTCGTCCGGCTGCACCAGCGGAACTCCGTCGTGCATCCCTGCTGCGCATCCCGCTGTGCAACTACTGAGACGAGTGGACGAAGGAAGTTGTGCCCAGAACGTGACCCGCTAATCGCCATGCGTGTTCGTTACCGGCGCGTCACTCTGTCGGGGGCGCACGCCCCGCCGCGCGGAATACGCGCGAAATCCCGGCTCCGATCCCTATAGACTGGGCTGCAGCAAGGCGTGGATGGGGACGAGTACCGCCGCACGCAGCCACGAGAGACCCGGGGACGGTGGAAGCCCGGGGGTGTGCGCAGCGGGAAGATCACCCCAGAGCCGCCGGAGGAAAGGCAGCACGTCATTCCGGGTGATGCCCGGGTGGTGACGCTCGCCGAGTAAAGCCGGCCGCTGACCCCAATGAGGGGGCCGCACGACGTCGGACGGCGTCCGGCGCGGCCAAGGAGGGTGGTACCGCGGGGCGCGCAGGCGTCTCGTCCCTCCGTCGGAGATCGACCGTTCCGCCGGAGGAAGCATGACCGCGCATTACCGCGCCGTACCCGCCCAAGTCGACCTGCCCGCGCTCGAGCACCAGATCCTCTCCTTCTGGCAGGACCACAAGATCTTCCAGCGGAGCCTGGAACAGTCCGAGGGCCGCCCGGAGTGGGTCTTCTACGAGGGCCCGCCGACCGCCAACGGCATGCCCGGCGCGCACCACATCGAGGCCCGCGTCTTCAAGGACGTCTTCCCGCGCTTCCGGACCATGAAGGGCTACCACGTCGCCCGCAAGGCCGGCTGGGACTGCCACGGCCTGCCCGTCGAGCTGGCCGTCGAGAAGGAGCTCGGCTTCTCCGGCAAGCAGGACATCGAGGCCTACGGCATCGCCGAGTTCAACGCCAAGTGCCGCGAGTCGGTGACCCGGCACACCGACGCCTTCACCCGACTGACCCAGCGCATGGGCTACTGGGTCGACCTGGACGACGCGTACCGCACCATGGACCCGGACTACATCCAGTCCGTGTGGTGGTCGCTGAAGCAGATCTTCGACAAGGGCCTGCTGGTGCAGGACTTCCGCGTCGCGCCGTGGTGCCCGCGCTGCGGCACCGGCCTCTCCGACCACGAGCTGGCCCAGGGCTACGAGACGGTCGTCGACCCCTCCGTCTACGTCCGCTTCCCGCTGACCGGCGGCCCGTTGGCAGGCAAGGCCTCGCTGCTGGTCTGGACGACGACGCCGTGGACGCTGGTCTCAAACGTCGCCGTCGCCGCCCACCCCGAGGTGACCTACGTCGTCGCCACCGACGGCAACGAGCGTGTCG
Organism: Streptacidiphilus sp. MAP5-3; assembly: GCF_041262505.1. Classification (NCBI taxonomy): domain Bacteria; kingdom Bacillati; phylum Actinomycetota; class Actinomycetes; order Kitasatosporales; family Streptomycetaceae; genus Streptacidiphilus; species Streptacidiphilus sp. MAP5-3. Next base: position 116,867 of record NZ_JBGCCL010000005.1, read on the forward strand.
TCGTCGCCGAGCCGCTGGTCGAGAAGTCGCTGGGCGAAGGCTGGACCACCACGGGCGAGCGCTTCACCGGCAAGGAGATGGAGCGCTGGACCTACCAGCGGCCGTTCTCCCTCGTGGACGTCGACGGTGAGGCGCACTTCGTCGTCAACGCCGAGTACGTCACCACCGAGGACGGCACGGGTCTGGTCCACCAGGCCCCGGCGTTCGGCGCCGACGACCTCGCGACCTGCCGCAACTACGGTCTGCCGATGGTCAATCCGGTCCGCGCCGACGGCACCTTCGAGGAGAGCGTGCCGCTGGTCGGCGGCGTCTTCTTCAAGAAGGCCGACGAGGCGCTGACCAAGGACCTCCAGGACCGCGGCCTGCTCTTCCGCCACGTCCCGTACGAGCACAGCTACCCGCACTGCTGGCGCTGCCACACCGCGCTGCTCTACTACGCGCAGCCGTCCTGGTACGTGCGCACCACCGCCGTCAAGGACGCCATGCTGCGCGAGAACGAGCGCACCAACTGGCACCCGGAGACGGTGAAGTACGGCCGCTTCGGCGACTGGCTCAACAACAACATCGACTGGGCGCTGAGCCGCAACCGCTACTGGGGCACCCCGCTGCCGATCTGGCGTTGCGTGGACGACCACCTCACCTGCGTCGGCTCGCTGGCCGAGCTCTCCGAGCTGACCGGCAGCGACCAGAGCGACCTCGACCCGCACCGTCCGTTCATCGACGACGTCACCTTCGCCTGCCCGACCTGCGCGAAGCAGGCCGTGCGCGTGCCCGAGGTCATCGACGCCTGGTACGACTCGGGCTCCATGCCGTTCGCGCAGTACGGCTACCCGCTGCAGAACAAGGAGTTGTTCGAGCAGCGCTACCCGGCACAGTTCATCTCCGAGGCCATCGACCAGACGCGCGGCTGGTTCTACACGCTGATGGCCGTCGGCACGCTGGTCTTCGACCGCTCCGCGTACGAGAACGTCGTCTGCCTGGGGCACATCCTGGCCGAGGACGGCCGCAAGATGTCCAAGCACCTGGGCAACATCCTGGAGCCCATCGAGCTGATGGACACCAACGGCGCGGACGCGGTGCGCTGGTTCATGGCCGCTGGTGGTTCCCCCTGGTCCGCGCGGCGCGTCGGGCACGGCACCATCCAGGAGGTCGTGCGCAAGACGCTGCTGACCTTCTGGAACACCGTCGCGTTCCAGGCCCTCTACGCCCGGACCGCCGGTTGGGCGCCTTCGGCCAACGACCCAGCTCCGGCCGACCGTCCGATGCTGGACCAGTGGGTGCTGAGCGAGCTCAACGCCCTGGTCCGCGATGTGGATGCGGCGCTGGAGGCCTACGACACCCAGCGGGCGGGCAAGTTGCTCTCCGCGTTCGTCGACGACCTCAGCAACTGGTACGTCCGCCGCGGCCGTCGCCGCTTCTGGCAGGGCGAGCCCGCCGCACTTGCCACGCTGCACGAGGCGCTGACGACGGTCACCCGGCTGATGGCCCCGCTGACCCCGTTCATCACCGAGCGGGTCTGGCAGGACCTGGTCGTCCCGGTCGTCCCCGACGCCCCGGAGTCCGTGCACCTGTCGACCTGGCCGGTCGCGGACGAGTCGTTGATCGACCCGGCGCTGTCGCGGCAGATGACGCTGGTCCGCCGCCTGGTCGAGCTCGGCCGCGCGACGCGCGCCGACTCCGGCGTCAAGACCCGCCAGCCGCTGTCGCGCGCGCTGGTCTCCGCGCAGGGTTACGAGGAACTGCCGGAGGAACTGCTCGCGCAGATCGCCGAAGAGCTCAACGTCACCACCCTGGAGTCGCTGGCCGAGGTCGGCGGTTCGCTGGTCGACACCACGGCGAAGGCCAACTTCCGTGCGCTGGGCAAGCGTTTCGGCAAGGGCGTCCAGGACGTCGCGAAGGCGGTGGCCGCGGCGGAGGCCGCCGCGCTCTCCACCGCGCTGCGCTCCACCGGCACCGCCTCGGTGGTCGTCGGCGAGGAGACCATCGAGCTCACGCCGGACGAGGTGATCATCACCGAGACCCCGCGCGAGGGCTGGGCCGTCGCCAACGAGTCCGGCGCGACCGTCGCGCTCGACCTGCACATCACCCCGGAGCTGCGGCTGGCAGGCGTCGCCCGCGACGCCATCCGCCAGGTCCAGGAGGCCCGCAAGAACAGCGGCCTGGAGGTCTCGGACCGGATCGTGCTCCGCTACCTCGCCTCGACGGACGAGTCGGCGGAGGCGCTGACCGCGCACGGCGCGCTGCTGGCGGACGAGGTCCTCGCCACCGACTTCGCCGCGGGCGAGCCGGACTGGGCGGACGCCTCGCCCTTCACCGACGAGGCGCTCGGCCTCACGTTCTGGCTGCGGAAGGCCTGACGGCCATGGCGGACATTCAGGTTCTGCGCGCGGCCGACCGCGTGGCCAGTCCCTGGAAGAACGGCGGCGGCGTGACCCGCGAGGTCGCGTCGTCGCCGTCGGGGACGGGCGGGTTCGACTGGCGCGTCAGCCTGGCCGACGTCGCGGACGGCGGCCCGTTCTCCACCTTCGAGGGCATCGACCGTGTCATCACGATCGTCCAGGGCGAGGGCATGGCCCTCACCGTCGACGGGGTCGAGACGATCGTCTCGGAGCGGTTCCAGCCGTTCCACTTCAGCGGCGACGCGAAGACCGACTGCCGTCTGCTGGGCGGCCCGCTCGTCGACTTCAACGTCATGACCCGCCGCGGCGCGGTCTCGGCGACCGTCACCTTCGTGACGGAGGAGACCGCACTGTCGGGAACGGTCCTCGTGGTTGCCTTCGATGGCAGTGCGACCTTCGGCGACATCCAACTCGGCCCTCTGGACGCGGCGTTGGTCACCAACAGCGCCACCGTCCTTGAAGTCGACGGTACGGCGGCCGTAGTCACCATTGCCTGAGGGGCGCGGGGAACCGCGCGGGGAACCGCGCGAGAAACCAAAGCAAAGGCCCCCGCACCGGTTTCCCGGTGCGGGGGCCTTGCGCTTGGCGGCGAGACTCTAGTTCTCGTCGTCCTGGTCGATCAGGAACCCGCGCATCGGCTGGGGAGCCTGCTGCAGCGGGGGCTGCGGGCGGACCGCGGCCATCGGCTGCGTCATCGCCGCCGGGGGCGTCGGCTGCGAAGCAGACGCACCGGCCGGCTGGAACGCGTTGCCGCCGAAGGACGGGCCCTGGTTCTGGCCGCCACCGAACGACTGGTTGCCGCCGAAGGTCTGGTTGCCGCCGAACGACGGGCCACCGGCGCTCATCGGCGAGGCGCCGACCGGGCTCATCGCGGGCTGGGACAGGGGAGCAGCCGGCGGGAGCGAGGCCGTGGCCGGAGTGCGCGGCGGCGCCAGGCTGTCGTCCGCCTGGGACTCCAGCTGACGGAGCTGCGTCTCCAGGTAGGACTTCAGGCGGGTGCGGTACTCACGCTCGAACGCACGCAGGTCCTCGACCTTGCGCTCCAGCGTGGCGCGCGCGGACTCCAGGGAGCCCATGGCGACGCGGTGCTTCTCCTGCGCGTCCCGCTCCAGGGCGTCGGCCTTGGCACGGGCGTCGCGCTCCAGACCCTCGGCGCGGCTGCGGGCCTCGCCGACGAGCTTGTTGGCCTCGGAACGGGCCTCGGCGATCGCCTGGTCGGCGGTCTGCTGGGCCAGGGCGAGGACGCGCGCAGCGGAGTCGTTGTTCTGCTGCTGCGGCATCATCTGCTGCATCTGCTGCGGCTGCTGCATCTGCTGCATCGGGGACAGACCGCCACCGATGGTGTGGCCGCCCATGGGGCCGCCCATCTGCGGGGCGGGCTGCAGCTGCGGGCCACCAGGGAGCTGCGGGGCACCCTGAAGCTGGGGCGCGCCGGGGAGCGCGGGCTGACCGCCCGGGAGCTGCGGCTGGCCGGGGTGGCCCATCCCCTGCTGCTGCATGTGCTGCGGCATGCCCTGGCCGGGGACCGGCGGGCCGGATATGGCGGCGGGAACGGGCGGGCCCGGGCGCTGCTGCTGCTGAGGATGCGGCGCATCCTGCTGCGGCAGCTCCTTGCGCTGGTTCTGGGCCTGCGCGGCAGCGCGGGTCGCGGCGGCCAACTTGGCGCGCAGGTCCTCGTTCTCGCGAAGGAGACGCGTCAGTTCGCCCTCGACCTCGTCGAGGAAGGCGTCGACCTCGTCCTCGTCATAGCCTTCGCGGAGGCGGACGGTCGTGAACTGCTTGTTCCGAACGTCCTCGGGGGTCAATGCCATTTCTTCACCTCAACGTGATCGTCGGACAGCCGGGCACCTGCGTAGGTCACAGCGCCCCCACGACCTGGATCAAAATCAACACAATGATGACCAGCAGCATGAAGGCAAGATCCAGGGCCATGCCCCCGATCCGTACCGGATGGATCCAGCGCCGCAGTAGTTTCAGCGGCGGGTCCGTGACGGTGTAGATGCTTTCGAGCAGGACGACCATGGCCCGTCCCGGCCGCCAGTCGCGAGCGAAGAACTGGACCCAGTCCATCACCATCCGCGCCAGGAGCAGGACGAAGAAACACATCAAAACGATGTACAGCACCTGCCATACAACGCTCACCGTGTCTCCCCTCGCCCGTCACGTCTGTCAGCTCTGGTTGAAGAACCCGCCCTCGGCGATCCGTGCCTTGTCCTCCGCCGTGACATCGACGTTAGCAGGAGACAGCAGGAACACCTTCTGCGTCACGCGCTCGATGCTGCCGTGAAGCCCGAAGACGAGTCCAGCCGCGAAGTCTACGAGGCGCTTGGCGTCCGTGTCGTCCATCTCCGTGAGATTCATGATCACAGGGGTGCTGTCACGGAAGTGTTCCCCGATGGTACGGGCCTCGTTGTAGGTTCGCGGGTGCAGCGTGGTGATGCGGTAAGGCTCCCGCTCGGAGGCAGTCTTGGACGTGATCACCGGGGCGCTCTTCTCCGCGAGTCGACGTTCGGGTGTGATGGACGCCACTGGCGCGATCCGAGGTTCGGGGGCCCGCATCGGGGCGACGACGGCCGAGGCCGCCACCGGCGCGGCAGCCGGAGCCGGAGCCGGAGCCGGACGGGGCACCTCCTCGGTGCGTCCGGTCCGCAGCGGCTCGGGCTCGGGACCGTAGTCGTCGTCGTCAGGGTCATAACCCTGGGCGTCGTAACCATCGTCCTCCACGAGACCGAGGTAGACCGCCATCTTGCGCATCGCGCCGGCCATACTCCTGTCCTCCGCTCTGTGGTGGATCGGCCCGGGGCGGTTCTACGATCCACGGTCTGCCCCCGTCATGCGAGGGAGATTCCTGATTGTCCGGATTTGTTCTTCCGGTCTGATCTTCTAACCGGTGACGTTACCGGAGCGTCGACCTCGCACCCAGCACCGCCGTCCCGACGCGCACGTGTGTCGCACCGGCAGCAATGGCCTCTTCCAAGTCTCCTGACATCCCGGCAGAGACCATCGTGGCAGCAGGATGGGCCTCCCGTACGCGGGATGCGATTTCCGCGAGACGCCGAAACGCGCCGTGTGCGTCGCCTGCGAACGGGCCGACCAGCGGGGCCACGGCCATCACACCGTCAAGTCGCAAGCCAGGAGCGGCTGCTACGGATTCGGCCAGGGTGTCGACCTCACTCGGTGGGACTCCGCCACGGTGGGCGCCCTCCGGAGTTTCCGATTCCAGACCCACCTGGATCAGACAACCGAGTTCAGAACGTCCGGATTTGACCACTTCTGCCGACAGCGCCTGGACAAGCCGGAGTCGATCCACGGAATGCACCCGGTCGGCGTAGCGGAGAACCGAACGGACTTTGTTGGTCTGCAATTGGCCGACGAAATGCCATTCAAGGGGTAGATCCCGACATTCCTCGGCTTTCGGCGCAGCGTCCTGATCGCGGTTCTCGGCCACGTCGGTGACGCCGAGTTCGGCGAGGAGCCGGGTGTCGGAGGCGGGGTAGGTCTTGGTGACGACGACCAACGTGACCTCGTCACGGGAACGCCCGGCGGCGGCGCAGGCCGCGGCGATACGGGCCTCCACGGCGGCGAGATTTGATCGGAGTTCAGCAAGTCGATCCGCAGATGTCAGATTTGTCACTTGTCGCCACCCGCCTTCGCGTCGGCATCCAGCCAGATGTAGCTCGCGAGCCGTCCGGTACGGGACGCCCGACGGTAGGAGAAGTGGTCCTCGGATTCGAGGGTGCAGATGTGCGGCACCTGACGCACCGTCACTTCCTGGCGCGCGAGCTGGGCGCGGACCCCCGCCGGAATGTCCAGCGCCGGGGTCCCCCAGCTGGTCTCCGCGTACGCCTCCGGCGTCCCCGCGGCGACCTCCGCGCGGAGCGAGTCCGGCACTTCGTAGCAGCGTCCGCAGATGCTCGGCCCGACGACGGCCTCGATCCGCTCCGCGCCGAGGTCGCGCATCAGCGCGACGACGGTGTCGGCGACGCCCTTGGCCAGCCCCGGCCGTCCGACGTGCCCGGCGCCGAGGACGCCGACGTGGGTGTCGGCGAGCAGGATCGGCGTGCAGTCCGCCGTGAGCACGGCGAGCGCGAGGCCTGGCTCGCGGGTGGCAACGGCGTCCACGGAAGGCGCCTCGCCGTCCGGCTGGCGACCGGTGGCGATGAAGCCTTCGGCGCCGTGGACCTGGTTCATCCAGACGACGCCGGCGGGGTCGATGCCCAGCGCCTCTGCGGCGAGCCTCCGGTTCTCCCGGACGGCGACGGGGTCGTCCCCGACGGCACCACCGAGATTCAGCTCGGCGTAGGGCTCAGGGCTCACCCCACCCCACCGGTCGGAGAACCCGACCCGCACACCATTTCCCAGGTCAATCCGCTGGCCGATCATGCGATCACCTTATGGCACACGGGAACGAAAACAGGGGCGCGGGGAACTGCGCGAGCAACCACCCTGTGCGGATGGCCCTGCTCGCTGAGCGACTCACCACACTGGGTGGCTTGTCGCGCAGTTCCCCGCACCCCTGAAAGTGCAACCACCTGCGGGAGCGAAAGAGCTGGCTTGTCGCGCCCACGCGGCGGAGTCGCAAACCAGCAGAGCCCCGCGCCCCTGAAAGTGCAACTACCTGCGGGAGCGAAGGCTCACTTCAGGAAGTCCGGCACGTCCAGCTCCTCCGCCGTCGTGTCGACGTACGGCGGGCGGGGCGGGGCCTGCTGCGGGACCGGGGGGATGGTCGGCTCGGGGGTCGGCCGGGGCGTGTCCTCCGCGCGGGGCACGCTGCCCAGCGTGTGCATGCTGCGACCGGTCGCGGTCGAGCCCGCCGCCGTGGAGCCGGAGACCCGGAACTCCGGGCCCGAGGAGGACGACGACGACGCCGGCCGGTCCGCGTTGCTCGTGCTGCGCACGACCGGCTCGCGGACGATCGGGGTCGGCTGGCCGCCGTCGAAACCGGCCGCGATGACCGTGACACGGACCTCGTCGCCGAGGGCGTCGTCGATGACCGCACCGAAGATGATGTTCGCCTCGGGGTGCGCCGCCTCGCTGACCAGCTGGGCGGACTCGTTGATCTCGAACAGGCCGAGGTCCGAGCCGCCGGAGATGGAGAGCAGCACGCCGCGCGCACCGTCGATGGACGCCTCCAGCAGCGGCGAGGAGATCGCCATCACCGCTGCGGCCTTCGCGCGGTCCTCGCCGCGCGCCGAGCCGATGCCCATCAGCGCGGAACCCGCGCCGCTCATCACCGACTTGACGTCGGCGAAGTCGAGGTTGATCAGACCCGGCGTGGTGATCAGGTCTGTGATGCCCTGGACACCGGAGAGCAGCACCTGGTCGGCCGAGCGGAACGCGTCCAGCACGCTCACCTGGCGGTCCGAGATGGACAGCAGGCGGTCGTTCGGGATCACGATCAGCGTGTCGACCTCCTCACGCAGCTGCGCGATGCCGTCCTCCGCCTGGTTGGCGCGACGGCGGCCCTCGAAGGTGAACGGGCGCGTCACGACACCGATGGTCAGTGCGCCGAGCGAACGGGCGATGTTGGCCACGACCGGTGCGCCACCCGTGCCGGTGCCGCCGCCCTCACCCGCCGTCACGAAGACCATGTCGGCCCCCTTGAGGACCTCCTCGATCTCCTCGCGGTGGTCCTCGGCGGCCTTGCGGCCGACCTCGGGGTTGGCTCCGGCGCCGAGGCCCCGGGTGAGCTCGCGGCCCACGTCCAGCTTCACGTCGGCGTCGCTCATCAGCAGGGCCTGGGCATCGGTGTTGATCGCGATGAACTCGACGCCCTTGAGCCCGACCTCGATCATCCGGTTGATGGCGTTCACGCCACCGCCGCCGATGCCGACGACCTTGATGACTGCGAGGTAGTTCTGGGGTGCTGCCACGTCGAAGGCCTCTCGCCTCGGATGTCCTGTACCGAAGGGGCGGTGCTCCCGACGCTCCCGACCCGAACCCTAAACATTAGGTTTAGAGTTAATGCTATGTCACTGCTGCATTATCCAGTGTCACTAGGACACTAGGTCTCCGAGCATGCCGGTTCAATGGACACGCCGAGCAACAACTTTTTTCTTGTGAGCCTATGTGATCAAAGGTCCGAGCGCGTACTCGGGGGTCACTAAGGGTCAGGGAGATCCCGACAGCCCGTCAAGACCCTCACTGCCCACCCGAGTTCCGGACGCTCAGGAACGCAGCGCCGGATCTGTCGGTGCGCTCACGTCGTATCCCTTGGACGCCTGCTTCATCAGGGCGTTGAGCACGACCGCCTTGCGCGCACTCTGGTCCGGACTTCCCCAGTAGACCGTGGCCCCGGAACTGAGGGTCAGTTCGATGTCGTCGTAGGAGTGGACGACAACCTGCTGCGTCTGCTCGGCGATCGGCGCGGGCAGCGACTTGGCGACCTCCACCGCGCCGGACACGAGGACCGCCTGCGGGAAGTCGGCCAGCGCGCCCCTGCCCGCGGCGCCGAGCGCGAGCTGGACCACCGGAACGCCCGGCAACGGCCTTGCCGTCGTGGCGAACTGCACGCCGTCGGCGTCCTCCAGTGTGTAGCCCCCGTCCGCGGCACGCACCGAGGCGACCGGCACGCGCTCGGTCACCACGATACGGACCGTGTGCGGCCAGGAGGTGGACACGTCCGCGTGGGCCACGCGCGGCAGCGCCTTCTCGATGCGCGACTCGATCGCGCCCGTGTCCACCTGCTCCAGCGGGCCGCCCAGCGGGACCTGGGCGGCCTGGAGTACCTGACCGTCCGTCACCACCCGGGTGCCGCTGACGCCGACCGTCCGCACGTCGAAGACCGAGGAGAACCAGACCAGCCAGACCACGCCGCCGAGCAGCGCGGCGACCAGCAGGCAGATCACCGCGATGCCGCGTCGCGACAGCCGCAGCTTCGGGAGAGGCGGTCGTTCGTCGCCGAACTCGCCCTCCCGCTCCTCCTCGGCCTCCAGCGCGCTGTCAGTCACGACGGCGGCCGCTCCCCCGGTGCGCGTCGACGGCCTCGTACACCATCTGGGCCAACAGCTGGTCCGCGTCACGGCGGCCGAACTCGGCGGCGGACTGGCTCATCTGCCACAGCCGCTGCGGGTCGGTGAGCACCGGCAGCAGCTGCTGCAGCACCCAGTCCGGGGTCAGCTCGGCGTCGTCGACGAGCAGGCCGCCGCCCGCGCGGACCACAGGCTGGGCGTTGAGCCGCTGCTCGCCGTTGCCGATCGGCAGCGGGACGAACGCGCCCGGCAGGCCGACGGCGGCCAGCTCGGCCACGGTCATCGCGCCGGCCCGGCAGAGCATCAGGTCGGCGGCGGCGTAGGCGAGATCCATCCGGTCCAGGTACGGCAGCACCCGGTAGGGCGGCATGCCCGGCTGCTCGACGACGGGCGGCAGCTCGTTCTTCGGGCCCACCGCGTGCAGGATCTGCACGCCGTACTGCTGCAGCCGCGGCGCGACGGTCTGGATCGTCTCGTTGAGCCGACGTGCGCCCTGCGAGCCGCCGGAGACCAGCAGCGTCGGCAGGTTCTGCTCCAGGCCGAAGTACTGCCGCGCCTGCGGACGGGCCAGGCCGCGGTCCAGGGTGGCGATGGTGTGCCGCAGCGGGATGCCGATGTAGCGAGCCTTCTGGAACTTGCTGTCCGGCGTGGCCACGGCGACGTAGTCGGTGTACCGGGAGCCGATCTTGTTGGCCACGCCGGGGCGGGCGTTGGCCTCGTGGATCACGATCGGCACGCCGCTGCGCTTGGCCGCGAAGTAGGCGGACATGGAGACGTAGCCGCCGAAGCCGACAACCACGTCCGCCTTGGTCCGGTCCAGCACGTCCTGCACCGCCTTGACGGTGTTGCGGAGGCGGCCCGGCAGGGTGATCAGGTCACCGGTGGGCTTGCGCGGAAGCGCGACCTTGGGGATCAGCGCGAGCTCGTAGCCGCGCTCCGGAACCAGCCTGGTCTCCAGGCCCTGCGAGGTGCCGAGTGCGGTGATGCCGACCGTCGGGTCGTTACGCCGCAGCGCGTCAGCCAACGCGAGTGCGGGCTCGATATGCCCGGCGGTGCCACCGCCGGCGAGTACGACATGCACCGAAATTCACCGCTCCTTGTGGGGTCGCCGGAGGAACCGACGCCGCGCCTGCTTGTTTCCCTTGCGCTTGCTCCGTGCGGCCAGGGCCGCCTTCGCAGCCGGCTCGCTGCGTGCGAAGCAGAGCAGCATGCCGACCGCGAACATGGTCGGCAGCAACGCGGAACCGCCATAGGAGAACATCGGGAGCGGGACGCCCGCGATGGGCAGTAGTCCCAGCACCGCACCAATGTTGATCACGGCCTGAGCCATGATCCAGGTGGTGGCGCCTCCCGCTGCGTACCTGATGAACGGGTCCCTCGTGCGTACGGCCACGCGGATACCCGCATACCCTAGTGCCGCGAAGAGAACGAGGACGGACACGGTCCCCGCCAGCCCGAGTTCTTCACCGGTCACCGCGAAGATGAAGTCGGTGTGCGGCTCCGGAAGTTGACCCCATTTTTCCACGCTGGCGCCCAGTCCGGTCCCGAACAGTCCGCCGGAGGCCAGCGCCCACACGCCGTGGACCGCCTGGAAGCAGGAGTCGGCCGGGCCGACCTGGGTGGCTCCGATGCAGGAGAGCCGGCTGAGCCGGTGCGGCACGGTGATGATGAGGGCCGCGCTGGCCAGCAGCGCGAGCAGCGAGGTGGCGCTGAACAGGCGCGTCGGCGCACCGGCCATCCACAGCAGGCCGAAGAGCAGGGCGCAGATGATCATGGCCGTGCCCATGTCGCCGCCCGCGAGGACGAGTGCGAGCAGCAGCAGTCCGACCGGGACGAGCGGGATCAGCAGGTGCTTCCACTCGTTGAGAGTCTTCATCTGCTGTTTACGAGTGAGCAGATCCGCCGCCCAGAGCACGAGCGCGAGCTTGGCGAACTCGGAGGGCTGGATCTGGAAGAAGCCGCCCAGCCGGATCCAGTTCCGGTTGCCGTTCACGGAGACGCCGATGCCCGGCACCATGACGGCGAAGAGCAGCACGATGACGAAGAGCAGCAGCGGGTAGGCCAGCGCCCGGATCGACTTCGTGGGCAGGCGGACGGCCAGGTACATCAGGCCCGCGCCTATCACGATGGAGATGAGCTGCTTCTTGAAGTAGTAGTCGAAGGGCAGCCCGTCCAGGCGCGCCTGGATCTGCGAGGCGGAGAACACCATCGTCAGACCGAGGATCAGAATCAGCGCGGAGGACCCGAGGATCAGGTAATACGGCGTCAACGGCCGCTCCAGGCCCCGCTTGAAGCGGTGCAGGGCGCGCTGCAGACTGCCGAACCGGCTGTAGGACCGGAAGGTGGCGACGGACGCCTCCACCGGCCCCTCCGTGACACCGGTCCGTGGCACTGCGGTGGTCCTCTCCCCTGGTCAATCAACGAGGACAGACCCTACCGGGTCGGAGCAGGGCAGACGCGTAAGGCACATGGGTGAGTTGCAAACGTCAGGGGCGCGGGGAACTGCGCGAGAAACCACCCTGTGTGGACGGCCCTGCACATTGAGGACCAACTGCCCTGGGTGGCTTGTCGCGCAGTTCCCCGCGCCCCCAGGTAGTGCAGCGTCCCTCTTGCCTAAAGTGCGTGCACCGCAGCTGCGAAGAGATCTCCCCGCTCGCCGTAGTTGGTGAACATGTCCATCGACGCGCACGCAGGTGCAAGCAGCACCGTGTCGCCGCTCTCGGCGAACCCCGCCGCCGCGCTGACGACGGCGTCCATCGCCGCCGCGCCGACCACCCCGTCGGGCAGTTCGAAGACCGGGACGTGCGGAGCGTGCTGCTCCAGGGCCTGCCGGATGACGGCGCGGTCCGCGCCCATCAACACCGCTGCCCGCAGCCGGGACGCGGCGACCGCCACGAGGTCGTCCATGTCCGCGCCCTTGGCGAGGCCGCCCGCGATCCAGACGACCGACTCGTACGCCGCCAGCGAGGCGGCCGCCGCGTGCGGGTTCGTGGCCTTGGAGTCGTCGACGTACGCGACGCCGTCCACCTCCGCGACAAAGGCGATCCGGTGCGCGTCCGGGCGGAAGGCCCGCAGGCCGTCACGGACCGCGCGCGGCTCGACCCCGTACGCCCGCGCCAGCGCGGCAGCCGCCAGCGCGTCGGCGATGTTGTGCGGGGCGCTCGGCTGGACGTCCTCGACGGAGGCCAGCTCGGCGGCCGCGTGCCGACGGTCGGGGATGAACGCGCGGTCGACCAGCAGGCCGTCGACGACGCCGAGTTGGGCCAGGGCCGGGGTGCCGAGGGTGAATCCGACGGCGCGGCAGCCCTCCTCGACCTCCGCCTCGCGCACCAGGTGCTCGGTCGCGGGGTCGGCGACGTTGTAGACGCAGGCGACGACGTTGCCCTCGTAGATCCGGCCCTTGTCGGCCGCGTAGGCCTCCATCGAGCCGTGCCAGTCGAGGTGGTCCGGGGCGATGTTGAGGACGACCGCCGAGTACGGGTGGACGCTGGGCGCCCAGTGCAGCTGGTAGCTGGAAAGCTCCACCGCCAGCACGTCGTACGGCTCCTCGGCCAGCACCGCGTCCAGCACGGAGACGCCGACGTTGCCGACGGCGGCCGTCCGCTTGCCCGCCGCGGTCAGGATCGAGGCGAGCATGCGCACGGTCGTCGTCTTGCCGTTAGTGCCGGTGATGGCGAGCCACGGCGCGGGCTCACCCGTGGCCGGGTGCGGACGGCGGAGCCGCCAGGCGAGTTCGACGTCGCCCCAGACCGGGATGTCCAGCTTCTCCGCCGCCTGGAAGAGCGGCGAGTAGGGCGGCCAGCCGGGGGCGGTGACGATCAGCTCGGTCTCGTCCGGGAGCGAGTCGCCGTCGCCGAGCCGGACGGTGACGCCCAGCTCGCGCAACTCCTCGGCCTGGGCCTGCTGACGTGGACCGTCGCCGCCGTCGACGACGGTGACCACCGCGCCGAGCCCGTGCAGCACCTTGGCCGCCGGTACGCCGGAGACACCCAGCCCCGCGACAGTGACCCTCAGCTTCTCCCAGTTCATCGCCCCACCACTCTCAGTCTCCCTCGATCAGGCCTCGGTCAGGAGGTGACCCAGCCAGCGTAGAAGAGGCCGAGGCCCACTGCGACGCACAGGCCCTGGATGATCCAGAAACGGACCACGATCAGGACTTCCGACCAGCCCTTCAGTTCGAAGTGGTGCTGGAGTGGCGCCATTTTGAACACGCGCCTGCCGGTGAGCCGGAACGAACTGACCTGGATGATCACGGAGAGGGTGATCAGCACGAAGAGGCCGCCGAGGATCGCCAGCAGCATCTCGGTGTGGGAGCAGATCGCCAGACCGGCCAGCGCGCCGCCGAGGGCCAGCGAGCCGGTGTCGCCCATGAAGATCTTGGCGGGCGAAGTGTTCCACCACAGGAAGCCGAAGCAGGCGCCCATCAGCGCGGCGGCGACCACGGCCAGGTCGAGCGGGTCGCGGACCTGGTAGCAGTTGGGGCCGGCGGTCGCAGCGGAACCGCAGGTCTGGCCGTACTCCCAGATGCCGATGAAGACGTAGGCGCCGAAGACCATCACCGAGGCGCCGGTCGCCAGACCGTCCAGGCCGTCTGTCAGGTTCACGCCGTTGGACATGGCGAGGATCATGAACAGCGCCCAGACGGCGAACAGCACCGGGCCGAGCGACCAGCCGAAGTCGGTCACGAAGGAGAGCTTGGTGGACGCCGGGGTGGTGCCCGCCGGGTCCGGGAAGCGCAGCGCGGCCACCGCGAAGACGATGCCGACGATCAGCTGTCCGGCCATCTTGGCCTTGGCCCGGAGGCCGAGCGAGCGCTGTTTGACGATCTTGATGTAGTCGTCGAGGAAGCCGACCAGGCCCATGCCCGCGAAGAGGAAGAGCACCAGCAGACCGGAGACGGTGAACTCGGTGCCCATGATCACGTGCGTCAGCACGTACGCGATCAGCGTCGCCAGGATGAAGGCGATACCGCCCATGGTGGGCGTACCGCGCTTGCTGTGGTGCGCCTGCGGGCCGTCGTCGCGGATCATCTGGCCGTAGCCGTGGCGGGCCAGGATCCGGATCAGGATCGGGGTGCCGACCAGCGAGAAGAACAGGCCGATCGCGGCTGCGAAGAGGATCGCCTTCATCAACGACCAGCCTCCCCCGCGCCGGCGGCCGACGCGTGCTGCGTCAGCAGGGCTGCGGCGACCCTCTCCAGACCGACCGAACGGGACGCCTTCACCAGGACCACGTCCCCCGGCCGGACCTGTTCACGCAGCAGCTCGATCGCGCTATCCGCGTCGGGCACCAGCACCGATTCCTCACCCCACGAACCTTCGTTCCTCGCGCCAAGCTCCATGCAGGCCGCCTCCCGGCCGCCCACCGCCACCAGCTGGGCGATGTTCAGCCGGACCGCGAGCCGGCCCACGGCATCGTGCTCGGTGAGGGAGTCCTCGCCGAGTTCCCGCATCTCCCCGAGGACCGCCCAGGTACGGCGTGCCTCGGGGCCTCTCCCGCCGATCGCGGCGAGCGCGCGCAGGGCGGCCCGCATCGAGTCGGGATTGGCGTTGTAGGCGTCGTTGATCACAGTGACGCCGTCCTGACGCTCCGTCAGCTCCATCCGCCACTTGGACAGGCTTCCGGCTCCGCTCAGCGCGGCGGCGATCTGCTCGACGTCCATGCCGCACTCGGTCGCGACCGCGGCGGCGGCGAGGGCGTTGCTCACGTGGTGCTCACCGTAGAGCCTCAGAGTCACCTGTGCGGAACCGGTGGGTGTGCTCAAGGTGAACGAGGCCCGCTGCAGCTCGTCGAAACGGACATCGCTCGCCCGCACGGTCGCGTCCGCCGCCTCGCCGTACCGGACGACGCGCGCCGCGGTCCGCGGGGCCATGCCCCGCACCATCGGGTCGTCGCCGTTCAGCACGGCCGTTCCCTCGGCGGGCAGCGACTCGACCAGCTCGCCCTTGGCCTCGGCGATGCCCTCGCGGCTGCCGAACTCGCCCAGGTGCGCGGTGCCGACGTTGATGACCAGGCCGATCCTCGGTCGGGTGATCCCGCAGAGCTCGGCGATGTGACCCTTGCCACGCGCGCCCATCTCCAGCACCAGGAACTCGGTGTCCTGCTCCGCCTTCAGCACGGTCAGCGGGAAGCCGATCTCGTTGTTGAAGGAGCCCTCGGTGTAGACGGTGCGGCCCTTGGTGCCGAGCACCTGGGCGATCAGGTCCTTGGTGCTGGTCTTGCCGGTCGATCCGGTGAGCGCGACGACGGTGGTGTCCGTCAGCCGCAGCGAGACGGCGTGGGCCAGCTTGGCCAGGGCGTCCTGCACGTCGTCGACGACGACGGCCGGGACGCCGACCGGGCGGGTGGCGAGCACGGCGGCCGCGCCCTGCTCCGTCACGGCGCGCTCGGCGAAGTCGTGTCCGTCGACGCGCTCGCCGGCCACCGCCACGAACAGCGCGCCGGGCAGGATCTGGCGCGAGTCGTGCACGACGGGGCCGGTCACCCGCGTCTGCGGGTCTGGCGTGTCGGCGAGCTTCCCTCCGGTGGCCTCGGCCACCTCCGCGAGGGTCAGGGGGATCACGTTGGCTCTACTCCTCGATGTCCCTGGCGGGGGTGTGAACGGTGCCGGCGGCTGCGCCGGCCTCGGTGATCGCGTCACGCAGCACGATCCGGTCGTCGAACGGCCGGACCTCCCCCTTCGCGTACTGACCGACCTCGTGGCCCTTGCCGGCCACCAGGATCGAGTCGCCCGCGTGCGCACGTGCGACCGCGGCGGCGATCGCCCGGGCCCGGTCCGGTTCGACCAGGACCGCGCCGCGCTCCGCCTCGGGCACCTCGACCGCACCGGCCAGCATCGCGTGGAGGATCGCCAGCGGGTCCTCCGTACGCGGGTTGTCGCTGGTCAGCACGGCGGTGTCGGCGTAACGGGCGGCGATGGCGCCCATCGGGCCGCGCTTGAACGGGTCCCGGTCACCGCCGCAGCCGACGACGACGTGGACCTGGCCCTTGGTGACCTCGCGCAGCGAGCGCAGCGCGCCCTCCAGGGCGTCCGGCTTGTGCGCGTAGTCGACCACAGCCAGGTACGGCTGTCCAGCCTCGACCTGCTCCATCCGGCCCGGCACGCCCGGCACCGAGGCGACCCCGGCGACGGCCGCCTCCAGCGGCAGTCCGGCGGTCACGGCGGCGGCGATGGCGGCCAGCGCGTTGGCGACGTTGAACGGGCCCGGCAGCGGCGAGGAGGCGTCGGCGGACTGTCCGTCCGGGCCGACGACGCGGAAGTGCGAGCCGGCGTGGCCCAGCTGGACCTGCTCGGCGCGCCAGTCGGCGCTCGGCTCGCCCTCCGCGGAGTAGGTCACCACGGGCACCTCGGCCTCGGCGGCCAGACGGCGGCCCCAGCGGTCGTCGATGTTGACGACGCCCAGCCGGGAGCGACGCGCGGTGAACAGCTGCGCCTTAGCCCGGTAGTAGTCGTCCATGTCCGGGTGGAAGTCGAGGTGCTCGGGCGTGAGGTTGTTGAAGACCGCGACGTCGTAGACGACGCCGTCGACCCGGCCGAAGACCAGGGCGTGGCTGGAGACCTCCATGGCGACGGCGTCCGCACCGGCCTCGCGCATCATCGCGAGCACCGCGTGCAGGTCGGTGGCCTCGGGGGTGGTCCGCTCGCTCTTGATCCGGGTCTCGCCGACGCGCATCTCGACGGTGCCGAGCAGACCGGGCGTGCGGCCGGCGCCCAGCAGCGCGCCTTCGATCAGATACGCCGTGGTGGTCTTGCCGCTGGTTCCGGTGACGCCGATGGTGAGCAGCTGCTCGGCGGCGTTGCCGTAGATCGCGGCGGCCAGCTCGCCGACCCGGGAGCGCGGCTGCGGCACGACCAGCAGCGTGACGCCGCAGTCGGCGGCGCGCTCGGCCCCGGCCTCGTCGGTGAGCACCGCGACCGCGCCCGCGGCGGCAGCCTGGGCGGCGAAGTCGGCGCCGTGGACGTGGGCGCCCGGAAGAGCGGCGTAGATGTCGCCCTGACGGACGGCACGGGAGTCGTGGGTGATGCCGGTCACCGCCACGGCTGCGGCGCCGTCGGCGGGTGCCCGGTCCGCGTCGTCCAGCCCGAGCAGCGCCCCTACCTGGGCAAGCGTGAGCCCGGTGGTGTTGCGGGGGCGGAGTGGGGACTGATCACGAGTTGGCACGGCGGTGAGGTTACCCGTACCTGTGCTCTCGGGGCCAAGTCGGGAGCTCGTCCGCATGTCCATGCCGCTGTCCGTGCCGTTCATGAGGGTATCGCCATCCTTCGTGTCGCCTGCCGGGACCCCCCACGTGTACATGCCGTCACCGTCACCGCTGCTGGCGGTGCTGCTGCTGTCACTCCTGTCGTCATGATCGGCCCCTCACCAGTTGACCGGGAGGTCGGCCGGGGCCCCGCCGGTCGGGGGCACGTCGAGCGTCTTCAGCGAGAACTCCATCACCTGCTTGAAGACCGGGCCGCACAGCTCGCCGCCGTAGTGGGCGCCGACCGGTCCCTGGATCACGCAGGAGACGGTGATCCGCGGCTTGTCGGCGGGCGCGAAGCCGATGAACGAGGCGGTGTAGCCGCTGTAGCCGTGGGCCGTGGCGCGGTTGGCGGTACCGGTCTTGCCCGCGACCAGGTAGCCGGGGATCTGCGCCATGGTGCCGGTCCCCTCCTCGCTGCCGACGACCGACTGCAGCATCTGCGCCACCGTCCTGGCGGTCTGCGTGCTGACCACCCGGGTGGTCGCGGGCGCGGGCGCCGGGGTGTACACACCGTCCGGTCCGGTGATGCCCTCGACCAGCGTCGGCGCGACCCGGACCCCGCCGTTGGCGATGGTCGAGTACACCGAGGTGGTCTGCAACGCGTTGACGGACAGGCCCTGGCCGAAGGGGATGGTGTACTGCTGCGACGCGTTCCACTGGCCCGGCGGCGGCAGGATGCCCGGGGACTCGCCGGGGAAGTTCAGTCCGCTCGGCTGGCCGATGCCGAACTTGGTCAGGTAGTCGTAGAGGACCTGGTTCGCCTGCGCCTGGGTGCTGCCCAGATGCTCGGCGGCCAGGATGGTCCCGATGTTGGAGCTCTGCGCCAGCACGCCGTTCAGCGTCAGCTGCTCGGTGCCGTGGGCGACGTCGTCGTGGAAGACCGTCCCGTCCCGGGGCAGTGCTCCCGGCACCGTCACATGGGTCTGCGGCGTCGCCACGTTCTGCTGGATCACGGCGGACATGGTCATCAGCTTGCTGACCGAGCCCGGCTCGTAGGCGTCGCTGAGGGCGGTGTTGCCGATGGCGTTCGGGTCGGCGTGGGCCAGGTCGTTGGGGTTGAAGGTCGGCGCGGTGGCCATGGCCAGGATCCGGCCGTTGGTGACGTCCTGGACGATGACGTAGCCGCCGAGCGCGTGCGAGGCGGCGACCTGGGCGGAGAGCTGCTGCTGCGCCTCCCACTGGATGTCGCTGTTCAGCGTCAGCTTGATGTTCGAGCCGGGGATCGCCGCGGTCTCGTGCTGCCCCTCGGCGGTCGGCACCTCGCGGCCGTTGGCCTGGGCGTAGACCTCGTTGCCGTCGGTGCCCCGCAGCTGCGACTGGAACTGCTCCTCCAGGCCGCCGGAGCCGACGCCCGCGGCGTTGACGAAGCCGATGACGTTGGCGGCGAGGTCGCCCTCCGGGTAGACGCGCTTGTCGTCGCGGGCGCGGAAGATCGACGCCAGCGGGTTGGCGCAGGCGTCGTCGACCCGGCCGCTGTCGCCGGCCTTCTGGGCCAGCAGGTTCTCGGTCAGGCAGTGCCCGGAGGAGGCGCTGTTCGCCAACTGGTTCGACAGGTTGGAGATCTGCGTCCAGACCTGCGGCGACTGCTGCTTGGCGATCAGCCGGTACATGTCCGTCGTGGGGTTCTTCGCCGTCAGCAGCGTCGTAAGCGTCGTCTGGTCCATGCCCAGGATCGGGGCGAGCAGCGCGGCGGCGGCCCGGGGGCCGTCGGTGGTGTGCAGCTGCTGGGGCGTGAGCATGGTCGGGTCGGCGGTGATGTCGTAGGCGGTGACGGTGGTCGCCAGGACGTTGCCGTTGCCGTCGGTGATGGCGCCGCGCTGCGCGGTCAGCGGGACGGTCACGTACCGGTTGGCCGAGGCCTCGGCCGCCAGCGCGGTCGAGTCGAGGAACTGGAGCTGGACCAGCCGGCCCAGGAAGAGCGCGAAGACCGTCCCGAGCGCGATCAGCAGGAACCGCAGCCGCTTGCGCGGCTCGCCCAGCTGCAGCGTCGCCGCCCCGGCGGGCCCGCGCGCACCGGCTCGCGGCACGGGCGGACGCGGGTGTCCGCCGCCGCTGCCGTTCCTGCTCCCGTTGGCGCTGTTGCCGCGGGAACCGGCCCCGGCCGCACGCGCCTTGGGGACTCCGCCGCTCCCGGCCGCCGGACGGCGGGCCTGGTCCGGACGGGACGGACGCGCCGGGCGCACGGGACGCGCGTCCCGGGAGGGACGCGGCGCGCGGTCGCGCGGGTCACGGTCGCGGGAGCTGCGGTCACGGTCGCGAGGAGGCTGAGGCATCGTCAGATCACTCCGTCAGTCGCCTGCGGGCGGGGTCGTGCGCGGGTGGGCGCTCGGCTTCGGCTTGACCGTTCCGGTGCCGGAGCCGGTCCCGGTGCTGTTCCTGGCCGCGTCGTGCGAGGTCGTCCGGGCGCCGCCGGACGGTGTGCCCGTACCGGACGGCTTGGCCGTGGCGGAAGCTGACGCGGGCGCAGAAGCCGGTGCGGACGGGGTCGGCGACGGGGTCGGTGACGGCGGCGGGCCGACCAGCGGGGCCGGAGAGCTGCCGAGGACCTGGCCGTTGTCCATCAGGAACGCGGGGTTGCTGCCGGGCACCATGCCGAGGCCGCGGGCGCGTGCGGCCAGCGCCTCCGGCGCGGACCACCCGTCGATCTGCTGCTGCAGCCCCTGCTGCTCGTTCTGCAGCGACGTGGTGTGCTGCTGGAGCTGGGAGAGCGTGAACGACCCCTGGCTGACGGCGGTGTTGAGCATCAACAGCGCGATCAGACCGCCCGACAGCAGCAGTATCACCAGCAGCGCGAACGGACCGCGCCCGGCGCGGACGCTCCGGGATCGCGCCGTTCCCCTCCCGACTGCCACCTGCACGCACTCCCTCGACGCACTCGACCCTCATCCGGCACGGCCGGTCCGTTCACGACCCGACGCGTTCCCGGATTCTCTCCGCCCCCCGCAGCCGCGCGGGCGTGGCGCGCCGGTTCTCCGCGATCTCTTCCTCGGTCGGCAGCTCCGCGCCTCGCGTCAGCAGCTTGAACCGGGGCTGGTACTCCTCCGGGACGACCGGCAGTCCGGGCGGCGCGTTGGTGGCCGCGGCCTCCGTGAAGAACCCCTTCACCAGGCGGTCCTCCAGCGAGTGGTACGAGAACACGGCGATCCGTCCGCCCACTGCCAAGGTGGCGAGCGCTCCCGGAATGGCACGCTCCAGCACGGTCAGCTCCCCGTTGACCTCGATCCGCAGGGCCTGGAAGGTGCGCTTGGCGGGGTTGCCGCCGGTCCGCCGCGTCGCCGCGGGGATCGAGTTGCGCACCAAATCCACCAGACGCGCGCTGTTGCTGAACGGTTCCTTCTCGCGCTCGCGCAGGACCGCCGAGGCGATCTTCCCGGCGAAGCGCTCCTCCCCGTACACCTTGAGGATCCGCGCCAACTCCCCGTGGGAGTAGGTGTTGAGGACCTCCGCCGCGCTGATCCCGACGGTCTGGTCCATCCGCATGTCCAGCGGCGCGTCCTGCGCGTAGGCGAAACCGCGGTCGGCCTCGTCCAACTGCATGCTGGAGACGCCGAGGTCGAAGAGCGCGCCGTGGATCTGCTCGATACCGAGCCGCTCCAGCACCTCGGGGATCTCGTCGTAGACGGCGTGCACCAGGGTGGCCCGGTCGCCGAAGGGGGCCAGCCGCTCGCCCGCCAGCCGGAGCGCGGCCGGGTCGCGGTCGGTGGCAACCAGCCGGACCTCGGGGAACTCGCGCAGCAGCGCCTCGCTGTGGCCGCCCAGGCCCAGCGTCGCGTCGACCACGACCGCGCCGGGGGCGCGCAGCGCCGGGGCCAGCATCTCGAGGGTGCGCCGCAGCATCACCGGGACGTGCTTCGCGTTGTCCGCGGCGGAGCTCATGACCTGCTTACCTCGGGCCTCTCTGCAAGTGGCCCGCGCCTACTGGTCCCCGCCCGCTCGCCCGCGAGGGAAGAGCCGTCTGGCGCCGGGGAAGGGGCGTCAGCGGGCAGCAACCACGTGCGGGTGTCGAGCGGGTGGAGGCCGGAAGGTACGGGCCCTGATCAACGTACGGAGCGTCCCGTCCGACACTCCCTCGACGTGGCGTCACTCTACTCCACGGCTCCCCCTGGTCAATCGAACGGCGCGGCCGACCCCCCGTCCGAGTGAACCCAGAAACCCCTGGTCAGGACCGCTGCCCCGGAAGGTCAGGGGCGCGCGCCACGCCGGAACACGCCCCCAGCGTCCGAGCGTGCCCGGCGCCCGGTCCGACGCGACCTGTCACGTGGCCCGTCGCGTGGCCCGCCCCGGACGTCCTCGGCGGGCCCGGCCACCCGATCTTTACGGCAAATCACCGCATGTCAGCCAGTCGAGTGACGTAAACGCCCGGCGCAGGGAACAATGCGTCTCAAGCGGGCCCGTGCCCCTGCCCCCGGCGGGGCAGGCGACGGCCCGTGCGGGGACACAAACGGGCGGACGGTACGAGGAGCAGCCGGGTGACGACCTTCGACGAACGCAGCGGTGTCGACCAGCAGGGACAGCCGTCGTCCGGCGCTGTGCTCGCCGAGCTCGACGCCGTGGTCGGCCGGATCCGGGCCTCCGTGGAGAGCGTCCTGGAGGGCAAGCCCGAGGCGGTCCAGCTGGCGCTGACGGTGCTGCTGGCCGAGGGCCACCTGCTGATCGAGGACGTGCCCGGCGTCGGCAAGACCATGCTGGCCAAGGCGCTCGCCCGATCGATCGACTGCACGGTCCGCCGGATCCAGTTCACCCCGGACCTGCTGCCCTCGGACATCACCGGCACCAGCATCTTCGAGCAGAACCGCCGCGAGTTCGAGTTCAAGCCCGGCGCGATCTTCGCCCAGATCGTGGTCGGCGACGAGATCAACCGCGCCTCGCCCAAGACCCAGTCGGCGCTGCTGGAGTCGATGGAGGAGCGTCAGGTCACCGTCGACGGCACCAGCTATCAGCTGCCCGCGCCGTTCATGGTGGTGGCCACCCAGAACCCGATCGAGATGGAGGGCACCTACCCCCTCCCCGAGGCCCAGCGCGACCGCTTCATGGCCCGGATCTCCCTCGGCTACCCCAGCCCCGACGCCGAGTTGAAGATGCTCGACGTCCACGGCGGCGTCTCGCCGCTGGCCGACCTGGAGCCCGTCGCGCACACCGACGACGTGCTCAAGCTGATCGGGATCGTCCGCGGGGTCCACGTGGCCGACGAGCTGCGCCGCTACGCCGTGGCCCTGGTCGGCTCCACCCGGACCAGCCCGGAGCTGCGCCTCGGCGCCTCGCCCCGGGCCACCCTGCACCTGCTGCGCGCCGCCCGCGCCGCCGCTGCACTCGACGGGCGCACCTACGTCATCCCCGACGACATCCAGCGGCTGGCCGTCCCGGTGCTGGCCCATCGGGTGCTGCCCACCGCCGAGACCCAGCTCGGCCGCCGCACGCCGGAGGACGTGGTCCAGGACCTCGTCCTGACGCAGCCGTTGCCGCAGTACACGCGGGGGCGCTGAGCGTGCCGACGGCCGGTTCCCCAGTGCCGAGAGGACCACGAGGGCCCGGAGGCCCGGGAGGCCCGGGAGGCCCGGAGAGCAGCGACCCCCAGCGGAAGGACACGGTCCGCCAGGCGCTCAGCGGGCTGACCACGCGTGGTCGCTCGTTCCTGGCCGCCGGGCTGACCGCGGTCCTCTGCGCCTACCTGCTGGGCGAGTTCGCGCTGATGCGGGTGGGCGTGCTGCTGGCCGTGCTGCCGCTGGTCAGCGTCGGCGCGCTGGTGCGCACCCGGTACCGGGTGGCCAGCGGACGGCGGCTGACGCCGTCGCGGATCCCGGCCGGGCAGGAGGCGCGGGTCCATCTGCGGGTCGACAACATCTCCCGGGTGCCGACCGGCCTGCTGCTGCTGGAGGACCGGGTCCCCTACGTGCTGGGGCCGCGTCCGCGCTTCGCGCTGGACCGGGTCGAGCCGCGCGGCTACCGCGAGGTCTCCTACCGGGTCCGCTCCGACCTGCGCGGACGCTATCCGCTCGGGCCGCTGCAGCTGCGGCTGGCCGACCCGTTCGGGCTGTGCGAGCTGTCCCGGGCGTTCACCTCCCACGACCTGCTGACCGTGGTCCCGCAGGTGCAGGCGCTGGCGCCGGTCAAGCTGACCGGCGAGTGGTCCGGCTTCGGCGACAGCCAGGCCCGCGCGGTCGCGCTGGCGGGCGAGGACGACGTGGTGCCGCGCGAGTACCGGCAGGGCGACGACCTGCGCCGGGTGCACTGGCGCTCCACCGCCAAGTACGGCGAGTTGATGGTCCGTCGCGAGGAGCAGCCGCTGCGGCACCACGCCACCGTGCTGCTGGACACCCGCCGGTCCGGGCATCGGGGTTCGGGCCCCGCCTCCTCCTTCGAGTGGGCGGTCAGCGCCGCCGCGTCGATCGCCCTCCACCTGCTGGAACGCGGCTACGAGGTGCGGTTGCTGACCGACACCGGCGAGGCGGTCTCCGCCGTCGGCGCGCTCAGCGCGGGCGGCAGCGCGGCCGAGGCCGCCGGGCTGATGCTGGACCATCTGGCGATGGTGGAGCTCTCCGAGAGCGACGACCTGACCTCCGCCGAGGAGGTGCTGCGCCTGGGCGGCGAGGGCCTGCTGGTGGCCGTCCTGGGCGGGATGGACGACGAGCAGTTGGCCGAGCTCTCCCGGCTGCGCCGCCGGGCCGGTTCAGCGATCGCGGTGCTGCTGGACCCGGACAGCTGGAGCCTGCTGCGGGGCCTGGGCAACGCCTCGGCCAACGGCAACGGCAACGGCCAGGGCCGCAACGGCTCGGGCGGCAACGGCATTCCGTCGAACGGCGCCGCCGCCAACGGCGCGCACCACGGCGCTGCGAGCCACGCCGGCGGCGTGCCGCGCGACAGCGCAGAACGGCGGCAGCGGCTGATGGGAGACGCGGGCTGGCGAGTGCTGCCCGCCCGCTCCGGCGACACGCTGCCCGAGCTGTGGCAGCTGCTGGGCCGTCCCGGCACGGGCTTCGGCGGCCGGGGCGTCAGCTCCGTGACGGCGAAGTCGGCAGCCGGCATCGTCCAGGGCGAGCCCACGCGCCGGGCCGACGGGGGTTCGTGACATGCGTGACATGCGTGACTTGGGAGTCGTGGGATGAACACGCGGACACGGATCGCGCTCACTGCGGCTGCGGCCACGGTGCTCACCGCGCTCTGCCTCTTCCCGCTGGTCCAGCCGACCAGTTGGCTGGTCGAGGCGACGGCGATGCTGCTGCTGGTCACCGGCGTCGGCGTGCTCACCCGCCGGTTCCCGCTGGCCCGCCCGCTCACCGTGCTGCTCCAACTGCTGGCCACGGTGCTGCTGCTGACGTTCTTCTTCGTCCGCGACACGGCGGTGTTCGGACTGCTGCCCGGTCCTGCGGCGTGGGGCGAGTTCGGCTCCGACCTGCAGTCCGGCTTCGACGACATGTCGCACTTCAGCACCCCGGCCCCGGACACGGTCGGGCTGCGACTGCTGCTCACCATCGCGGTGCTGGCGGTCGGCCTGCTCGTGGACGCGCTGGCGGTCACCTACCAACGGGTCGCCCTGGCCGGGCTGCCGCTGCTGGCCCTCTACGCCGTCGGCACCGGCATCCACCCGCACGGCGCCCTCTGGTTCTGGTTCCTGGCCGCCGCCTTCGGCTTCCTGATGCTGCTGCTGGCCGAGGGGCGGGACCGGGTCTCGCGCTGGGGGCGGATCTTCCACGGCGCCTCGGCCACCGGGAACGCCGACAGCACCAACCCGGTGAACGCCACCGGCTTCCGGATCGCCGCGCTGGCGGCGGTCGGCGCGCTGCTCGTCCCGGTGCTGCTGCCGTCCGTGGGCAGCGGCGTGGTCGCCGACCTCGGCGGTGGCAGCGGATCCGGCACCGGGAACGGCGTGATCACCGCCGTCGACCCGATGGCCTCGCTGGCGCAGAGCCTCAACCAGACCAACGCGGTCCCGGTGCTCTCCTACCGGACCACCGCCCAGGACCCCGCCGACCAGTACCTGCGCATCGTCGACCTGGACGTCTTCAACGGCGTCGCCTGGACCACCAGCACCCACCGCGCCGTCCCGCTGCCCGACCCGCTGGGCGTCCCCACCGAGCTCTCCGGCGGAATCCAGCAGCAGACGGTGGAGACGGAGGTGACCACCCAGCCCGGCTACGTCCAGCAGTGGCTGCCGATGCCGTACCCGGCGGTCAACCTCCAGGTGACGGGCGACTGGCGGTGGGAGCCCGAGGGCCGAACGGTTATCGGCGGCACCGACGCGCAGAACGCGGGCGGGCTCGACTACACCGTCACCAGCCTGTCGCTGCACCCCACCCAGGACCAGCTGCGCAACGCCGCGCCGCCGCCGGCGGACATCGCGCGCACCTACCTCACGCTGCCCAACAACCTGCCGGCCGTGGTCGGCCAGGACGCCCGCGCGGTCACCGCCGGCGCGCCCACCGCCCTCGACAAGGCGCTGGCGCTGCAGGACTGGTTCGCCCACTCCGGCGGCTTCACGTACAACACCAACGTCCCGGTCAACAACACCTCGAACGCGCTGGCCGACTTCCTCAAGAACAAGCAGGGCTTCTGCGTCCACTTCGCCTCCACCATGGCGGCGATGGCCCGGATCCTCGGCATCCCGGCGCGGGTCGCCGTCGGCTTCACCCCCGGCACCCAACAGGCCGACGGTTCCTGGCTGGTGACCACCAAGAACGCGCACGCCTGGCCGGAGCTGTACTTCACCGGCGTGGGCTGGCTGCGCTTCGAGCCGACGCCGTCCATCGGCTTCGAGCCGAGCTTCGGCTCCTCGACCACCGCGCCGGCTCCCGGCCCGTCGACCTCCGCGCAGCCCACCACCGGCGCCGGTCCGACGGCGGGCACGCACAACCAGGGCTGCCCGATCCAGGCGCGCCGCGAGGGCCTGTGCGCGGCTGCCGGCGCCACCGGCGGACCGGTCAGCACCGGCTCGTCGGCGGCCGGCTCGCTGCGGCTGGCGGTCTGGGCGCTGGCCGGACTTCTCCTGCTCCTGCTGCTGGTGCCGATGGTCTGGCGCTGGCGGGCCCGACGCACCCGGCTGGCCCGGGGGCCCGGCGGGCTGACCGAGCAGCAGGTGCTGGACGCCTGGCGCGAGTTGCTGGACACCGCCTGGGACCTCGGCATCCCCCCGGACCACGCGGAGACGCCCCGCCGCACGGCGGATCGGATCAGTGCCCTCGGCGAGCTGGGCCCCGAGCCGAGCGCGGCGGCGGGCCGACTCGCCCTCGCCACCGAGCAGGTGCTCTACGCGCCTGTGGTGACCGTGCCGCTCCAGCTCCGGCAGGACGTCCGCTCGGTCCGGGAGGGCCTCGCCGCCCGCGTCGACCGGCGCACCCGCCTGCGCGCGGTGCTGCTCCCGCCGTCCTCGTCCCGGCTCTACCGTGACCTGCCGCGCCGCGTCTCCGCCGAGGTACGGCGCAGGACCGCAGCCCTGTGGAACAGGCTGCGGCCCGGTGGCTCGCACTGAGCAGGTGACCGTTGATCAGCCGGCGGGCAGGTAGACGATGCCCAGCTTGTCCAGCTGCCAGAGCTGGGTGTCCGCGCCGGTGTCCGACTGGAGCGTGGTGATCGGGTTGCCGGAGCTGTCGACCGCGGCGCTGGTGCCGAGGGTCAGCACCATGTTCGTGGCGGCCGAGTCGGCGATCTTGTAGTAGCCGTTCCCAGCTGCCTCGAAGACCCAGTGCTGGTTGGCGTTGCCGGTGCAGCCCCACTGCTCCAGCTGCGTGCCCGCCGCCGTGCTGCCGCCGGTGGCGTCCAGGCACATGTTGCGGTTGCCGCTGAAGTCCAGCTCGTAGCTGCCACCGGACTTGATCTCGAAGACGAACGACTGGTTCAGCCCGCCGTCGGCGCCGTAGGTGATGGCCGGGCGGCCGTTGGTGGCGTCGCCGTAGCTGCCGCCGCCGGAGAAGTCGAGGACGTTGCCGCTCGCCTTGTTGGCCAACTGGAACCAGGACCCGTCCGTGGGCACGTCGTTGAACGACGCGTTGCCCGGTGTCAACGGCATGATCGTGGTGCCGTCCTGCGGGTCCAGGGTGCAGTAGGCCTCCGGCTGCGTCGGGTCGTCGTAGAAGTCCCCGAGGCAGGCGCCCTCGGCCTTGTAGCCGGCGACGCGCGGGTGGTAGGACTGCCGGACCTCGTCGGTGCAGAGGCCGAGCACGCCGATCGACTGGTCGCAGCCGTTGCGGGTCAGCTCGCTGGTGTCGATCACGTCACCGTTGATGTACTCGTACGGCGAGCTGGTCATCTCCGCGCAGACCTCGTGGCCGTAGGAGACCCGCCGCATGTCCAGGAACCGGACCCCGGGCACCGCCTCGGCGGCGGCCCGCTCGGTGTCGTCCAGCTGCGGGACCACCCAGTTGTGCGCCCAGGCGGCGTCCTCGGGGAAGCCGGGGCAGCCGTCGGCGACCTTGCCCGCATAGGAGTTGTCACGGATGTCCGGCGTGATCGGCGTGAAGTACGACTGCAGCACCAGCTGGTACGAGCCGTCCGCGTAACCGGCGTTGCGCATGGTCTGGCGGACGTCGGTGAGCGCCGCCTCGATCTTCGGCAGGTCCGCCTTGGCACGGGCGGTGATCGCCGCGCTGCCGATGGTCTGCCGGCAGCCCTGGGACTGCGGGACCGGGAAGTACGCGGTCAGGCAGCTGACGACGATGCCGGTGAAGTCGAAGTCGTCGTTGGCGCCGATGGTCACCACGACCATCTTGACGTCGTAGTTGGCGGCGCTCTGGGCCAGCTGGACGTCCTGCTTGGGCTCGCCGTAGTCGCCGCTGCCCGGGCCGGTGATCTTGGCCAGGGTCGGGTCGGAGGTCAGGTCCCCGGTCTGCGCCCCGGAGCAGGCAAGGTCGATCGGGGTGACGCCGGTGACGCCGGTGTCGAAGATCGTCGACTCGGCGTGCCGGTGACAGAAGTCCTTGGGACCGTCGGTGCCCGCCATGTAGCCGTCGTTGGTGTCGGTCCCGGCCCCTTCGCCGGATATCGCGCTGTCGCCCAGGGAGACGATGGCGGCGGGCTTGGCGGCCGGTCCGGCGGCCGCGGCGGCGGTCTGTGTGGTCGCGGTTCCGAGTGCGCCGACGAGGGCGGTGACGGCGAGTGCCGCGAGGGCGGCCCGGGGTTTGCGCAGGCCTGCTCTGACTGATCTGGTCACACAGTGCTCCTGAGGGTGGACGGGGAGTGCCCGATCGTCCCTCAGGGTAGGTACCCCCAGGTAACATAACAAGAGTGGTGCTCATGTTTTCTGCGGCGAACACAACAAAACCCTGCTGACCTGGTGATCTCTGCGCGCCAAACACGACGATGCGCCGCTCGGACACGACGAAGGGCCCCGACCCGAAGGTCGGGGCCCTGACGAAAGAGTGTTCTGCGCGGGTCAGAACCCGCCGCGCTGCTGCTCCTGACGTCGCTGCCAGCGCTGCTCCATCCGGTCGACCAGGCTGCCACCGCCGCCACGCTTACGGCGCACCGGCCGCCCGGTACGCGGGTCCACGGCCGCGAGCCGCGGAATGCGGCGCCATGCGGTGACCGCGAAGACGGCACCCGCCAGCATCAGCACAAAACCGACGACGCTCACCCACTGCTGGTGCACGAAGAGGCCACCCATCAACAGGCCCACGCCGACCACGAAGCCTGCGGCGGACGCGTAAACGGCGCGCCGGGTCCGCGTGCGCAAGCCACTACCCTCGAGCGCCGTCGCGAACTTCGGGTCCTCGGCGTACAGCGCTCGCTCCATCTGCTCAAGCAGTCGCTGCTCGTGCTCCGAGAGCGGCACGTCGTCCTCCTCCTCTGGCCGCCGACGGCGCAAGCGCGCCGACCGGAAGACCACCCCACCGCACGGCTCGGTTTCTCTTGATCCCGCTGTGTTGCGTGTATGCCCCGGGTGGGCGGCCGTCATGCTTGCTGCCTTTACCCGAATCATACGGTTCACCGTGGGTTTTTGGAGTGCCGTGCCGCATGTGCGGTACCTCTCTCCGGACAGGCCGGAACGCCTCGGTGTGCCCTGTGAACGGGCGACACCAGTGAGAAGTTTCCAGCCTCAGGAGCTCCTCTTTCCCGTGTCACTGCCCGGCTCCTTGCCCGTGTCCTTGCCCGTGTCCCTTCCTACCTCCCTCCCACCCTCCAGCAGACTCGCCGGACCGACCGAGGCCGTGCCGAACTTCGCCCGCACCCGGTCGACCGTCCGCTCCAGTTCGGACCAGCCGTGCTCGCGCTCCCCCAGCGCCATCTGCTGCGGCCGGGCCCCCTCGCCCAACCCCTCGACGCGCAACCCGATCAGCCGGATCCGGGCCCGAGCCAGACCCATCCCGTCGAAGACCTGGACCGCCGCGGCGTAGAGGTCGTGCGCCAGGTCCACCGGCTCAGGCAGGGTCCGCGAACGGGTGACCGTGCGCAGGTCGGCGAAGCGCACCTTGACGGTGACCGTCCGCCCCGCGACCCCGGCGGCCCGCAGCCGCGCGGCGGCGGACTCGGCGAGCCGCAGCAGCGTGGTCCGGATCAGCTCGTGCTCCGCCGAGACGTCGGCCGGGAAGGTCCGCTCCCCGCCCAGGCTCCGCTCGGCGCGCTGCGGTACCAACGGGCGCGGGTCCTCGCCCCGCGCGAACCGCGCCAACTGCTCGCCCGCGGCGGCGCCGACGATCCGCCGCAGCGTGTCCGGCGGCGTGGCCGCGAGGTCGGCGACGGTGGTCAGACCGAACCGACTCAGCGCGGCGGCGGTGCTCGGCCCCACCCCGGGCAGCCGCGTCGCGGGCAGCGGCAGCAGGAACCCCGGCACCTCGGCCGGCGTCACCAGCAGCAGTCCGTCGGGCTTGGCCGCGACGGAGGCCAGCTTGGCGATCAGCTTGTTCGGCCCGACCCCGACCGACAGCGCGAGGCGCTGCTCGTCCCACACCCGCTCCCGCAGCAGTTCCGCGAGGACCCGCGGTCGGAACGGCACCCCCGCGAGGTCGAGGTACGCCTCGTCGAGGGAGGCCTGCTCCACGCGACGGGAGAAGGAGGCGAGGACGGCCATGACATTGGCCGAGACGACGGCGTACTCGTCCATGTCCGGCGCGACCACGACCAACTCCGGACACATCCGCCTCGCGCGGACGACGGGCTGCCCCGACTCCACGCCCGAGGCTCGCGCCTCGTACGTCGCCGACATCACCACGCCGCGGGGACCCGTACCCCCAACCGCGACGGGCCTCCCGGCCAGGTCAGGACGACGACGCTGCTCGACCGCGGCGTAGAAGGCGTCCAGATCCGCGTGCAGAATCACCGCGAACCGCCAGTTACAACACTCAGGGGCGCGAGGCTCTGCGCGAGAAACCACCCAGCGCGGATGGCCCTGCTCGTTCGGTCCGCCACCTGCGTGGGTGGCTTGTCGCGCAGTTCCCCGCGCCCCTGGACAGTGCAACCACCCGCGGGAGCGTCAGTGACCCGTCGCACCCACGCGGCGCAGCCGCACATCGGCAGAGCCCCGCGCCACTGGACCGTGCAACTGACCCTTTGTTCAGCCCAGTTCCGCCAGAACGTGCAACTGCGTGGCCACCGCGTGGAACGACGGATCCGCCGAGGCCGCCTGCTCCAGAGCGAGGAGAGCGTCGAGCGCCCCCGGTTCCGTGTCGACCAGGACACCGGGCACCAGGTCCGCGAAGATGCGCACGCCGTGCACGGAGCGCACCCGCAGTCCCGCCCCGCGTGCCAGCGCATCCAGCTCGTCGCTGGTGAAGCGCCGGGCGTCCGGCTTCTCGACGCCTTCGAGCGTCGCCCGGGCCTCGGCGAAGTGGCCGGAGAGGGCGCGGGCCAGGACCGCGCCGTTGCGGTTGGCAGCAAGAAGGCTGACCAGACCGCCGTCGCGCAGCACCGCGGTGAGCTCGCGCAGCGACTCCGCCGGGTCGTCGACGAACTCGAGGACGCCGTGGCAGAGGACAGCGTCCATGCTGCCCGGCTCGACCTGCTGGGCCAGGGTGCTCGTGTCGCCCTGTATCGCCCGGACCTGGCCGGTGACCCCGGCCTCCGCCGCGCGGCGTTCGAGGGCGAAGAGGGCGTCGGGGCTGGGGTCGACGACGGTGACCCGGTGGCCGAGGCTGGCGACGGGCACGGCGAAGTTGCCGGTGCCGCCACCGGTGTCCAGGACGTCGAGGACCGGGCGGCCGAGCGACTCGGCCTTGCGGTCCAGCGCCGCGCGCAGGACCTCCCACACCACGGCGGTCCGAAGGGCGCTGCGGGGACGCGTGTACACGGTTGGGCTCCTCGGTTCGGCTGCGACGTCTCGGCGGTAGCGGCAGTGGTGGCGGCAGCCACGGCCGGACAGCCCCACCCTATTGCCTTGTGCCGCTGCTCGGCGCTCATCCCGGGCTCCCCGGGCTGGTGTGCCAGAGCTTGCGCGGGGCCTCCGCCGCGGGGACGCCCGGCGGCTTGAGGTCGGCGTAGGGGGACATCCGGAATCCGCTCGGGTGCAGCATCACCCGGCGCGGCGGTGCCGCCTCCGCTTCGGGGCGGGCGGCCAGCACTTCGCGGACCGCGTCCACGCCCGCCTCGCGCCACAGTTCGTGCAGGCCGGTCAGCTCCCAGGCGGCGGTCGCGGTGAGCGAGACACCGCGCGGGCCGGTGCGGCGGACCACGCCGCGGACCAGCAGCAGCCAGGAGTGGAAGACCGTGGACGCGTAGTGCTGCTGGGCGTCCTCGAACATGGCGAAGTCCAGCGGGCCGGTGGCGTCGTCGAGCGTGGCGAAGACGACCCGGACGCCGGTCCGCACCGGCGGGGTCTGGGTGGCCACCTTGACCCCGGCGATCAGGATCTCGCTGCGGTTGCGCTGCGTCAGCAGGTCGCGCGAGCGGACCGTGCCGAGCTCGTGGAGGAAGCGCAGGTACGGGCTGAGCAGATGGGCGCTGTGGTCCAGGCCGAGCGCCTCGATCTCGCCGTGGATCAGCTCGGAGTCGGTCGGCGCGGGCAGCGCGGTCGGCACGGCAGTGGGCTCCTCGCCGGAATTTCCCGCCAACGCGTCGGCCAGCTCCAGCTGGGACGGGCCAGGGCGGCGCGGGCCCTTGGGCTTGGGGTCGGTGGCCGCGTGCAGCAGCAGGTCACGCCGGGTCAGCCCGGGGTGGAGCGCGTCCAGCGCACCGGCCAGCACCAGGTTCTCCAGGGTCGGCTGTGAGGGCTCGGCGCGGCGACGGAAGTCGGCCAGGGAGGCGTAGGGCGCGCCCTCGCGCTCGCGGACGATCCGCTCCAGCTCGGCGTCGCTGATGCCCTTGACGTCGGCCAGCCCGATCCGCAACGCGTCACGGCTGCTGCCGCTGCCGTCCGGGCCGCGTTCGATCGTGTAGTCGACCACGGAGTCGTTGACGCTGGGCGGCAGCACGGTGACGCCGAACTGGCGGGCGTCGGTAAGGATCAGCCGCTTCGGGTACATGCCGGGGTCGTGGGTGAGCAACCCGGCGTAGAAGGCGGCCGGGTGATGGGCCTTCAGCCAGGCGGACTGGTAGGTGGGCAGCGCGAAGGCGCCCGCGTGCGCCTTGCAGAAGCCGAAGGAGGCGAAGGCCTTGAGGATCTCCCAGACCCGCTCGACGACCGGCCGCGGATAACCGCGGTGGTCGGCGGCCACGCAGAACCAGTCCCCCACCGCCTGCTGGCCCTTGATGCTGCCGAGCAGCCGCCGGGACTGGTCGGCGCGGTCCGGTGCGCAGCCGGTCATCTTCGCGATGATCCGGATCACCTGCTCGTGGAAGACCACCACGCCCTCGGTCTCGGCCAGGATCTCGCGCAGGTCGTCGTGGACGAAGACCGGATCGGCCCAGCCGTGGCGGGCGTTGAGGAAGGGGGTGACCATGTCGCTCTTGACCGGGCCGGGGCGGAACAGCGAGATGTCGATGATCAGGTCGCCGAAGGTCTCCGGCGCGAACTTGCCGATCAGCTCGCGCTGGCCGGGCGACTCGATCTGGAAGCAGCCGAGGGTGCGGGTGGAGCGGATCAGCTCGAAGGTGGCCGGGTCGTCCAGCGGGACGGCGTCCAGGTCGATCCGCTCGCCGTCCACCCGCACGGTTTCCTTCAGGGCGTGCGCCATCGCGGACTGCATCCGCACGCCGAGGACGTCCAGCTTGAGCAGGCCGATCGCCTCCACGTCGTCCTTGTCGAACTGGCTCATCGGGTAGCGCTGGGCGGAGAGTTCGACCGGCGTGCGGTCGCGCAGGGTGCGGTCGGAGAGCAGCACGCCGCTGGGGTGCAGGGCGATGTGGCGGGGCAGGCCGTCCAGCTTCTCGACGATGTCGAAGAGGACCGCGAAGATGCCCTCCTCCAGCCGGGAGTGCCGCAGTTCGGGCAGGTCGCGCAGGGCCGCGCGGGCGTCGCGGGCGCGGATGTGCGGGAAGGCCTTGGCCACCGCGTCGATCTCCTGCGGCGGCAGGCCGAGGGCCGCGCCCGCATCGCGGACGGCGTGGCGGACCCGGTAGGTCTCCAGCATCGCGACGCAGAGCGTCCGGTCGGAGCCGAAGCGGTCGAGGATCAGGTCGTAGACCTCGGTGCGGCGGGCGGACTCGACATCGAGGTCGATGTCGGGCAGCGAGGTGCGCTTGGCGGAGAGGAAACGCTCCATCAGCAGGCCGTGCGCCATCGGGTCGACGCCGGAGATGCCCAGCAGGTGGTTGACCAGGCTGCCCGCGCCCGAGCCACGGGCCGCGCAGCGGATACCGGCGGCGCGGGTCAGGTCGACGACCTCGGCGACGGTGAGGAAGTACGGCTCGTAGCCGAGGCCGTCGATCAGCGTGAGCTCGCTCTCCAGCCGGTCGGTGATCTTCTGGCTCGCCGCCCGGCCCGGGCTGCCGTAGCGGCGGGGGATGCCCGCCTCGCAGCGTTGCCGCAGCTCGCGGACCGCGCCCTCGCGGGTGGTGCCGAGGACGCCCGCCTCGGGCATGTGCATCGAGCCGAGGCCGATGTCGAGATGCGGGTCGAGCGCGCACAGCTCGGCGATCCGGCGGGTCTGCGCCAGCAGCGCACGCACCTCGGAGGCGGTCTCGCACAGGTCGTGGGCGAGGGCGGCCATCTCCGGGCCGGTCTTCAGATACCCCTCGGCGTTGACCCGGTCCCGGGAGCGCAGCTCCAGCGGGACCAGGCGGCGGGCGGCGTCCAGCACGTCCGCGACCGGGGCGTCCTCCGGAACCGGGTAGCGGACGGCGTTGCTCAGCACAGCGGGCACGCCCAACTCCCGTGCCAGGCGCAGCATCCGCTGCCCCGCCGCGCGGGAGGTGGGGTGGCCGGGCGGCGCGAGGTGGTGCACCACCTCGACCACGACAGCGTCCCCGCACGCCGCGCGCCAGCGCTGCAGCTCGGCCTTGGCCTCGGCGGTCCGCCCGGCCGCGGCGGCGCGGCCGACCACGGACTCCGGGCCGAGCAGCACGAACACGCCGTCCCCTGCGCGGGCCACCAGCTCGGGGCCGACCACCGGACGACCGCGACGCTCCATGTCGTCCCCGTGCGCGGTGCTGACGACCCGACAGAGCGCGGCCCACCCCGCCCGACGCCCACGGGCCAGCACCACGACCCGTGGCGGGCGCGCCGCGTCGGCGGCGGCCCGGTCCAGCTCGGCCCCGCCGGGGCCGGCGGTACGGCCGACGATCCGGGCGTCCGTGCGCATGCCCGTGCGCACGTCCGTACGCGGATCGGCGCAGGCCAGGTCGGCTCCGACGATCGGCCGTACGCCGTGCTCGACGCAGGCCTGGGCGAAGCGGACCGCACCGTAGAGGCCGTCCCGGTCGGTGAGCCCGAGCGCGCCCATGCCCAGCTCCGCCGCGCGCCGGGCCAGGGCAGCGGGCGTGGCGGTGCCGTAGCGCAGCGAGTAGCTGGAGGCCGTGTGCAGATGCACGAAGGAGTCCGTGGGGCTCATGTGCTGCGACTCCTCTGGCGTGTCAGGTGTGCAAAGGCGTTGTTGGCCCCTCCCGATCCCGCCGGTTGCGGCTCCCGGTCACCCGGGCATCCGGTGCACCGGTGTCACCCGGTGCGGGGCATTCCCTCCTCTTCTCCGATCCCCCGCAGGTACGGCTCCCGTGCGGCGGGGACCGCGCCGCGGGCGATCAACCGCTGCACCATCCGCAGGAAGAGCGCGGTGTTGCGGACCAGGTCGTCCGCGTCGCGGGCGCTGGCCGCCGAGGCGATCCCGGCCTCGGCGGCGGCCCGCTTGGGCGCGCCGGCGGCGTAGTAGAGCGCCCACTCCGCCAGCTCCGGCGCGACCTCGGGCAGGACCTCCCAGGCGCTGCGGATCCGCTTGCGCTTGCGCGCGTTCTCCTCCGGCCGCCCGCGCAGGGCGAGCACGGCCGCGGCGGCGCGCAGCGCGGCGAGATGCGCGAGGGCGTAGCGCTCCAACGGCCCCTGGAGCTCCCGTGCCTCCGCGAGCCCGCGCTGCGCCTGGGTCAGCAGATCCACCGCGGCGGGCGGAGCGCCCGCCCGGCGCAGCACCGGATGGACGTCCTCCGGCCGGTGGTAGGGCATGCCCGATCCCGTGGCGGAGCCGGGCAGTGGCAGCTGCAGCACCCGCGCTCGTGCGCTTTTCCCCCTGGTGCCGCTGAAGTCGGTGCCGTTGAAGTCTCTGGTGTCCCTCATGACGTACGCCCTCCCGTTCAGTCCGTCGTACTGGTGAGGGTCCAGCGGTCGGTGCTGCGGTCGAAGCTGAGGTCGTAGACGCCGAGAGCGAAGCAGCGGCCGGGGCTGGCCTCTACCCGCCACACCTCCCGCTCGGTCCGGTCCAGCGGCCGACCGGCCGCCATCCCGGCAGAGGCGGAAGCGGAAGCGGAGGAATGGCCAGAGGCAGAGGCCTTGCGGGCCTCCTCCCACCACGCGCCGCTCTCCTTCCAGTGCCCCAACACCTCGCGCACCGCGTACACCTTGTCGCGCCAGAGGAAGTGCGTGGGCAGCCCCGTACCGCCGCGCACCTCGACCAGGTCCGCACGCTTTCTGCTCACAGCGCTGCCTCCTTCGCCATCCATGTTCGAACTTTCGTTCGAACATCTCCAGAGTAACCCGCCGGACCGGAGCCACGTCAACGCCGAATCGCCCATGCGACCGACCACACGGCCCCTCCATTCGCCATGCTCCTCCGCACCACTGACAAAGCCGTGCGGGCGGCCACCCGAGGTGACCGCCCGCACGGCGGAGACAAGCGTCGTCGCTGGTCAGCGACGTGAGGATCAGTCCTTGACCGGGACCGCCCCGGCCCAGACGTGGTTCGGGGTGAGGTAGCCCACCAGGGCCAGCCCAGCCTCGGCGAGGACCTGTTCGAACGCGGCGTCCGGCAGGTGCCGGGTGCGGAAGAACTGGGTCCACTGCGCGTCGTCGTAGAGGTAGTCGACCTGGTTGGCCCGCAGCCCCGGGGCGATCTCCTCGGAGACGATCCGGATGGCCCCGGCGCCCTTCATCGGCGACTCGCGCGGCAGGTCGTCGTAGAAGCCCTCCCCCTCGCGCTGGATCAGGATCACGCCGCCGTCGGCGACGTGCCGACGACAGGTCGCCAGCAGTCCGGCGCGGACCTCGACGTCGCCGGTGTTGACCAGGAAGGAGCTGAGCAGCACCAGGTCGAAGCGCTCGTCGAGCTCCAGGTGTTCGATCGAGGCGTGCACCGTGCGCGCACCGCGCACGCGTTCCAGCATCTCCGCCGACTCGTCCACGGCCGTGACCGCGAAGCCCCGCGCGACCAGCGGATGCGTCACCCGGCCCACGCCGCAGCCCAGTTCCAGGATGCTGCCGCCCTCCGGCGTCCGGGAGGCGATGATGTCCGGCTCGTCACCCACGAGAAGCCGCTCGTACAGCTCCACCGCGCACCCGTCCGGGGTGATCGACCCCGGTCCCGTCCCCCGGTGTCCGTCCCGCGTCGTTCGTGTCGTTCGCATGAGGAACAGTCAACATCGGCAGGAAGAACTGCACCAGAGGTCCGATCGCCACGGCGTAGACGACCGTGCCGATCCCGACCTGCCCGCCCATCAGCAGGCCCACCACCAACACGGTCACCTCGATGCCGGTCCGCACCAGCCGGATCGACCGGCCGCTGCGCCGGACGTACCCGGTCATCAGCCCGTCCCGCGGGCCGGGACCGAACCGCGCGCCGATGTAGAGACCTCCGGCGAGCCCGTTGAGTACGACGCCCGCCGCCAGCACCGCAAGCCGCAGCGGAAGCCCGTGCAGTACGGGCAGCAACCGCAGGCCCTCGTCGACGGAGAGGCCGATGACGAAGACGTTGCTGACCGTGCCCAGCCCCGGCTTCTGCCGCAGCGGTATCCAGAGCAGCAGCACCACCGCCCCCACGATCATCGTGATCGTGCCGAACGAGAGCGGGACATGCCGGCTGACGCCCTGGTGGAACACGTCCCACGGGTCCAGCCCGAGCGAGGCCCTGATCTGCAACGCCATGCTGAAGCCGTAGAGCGCAAGGCCGACGTAGAGCTGGACGAGGCGGCGGGTCAGCAGCAAGGGGTCCCTCCTCGGGCACGTGTTCATCGGTTTCAACGGCTTCATCGGCGCTTGCGTCGGTCAGCGGCTGAAACGCGTCGGCGCTTGAAATTGGTCGGCCGTAGGACCACCCTGGAGCCTATTGGCCTGCCTTTCCATGGCCAATTTCAGAAAGGTGGCCTCTCGTGGCTCTCCCTCCGTCATCGCGCACCGCCATCGGCTCGACACGACTCGAACGCGCGCTGGGTGACTGGCAGCGGCCCGGCCACGGCCCCGCGTACCGGGCACTGGCCGGCGGCCTGCGCACGCTGGTGCTGGACGGGCAGGTACCGGTCGAGGCGCGACTGCCGGCGGAGCGGGAGCTCTCCACGGCGCTCGGCATCAGCCGGACCACGGTCACCGCCGCGTACGAGCTGCTGCGGGACGAGGGCTTCCTCGCCAGCCGCCGGGGCGCGGGCAGTTGGACCGCGCTGCCGCCCGGCCGGACGGTGCACGGCGCGGGCCTCTCGCCGCTCCCCGCCGATCTCGTCGACAGCGTGATCGACCTCGGCATCGCCGCGCCCTCCGCCCCAGAGCCGTTCCTCACCGAGGCGATGGCGGCGGCCCTGGCCGGGCTTCCCCGCTACACCGACACCCACGGCGACTTCCCGCTCGGAATCCACGTGCTGCGGCATGCCGTCGCCGACCGCTTCACCGCGCGCGGGCTGCCCACCGATCCCGAGCAGATCATGATCACCACGGGCGCCGCCGGTGGCTTCGCCCTGCTGCTGCGTCACCTGCTCGCCCCGGCCGAGCGGGTGGCCGTCGAGTCGCCCAGCTACGCCAACGCGCTGCAGGCGCTCCGCTTCGCGGGCAGCCGGGTGGTGCCGGTCGCACTGCAGCAGGACGGCAGCGACCACACAGACGCGGGCGGCTGGGACGTGGAGGGCTGGTCCCGCACCCTGTGCGACGCCGCGCCCCGGCTCGGCTACCTGATCCCCGACTTCCACAACCCGACCGGCATGCTGATGTCCGAGGACGAGCGCCGGGTCCTGGTGGCGACCGCCCGCCGCACCGGGACGACGCTGATCGCCGACGAGACCATGGCCGAACTGGCACTGGAGCCGGACCTGGTGATGCCGCCTCCGCTGGCCGCGTTCGACCCCGGCGGCGGCACCGTGATCACGCTCGGCTCGACCGGCAAGACCTTCTGGGGCGGCCTGCGGATCGGCTGGATCCGCGCCTCGCCCGACCTCGTCCGCCGGATCAGGGCGGACCGGGCCAGCCTGGACGTCAGCTCCCCGGTCCTGGAGCAGCTGGCCGTCGCGCACCTGCTCTCCCCGGAGGTGCTGCCGCAGGTCCTGGCCCACCAGCGCGGCCGGATCCGCGTCCAACGGGACGCGCTGGTCGCCGCGCTGCGCGCCGAGCTCCCCGAGTGGACCTTCCGCACCCCGCAGGGCGGGCTCTCCCTCTGGGTCCACACCCCGGACGGCGTCTCCGGCAGCGTGCTGGCGACGACGGCCGAGCGGTTCGGGGTCTGGGTCGGCTCGGGCCCGCGCTTCGGGGTGGACGGAGTGCTGGAGCGCTTCGTCCGGCTCCCCTACGCCCAGCCGGCCGACATCCTCGGCGAGGCGGTACACCGTCTCGCGGCGGCGACCGCGACCCTGACCGCGCCGCACCGCGCCGAACCGGGCCGCACCGAACCGGGCAGCATCGCCTGGACCGGCGAGATCGCCCTGCTCTGAAGGGTTCTGACGGAGCGTCGGAAAACTGGAAAGCGGCGTTCACATGCCGGCGGACTCTCGCTCGCCGGCGCATGAACGCCGCCTTTCCCCCGTTCCCCCCTGCTCCCCCCGGTTCCCCCCGTTCCCGGGGCTCCCCCGAACCCCAGGACACTCCCCCATCCCCTGTGCTCCCCCGGGCCCGGCACCTGCTCCGCCGCCCCGTGTCGGCGGTGCAGTGCCTGGCCCCCCGGTGGCCCGGGCTTTCCGCCCGGCCCTTCCCGGTGCCCACTACTTTGCCGTCGATGCAGGTCCGGAACCATCCGCGTCGGTACTCAACCCGTTCGGACGAGTGTCTGAGTAGAACTACTCAGAGATCATCGGTGCTTCCCCCAGGTCACGCGAGTAGTCGGGGGCCACTAGCCTTGTGCCCCGCGAATGACGCCGCGCCATCCACACAACGGGGGAAACATCCATGGGACTGCTGCCACTGATCTTCACCAGCGGCTGGGCCAGCGGTGTCAACGCCTACGCCGTGGTCCTGATCATGGGGCTGTTCGGCCGCTACGACCACGTGACCGTCGTGCCGCCGGGCCTGGAGCGGACCGACGTGCTGGTGATCGCGGGCGTCCTCTTCGTGATCGAGGCCGTCGCCGACAAGATCCCCTATGTGGACTCGGCCTGGGACGTCGTCCACACCGTGATCCGTCCCATCGCCGGAGGCGTCGTCGCGGCGCTGATCGCGGGCCACGCCCACGACTCGCTGACCACGCTCGGCGCCGCCGCGATCGGCGGCGGCACCGCGCTGGTCAGCCATCTGGTCAAAACCGGCGTGCGGATGGGCGTGAACACCTCCCCCGAGCCGTTCAGCAACATCGTGATCAGCATGGTCGAGGACCTGGCCGTCGCGGGACTGGTCGTCCTGGCGCTGTTCCACCCGGTCCCGGCCGCGATCATCGCCGGGGTGCTGCTGGCCGGGGGCGTGCTGCTGGTGCTGTTCACGATCTCGCGGATCCGCAAGTTCCTGCGCCGCCGCAAGGAGCGCCGCGCGGCGCGGGCGGGCCTGCGTCCGCAGCACGACCTCGTCGGCTGACCGTCCGTCAACCACGGCCCCGCAACTCCGCAGCAACTGGTCGCTGCAGGTCCCGCACGCGCCACACCGAGGGCGCCGATCCCCCGTCACCGGGATCGGCGCCCTCCGTCCGTTGACACCGTGTCGCATCACGGCGCCGAGCGATGTCAGACGATGTGGCGGCCGCCGTCCACGGTGAGCACGTCGCCCGTGGTGTAGCGCGCTTCGACCAGATAGTGGACGGCGCCGGCGACATCCTCGGGGGTGCCGACGCGGTGCAGCGGGGTGTTCGCCGTGATCCAGTCGCGGGAGGACTCCCAGACCTCGTCGGCGCCCTCGTACCAGGGGGTGTCGACCAGGCCGGGGGCGACGGCGTTGACGCGGATCTCGGGGCCGAGCTGGGAGGCCAGCAGGCGCGTCATGTGGTTCAGGGCCGCCTTGCTGACGGCGTAGGGGATGGAGCTGCCCAGGGCCCGGGTGGCGGAGACCGACGAGATGTTGACGATCGCTGCGGACCCGGCCTTGCGCAGGTGCGGGACAGCGGCGGTCGTCACCTGCCAGGCGCCGATCAGGTTGACGTCGAGGATCTCCCGCCAGGCCGCGGCATCGGGGGTGTCGAGGTCGTTCAGCGGGATGAACCGGGTGGTGCCGGCGTTGTTGACCAGGATGTCCAAGCGCCCGTAGGCGTCGACGGCGCTCTGCACGATCCGGCGGGCGTCGTCGGGATCGGCGACGTCTCCCTGGACATAGACAGCCTCGGGCAATTCGGACGCGAGAGCTCGGCCCGCCTCCTCGCTCCGGGTCGAATTGACCACGATTCGTATGCCCTCGTCAGCAAGCCGGCGAGCGATCGCCGCACCGATTCCCGAGGACGAACCAGTGATGAGGGCGACTCGACCCTGCTCCATTTCTGCCTCCATTTAAGCCGGTTGACATGCTCGACCGGTGGATCATACGGTACCACCAGTCGGAATCAAGCTTCCATGATACGGAATATTGCCCACTGCAATGGTGCAGATAGCGGCCTATGTCTGATTTGGTGCGTGTGCACCACGGCTGGGTGCTTCGCGCGAGAACCAGCCCCGACGCCCCTTCCCTCTGCCAGGGCTTTCGCGCGTCATCGCATTTTTGGGGGAAATTCATGTCGCGGACGCATTCCGATTCCTGGCCGCAATGCCCGGCGGGAATCCATCACCTCGTGGGCGAACGGGTACGGGAGACCCCTGACGCCCTCGCGGTCCGGGAGGCCCTCACCGGTCGTGAGCTCAGCTACCGGGAGCTCTGGGAGCTCGCGGGCGCGACCGCGACGCGTCTCGCCGCGCTGGGAATCGGCCCCGGTGCCGTCGCCCTCGACCTCGACTGAGGTGTCGACCTCCGCGCGCAGCCGCGCGGTCATCCGTCCCCGCCCCGTCGCCGACCCGGCCGTGCGGCTCTTCGTGCTGCACCACGCGGGCGGTTCGCATCTCGCGTACACCGGCTGGGTGCCGCACTTCCCGGAGGACTGGGACGTCTGCCTGGTCGAGGCCCCCGGTCGCGGCCCGGTCAGCGCGGTGCCGGCCAAGGTGAGTGCCGCCGACCTGGCCGCCTATCTCCTGGACCAGATCAGGCCCCTGCTCGACGCGCCGATCGCCCTGTTCGGGCACAGCATGGGCGCCCTGGCAGCCTACGAACTGACGATGCAGCTCGCGGAGCACGGCCTGGACGCCCCCGTATGGCTCGGGGTCTCGGCGTGCGAGTCCCCCTTCGCCACGCAGCCGCCCTTCGGGGGCTCCCCGCTGCACACCCGTCCGTCGGCCGAACTGCGCCGTGGCCTGGCCGCGATGGGCGGTCTGCCGCCCGCCATCCTGGCCGACGACGACGTGTGGGAGCTGTACGAGCCCCGGCTGCGCGCGGACTTCCACCTGGTCGAGACCTGGCGGCCACGCCCCGCGGGCCGGGCCAGGATCGCCGTGCCCTGCTCCCTTTTCGGAGGCGAGGACGACCACGTGGTCACCCGCGAGCAACTCCTCGCCTGGAGCGACGGCGCCGACGACCTGGTCGGGCAGCACTTCTACCCCGGAGCGCACTTCTACTGGGAGGACCAGACCGCTCTCGTCGCCGCTCAGATCGTGGAGGAGGTCGACACCGCCACGCCGGGGCTGCTGTCCTGGTGACGGCTGACCCGCCGCCGCCCGCAGGCCCCCGCCCGCAGCAGCCGGTCGCTCAGTCGAACACGACCGGCTGCTGCGGCACCTGGGCCTTTCCCGAGGGCCGGACCAGCTTCGGGGCGACCACGCCGGCCAGGACCACGAAGGCGACCAGCACCAGCGCCGCCGAGCAGGTCATCGCGATGGAGACGCCGTGGGCGAGCGTCGCGTGCGCACCGGCCGCTCCCGGGCCGCCGACAGGGTGCCGCAGCGCGGCGGTGAAGGCGGTGGTGCCGATGGCGGTGCCGACCGCGCCGCCCACCTGCTGCATGGTCTGCAGCGTGCCGGACGCCGCACCGGACTCCTCCGGCCGGACGCTGCCGAGGATGGTCACGCTCAGCGGGACCATGGTGAACCCGGCGCCGAAGCCGAACAGCAGCATCGAGGGCAGGATCCCCGAGGTGTACGCGGTGTGCGCGTTGATCCGGGTGAGCAGCGCCAGCCCCGAGAGCAGCAACAGCGGTGCGGCCAGCAGGAACGGACGTGCCCCCAGACGCGGCACCAGCCTCGGCGCGAGCCGGGCGCCGACGAAGATCGGCACGGCCAGCGGCAGGAACGCGAAGCCCGCCCTGATCGGCGAGAGGCCGAGGCCGTTCTGCAGGTACTGCGTGATGAAGAAGAACATCCCGAACATCGCCGCGGCGATCAGGCCCAACGCCGCATAGCCACCTGCCCGGACGCGGTCGGTCAGCAGCGAGAGCGGCAGCAGCGGCTGCGCGACCTTCCGCTCGACCAGGACGAACACGGTCAACAGCACCACGGCCGCGCCGAAGCAGCCGAGGGTCAACGG
Source organism: Streptacidiphilus sp. MAP5-3 (assembly GCF_041262505.1). Taxonomy (NCBI): domain Bacteria; kingdom Bacillati; phylum Actinomycetota; class Actinomycetes; order Kitasatosporales; family Streptomycetaceae; genus Streptacidiphilus; species Streptacidiphilus sp. MAP5-3. The sequence goes on from NZ_JBGCCL010000005.1 coordinate 160,630, forward strand.
CGTGGTCCAGCCGCCCGTGGCGGCGCGGATGAAGCCGTAGACCAGCGAGACCATCCCACCGGTCGCGGCCAGCGCACCGCCCAGGTCGAGCCGTCCGCCGTGACGCGCCGGCTCCTGGATCACCCGGGGCGCAAGGAGGGTGACGACCAGTCCGAAGGGCACGTTGATGAACATGACCCAGCGCCAGGAGAACCAGGAGGTCAGCATTCCGCCCAGGATCAGTCCGACGGTCGCGCCGCCCGCCGACATCGCGGAGAAGAGCCCGATGGCACGGGCCCGCTCGTTCGGGTCCTGGAAGGTGCTGACGATCAGCGCCAGCGTGCTGGGCGCGGCCACCGCTGCGCCGACGCCCTGGGCCAGCCGGGAGGCGAGCAGTTCGGTCGGGTTGGTGGCGAGTCCGCCCAGCAGCGAGGCCAGCGTGAACAGCGCGATGCCGTAGGCGAGCAGCCGCCGCCTGCCGAAGATGTCACCGGCCCGGCCGCCGAGCAGCAGCAGTCCGCCGAAGGCCAGCAGGTAGATGTTCATCACCCAGCTGAGCCCGGACGAGGAGAAGCCGAGCGTGTGCTGGATGCCCGGCAGGGCTATGGAGACCACGGTGGCGTCGAGGATCACCATCAACTGGCAGGCCAGGATGACCGCCAGCGCGAGCCGGTGCCGTGAGTGCCCCGGTGGCGCGGACGCACCGCGCTCGGTTCGTTCTCTCCTTGGAGAGGTGATGACGCCCGTGGAGGACGGGGAGGACGAGGAAGAAACGGAAGACAACGACGAAGAAGACATGGAAGACCTGGAAGTCCTGGAAGTCCTGGAGAGAGTGTTCTCGGACATGGCTCCGCCCTGGGAGTGCATGGAGAATTGTTGGGAAACACAAACGGAGATATCCTCCGGTTTCAGGGACAACAATACGGAGACTCTCTCCGGTTAGCAAGTGGGATTGGGAGGGCTTGGGAGCATGGCCGCCGACACCGAGGCAAAGGGACCCGAAGCGCACGGCGCACGCGACCGCGGCGAGACGGCGCACGCCCGCCGTCCCATGCGCGCGGACGCCCGGCGCAACTACGAGCGACTGGTCGACGTCGCCACCGAGTCGTTCCTCGCCAACGGCGCCAACGCGTCACTGGACGACATCGCCAAGCGCGCCGGCGTCGGTCCCGGCACCCTCTACCGGCACTTCCCCACCCGCCAGGACCTCTTCAACGCGGTCGCCGCGCGCTGGACCGAGTCCGTCGCGGCGGAGGCGGAACCCCTGCTCGGCGCCGAGGACCCAGGGGCCGCGCTGCACACCTGGCTGGTCCGGATGATCGCCCAGATCGGCGAGTTCCGCGGCCTGGCCGCAGCGCTGCTGCTGACCGGCGACCGCAAGCACGAGACGGTCAACGTGCTGGGCGAGACGCTCGAACACCTGCTGGCACGGGCCCAGGCGAGCGGCCAGGTCCGCACGGACGTGGAGGGCCACGAGATCATGCAGCTGGCCAGCGGCATCAGCTACGCCTGCAGCACGGCCAAGACGATGAAGAAGCGCGCCAGCACTCCGGACCGCCTGGTCGGCCTGATCATGGACGGGCTGCGCGCGGAGTAGCTCAGCCCTCCTCGGTCGCCCCGTCCCGACGTCCCAGCGCGGCGACCGCTGCGGCCAGCGCCAGCGTCGCCTCCACCTGGGCCACCTGGACGTGGTACTCCCGGGTGTGGCTGAGGCTCGACGCACGCGACTCCGTCAGCGCACGGACGGCCAGTTCCTCGTGGTGCTCGAAGTCCGCCATGCCGCCGATCATAGGGCGATGATCACAGGGCGACCATCGAGGCCGTGACCGTCGCCCCGGTCCGCTGCCCTTAGGATCACTCCCCATGGCACGGATTGTCGTCATCGGCGCAGGAATGGGCGGAATGGCCGCCGCCGCACGGCTGGCGACCGTCGGCCACACCGTCGTCCTCTGCGAGGCGGCGCAGACACACGGCGGCATGGTCGGCAGCTTCGAGCGCGAGGGCTTCCGCTTCGACACCGGCCCGACCCTGCTCACCCTGCCCGCCGTCTACCGGGACCTGATGCTCAAGACCGGGCGTACCCGCCTGGAGGACGAGGTCGAGCTGCGCCCGGTCGACCCGGGCAGCGTGCACGTGCTGCCCGACGGCACCCGGCTCGCGCTCGCCAACGCCTCGCTCGCCAAGGTGGAGAGCGCCCTCACCACCGCCCTCGGCGACGGCGCGGGCACCCGGTGGGGCGGGATGCTGGAGCGCGGACGCGCGGTCTGGGAGGCGACGCGCCGCCCGCTGCTGGAGGAGCCGCTGCCGGACCACCCCGCCGCGCTCCACCGCGACCCGTACGTCCCCGAGCGGCGCGGCCTGCTGGCCCGTCCGCCGCGCAGCCTCGCCGACGTCGGCCGCCGCGAGCTGCGCGATCCCCGACTGACCGCGCTGCTGGACGAGTACGCGCTCCGCTCCGGCCTCGACCCGGAGCGCGCCCCGGCCGCGCTGACCTGGCTCCCCTACCTGGAGCAGAGCTTCGGCGTCTGGTACGTCACCGGCGGCATGCGCGCGCTCGCCGACGCCGTGCTGGAGCGCTGCCGCGCCCGCCGGGTCGACCTCCGCTTCGGCACCCCCGTACGGAAGGTGCTGGTCGAGAACAGTGCGGGCGGTGAGAAGGTGACCGGCGTCCTGCTGGCCGACGGGACCGAGCTGGAGGCGGACGTCGTCGTCGACAACCGGCCGCCGCAGGCCTCGACCGCCAGGAACCCGCGCCTGCCCGGACGGTTCACGCTGTTCCTCGCGCTCCGGGGCGCGCGACCGGCGGTCGCGCCGCACCGCACCGTCGTCCACGCGCCCGACCGCGCCGACGAACTCGACGCCCTCTTCGGCCCCGTCCCGCGCCGCTGCGACCGGCCCACGCTGCAGCTGCTACGACCGGACGACGCGACGCTCTCCCCTGCGGGCCACGAGACGGCGACGCTCACCGTGACCGTGCCGCCGCACGGCGCGCTGGACTGGTCCGACCCGCAGCGGGTCTCGGCCTACGCCGACGCCGTCCTCGCGCACGCGGTCGCATCCGTCCCGGAGGCGGCCGACCTCGCCGACCGCCTGCTCTGGCGTCACGCCCGCACCCCGGCCGACACGGCCGCGGAGACAGGCACGCCCGGCGGCTCCGTCCCGCCTCCGTCACTCCCCGGCGCGGGCGGCGCGTTCCTGGCGCCCGGCAACGCGGACAGGCGGGCGGGCCTGTTCCACGTCGGCGGAGCCAGCCACCCGGGCGGCGGACTGGCCCGCGTCGGCATGTCGGCGACGGTCGTCGCCGGTCTCGTCGGGACGCCCTGACCGGACGTCAACTCAGCCCGGGAGCTCAGCCCTGGAGCTCAGCCCTGGAGGTGCTCTTCGGGGTAGGGGTACGTGTAGTCCGGCTGCTGCGGGTAGGCACCCGGTTCGGCGGAGTACTCCGGGTACTGCTGAGCAGCCGGTTGTGGTGGGTACTGCGCGTAGGGGTCCGCCGTGTAGCCCGTGTAGTTCCCGTAGTCGGCGGGTTGCGCATACTCGCCGCTGCCCTGGGCGTACCCGCCGTACGGGTCGTACTGCGACTGCTCGTACTGCGGCTGCGCGGCCTGCTGCTGGCTGTAGTCGGGGTACGTCTGCTGCTGCTCGTACGAGCCGTACTGCGCGTAGGAGGCGTGGTCCGCTCCCGCGTACGTCTGCTGCTGCGTCGGATCCGCGGCGGTCGCGTACGCGTCGTACTGCGCGTACACCGGCGCGTGTTCGGGGGCGTACTCGGGCGTGTACTCCGCATAGGGGACCGACTGCTCGGGCGAGTACGCGTAGTACCCCTGCTGGTCCTGCGACAGCTCGTCGCCGGGGCCGAAGTAGACGCTGTCCTCGGCGGTCGCGATCACCGGCTCGGCGCCCATGCCGCCCGGGTCGCCGGTCGGCAGCGGTTCGACGTCCTCGATCGGGCCCACCTCGCCCACCACGACCCGCTCCGACGGCTCCGCACCGGCGTCGCCGCCCGCACCGCCACCGCCGAAGAGACGTCCGACGACCGGGACCCGCTCCGGCTGCACCAGCACCCAGTACGCCCCACCGCCCGCCTTGACCGCGCGCGAGGCCAGGAACTGCCCGGCGCCGAAGCCGAGCACGCCCACACCGATCAGCGGGAGCGAGCCACCGGCCACTCCGCCGACCAGTGCCAGGAATCCGAGCAGCGCGACGGCCCGCCAGGGCAGCGGCGCACGGCGCTGCAGCAGCAGCTCGCCCACCAACCACAGGGCGACCACCGCGAACGCGGCATACAACGCGGTCAGGCCCACGGCTTCTCCCACCGTCTCTCCCGCCCGGCGGACGGGTGGAGCCACCGTACCGGGTAAAGGTGAGACGAGCGTCAACAAACGAGTCAGGCGTGCGGGGTCAGGCCGAGGTTCTGGTAGATCTCAGAGGTCACGTTGGAGAAGTTCATCGTCATGAAATGCAGCCCCGGAGTGCCCTCGTCGAGCAGGCGGCGGCACATCTGGGTCGCGTAGTCGATCCCGATCGCCCGGACCGCCGCCGGGTCGTCCTCGTGCGCGAGCATCCGCTCGGCCAGCTGCGGCGGGAACCACGCGGTGCTCAGCGTCGGGATCCGACGGAGCGAGCGGACGCTGGTGACCGGCATGATCTCCGGAATGATCGGTACCTCGCATCCGGCCGCGGCGACCCGGTCCCGGAAGCGCAGGTAGAAGTCGACGTCGAAGAACATCTGGGTGAGCGCGTAGTCCGCGCCCGCGCGCACCTTGGCCACGAAGTGGCGGATGTCGTCGTCCCAGTTCTCCGACCGCGGATGCCGCTCGGGGAACGCGGCGACGCCGACGCAGAAGTCACCCGACTCCTTGATCAACTCGACCAGTTCGGACGCGTAGTCGACGCCCTGCGGGTGCGACACCCACTCGCCCAGCGGGTCGCCCGGCGGGTCGCCGCGCAGCGCAAGCACGTTGCGGACGCCCTGGTCCGCGTAGTGGCCGAGGATGTTGCGCAGCTCCGCCACGGTGTGCTCGACAGCGGTCAGGTGGGCCACCGGGGTCAGCGTGGTCTCGGCGGCGATGCGGCCGGTGATGTTGATCGTGCGGCCCCGGGTCGAGCCGCCCGCGCCGTAGGTGACGCAGACGAAGGTCGGCGACAGCGCCTCCAGCCTGCGGATCGCCTTCCACAGACCGGCCTCCGCCTCGAGCGTCCGCGGCGGCATGAACTCGAACGAGTAGGACTTGGCCCCGGACGCCAACAGGTCGCGGATGGAGACCGCGCGGTCGGGGCGGGTACTGGGGGTTCCGAGAGCCATACCCGTAGGTTATCCATCCTTTGGACAAGGAGTGGGACAGTTGTCCATCTGCTGGGACACCTGCGCGGACACCCAGGTGAGCGGGACGGACACGGTACGGACCCCGCTCGGACGTCCGGAGCCACCGGGGCGTTACGCTTTTGGTCCCCGTACCGCTCGGAGTCCTCGGTGTCAATCGCTTCGTCCGTCCCCTCGTCGGCGTCCGTCGGCAACCCTGTGGACGAGGAGTGGCTGCGGGAGCGGGTCGACCGGGCGCTCTGTGACTTCGTCGGCGACCAGGAGCGGACCCTGCTGGCGATCTCGCCGCAGCTCTCCCCCGTCTGCACCACCGTCCGCGACTTCGTCACCGGCGGCGGCAAGCGCCTGCGCGCCGCCTTCTGCTACTGGGGCTGGCGCGGCGCGGGCGGCTCACCGGACGAGCCGGGCGCGGTGGCCGCGGCGGCGGCCCTGGAGCTGCTCCAGGCCAGTGCCCTCGTCCACGACGACCTGATGGACCGCAGCGACACCCGCCGCGGCCTCCCCTCCGTCCACCGCCGCTTCGAGGCGCTGCACGACGCCGAGGGCTGGCGCGGCGACGCCGGGCAGTACGGCGGCGCGGCGGCGGTCCTGGTCGGCGACCTGCTGCTGGTCTGGTGCGACGCGCTCTTCGGCGACTGTGGACTGCCGCGGGACGCGGTGCGGCGCGCGAAGCCGCTCTTCGACCTGATGCGGACCGAGGTCATGGCGGGTCAGTACCTCGACATGCTCGAACCCGCCGCGGCCTGGACCGAGGCGACGCCGCCGGTGGAGCGGGCCCGCACGGTGATCCACTACAAGTCCGCGAAGTACACGGTGCAGCGCCCGCTCCAGATCGGCGGCCTGCTGGCGGACGCCCCGGCCGAGCTGGTCGCCGCGTACGCGGCGTTCGGCCTCCCGCTGGGCGAGGCGTTCCAGCTCCGCGACGACCTGCTCGGCGTCTACGGCGACCCGGCGGTCACCGGAAAGCCCGCCGGGGACGACCTCCGCGAGGGCAAGCGCACCCTGCTCATCGCCGAGGCGACCGCCGCGCTGGGCGCGGCGGACGCGCGCTTCCTCGACGACCACCTGGGCGCGCCCGGCCTCGACGCGGCCGACCTCGAACGCCTCCGCGACCTGGTCACCCGCTCCGGCGCGCCCGCGCGCGTGGAGGCGCGTATCGCCGCGCTCCGCGAGGACGCTCTCACGGCGCTCGAAGCGGCCCCGATCACCGAGCCGAAGGCTCGGGCTGTCCTCCACCACCTCGCCGAGGCGGCGACTGCGCGCAGGCACTAACCAGGGGCGCGAGGAACTGCGCGGGTCACCAACGCAGACATTGACCGTCCGCTCCCGCAGGTCGTTGCACTTGCCTCAGGGGCGCGGGGAACTGCGCGAGGAACCACCCTGTGCGAATGGCCCTGCTGATTCAGGGACCCACCACACGGGGTGGCTTGTCGCGCAGTTCCCCGCGCCCCTGACGTTTGCAACTCCCCCGTATGCCAAGGAGTCCTCAGTCGCGCTCGCGTTCGCGCACCCGCCGCGCCAGCGACTGCGCTGCCGCGAACGGGTCCGCGGACGCGGTGAGCGCTCGCACAACGACGATGCGGCGGGCGCCCGCGTCCAGGACCTGGTCGAGGGTGGACTCGTCGATGCCGCCGATGGCGAACCACGGACGGTCCGTGGTCTGCTTCGCCGCGTACTCGACCAGGCCGAGGCCCGGGGCGAAGCGGCCCGGCTTCGTCGGGGTGGGCCAGACCGGGCCGGTGCAGAAGTAGTCGATGCCGGGCTCGGTCAGCGCGGTGTCGACCTCCGACTCCGCGTGGCAGGAGCGGCCGATGACGATGTCGTCGCCGAGGATCTCGCGGGCGATCCGCACCGGGAGGTCGTCCTGGCCCAGGTGCAGCACGTCCGGGCGGACGCCGAAGGCGACGTCCGCGCGGTCGTTGACCGACAGCAGCCTGCCGTGCCGCTCGCACGCCGCCGCGAAGACCTCCAGGGCTTCCAGCTCCTGCTTCGCCTCCAGGCCCTTGTCGCGGAGCTGGACGATGTCGACGCCACCGGCCAGCACCGCGTCGAGGAACTCCGCCAGGTCGCCCTGCTCCCGCCGGGCGTCCGTGCAGAGGTAGAGCCGGGCGTCGGCCAGGGCTTCCCGTGCGGGACGAACCGCGCTCACAGAGCCATCGCCTGGGCCCGGCGCTTGACCTCCGTGCCGCGATTCTCGTTCAGGGCCTGGGCGGGGGTGCCGGGGAGGGTCGGGTCATCGGTGAAGAGCCACTCCAGGGCCTCCTCCTTGGTGAACCCGCAGTCCTTCAGCACCGTCAACGTGCCGACGATGCCCTTGACAGGCCCGTCCTCACCGACGAACGCGGCCGGGACCTGAAGGGCGTTGTTCTCGCCGCGGCGGACCGCCAGGAGCGTGCCGTCGGTGACCATGTTGCGGACCTTGGTGACCTCGATGCCCCACTTCTCCGAGATGTCGGGGAGGTAGAGCCAGGCCGGAATCAACGCGTCGATCTTCGGATCAATCTCACTCACGTCAACAGACTGCCATCTCCGCAGCCCGGAACGCACACCCAGGGCCTCGGGAATCGTCGCGTCCCGCCGCCTGCCGGCCTCCTGCCCGCCTCCTTCGGGGCCACCGCTGCCGCTCAGTCCAGCACGGCGATGCCCTCCAGCTCGACCAGAGCCGGGGCGTCCCAGAGGCGGAGGATCCCGATCAGCGCCATCGCCGGGTAGTCGCGCCCGGCGCGTGCCCGCCAGATGTGGCCGATCTCGGCGGCGTGCGTGCGGTACTCCTCCGGGTCGGTCGTGTAGACCGTCAGCCGGGCCAACTGCTCTGCTCTGCCACCCGCCGCCGTCAGCGCGGTGAGCAGGTTGGCGAGGGCCTGGTCGAACTGCTCGACGATGTCCTTGCCGACGATCGCGCCGTGCTCGTCCAGCGCGGTCTGGCCGGCCAGGAAGACCAGCGTGCCGCCGGTCGCCGTGACCGCGTGACTGAAGCCGCTGGCCGGGGCCAGCTCGGGCGGGTTGATCCGATGCAGCGTCATGACTGGACTCCTCCTCCGTCGACGGTGACTGCCTGGCCGTTGAGGGCCTCCTGCTCCAGCAGCAGCCGGACCACGGCGGCGACCTCCCCCGGGCGGATCAGCCGCCCGATCGGCTGCATCCGGGCCAGCGCGGCGCGGGCCTCGTCCTCGGTGCGGCCGGTGCGGGCGACGATCGCGGCGACCGTCGCGTCGGTCATGGGCGTGTCCACATAGCCGGGGCAGACGGCGTTGACGGTCACTCCGCTCCCGGCCAGCTCCGCCGCGGCCGAGCGGACCAGGCCCAGCACGCCGTGCTTGGCGGCGGTGTAGGCGGCGACGTAGGGGGCGCCCACCTTAGCCGCCGTCGAGGCGACCACCACGCCCCGTCCCCAGCCCGCCGCGCGCATCGGCGGCAACGCGCGGCGCAGGCAGCGGAACGGCGCGGTCAGGTTCAGCGCGAGCTGGGCCTCCCACAGCTCGTCCGTCGTCTCGGTCAGCTTCGCCGAGGCGCCCGCGCCGGCCGCGCAGACCAGCACCTCGGCCGGGCCCCACTCCGCCTCGACCCGTCCGAAGAGCTCGTCGGCCGCACCGGGCGCGGTCAGGTCGAGAGGGACGGTCAGCGCCGGGCCCGGCAGCGCCTTGGCCGCGTGCTCCAGCGCTTCCGCGTCACGTGCGGCCAGGACGACGCGGTGACCGGCGGCGGAGAGGTCGGCGGCGACGGCGGCGCCGATGCCCCGGCTGCCGCCGGTGACGACGCAGATCCGGCTGGTCCCACTGACCTGACTGACGCTCATGCGTAGAGCTCCCGGGCGATGATCGACAGCTGCACCTCGGACGCGCCCTCGTAGATCCGGGGTGCGCGGACCTCGCGGTAGAGCTGCTCCAGCAGGTGGCCGCGTTGCAGCGCCCGCGCGCCGTGGATCTGGACCGCCGAGTCGACGACGTACTGCGCCGCCTCAGTGGCGAACAGCTTGGCCATCGCGGCCCGACCGGTCGGCCCGGAAAGGCCGGTGACCCGCGCGCCGTCACCGCCCTCGTCGGCCTGCTGCGCGTCGTAGGCGCCGGCAGCGGAGAGGACCAGGAGGCGGGCGGCCTCGGTGCGGGTGGCCATCTCGGCGAGCCGGTGGCCGACGGCCTGCAGGTCGCGCAGCGGACCACCGAAGGCCTGGCGGCTGCCCGCATGGGCGACCGTCGCGTCCAGCGCTGCCTGGGCCATGCCGACGGCGAACGCGCCGACGCTGGGACGGAACAGGTCGAGCGTGCGCATGGCCACCCGGAAGCCGCGACCGACCTCGCCGAGCACGTCCTCCGGACCGACCGGGACACCGTCGAAGACAAGACGGCCGATCGGATGCGGCGAGATCATGTCCAGCCGCTCACCGGTCAGCCCCGGACGGTCCGCCGGGACCAGGAACGCCGTGACGCCACGCGCGCCCGACTGGGGGCCGGACTGCGGGCCGGTGCGGGCGAAGACGGTGTAGAAGTCGGCCTCGGGCGCGTTGGAGATCCAGCACTTCTCGCCACCCAGCAGCCAGCCGCCGGCCTCCTGCGGCTCGGCTGCCAGAGCCAGCGCGCCCGCGTCCGAACCCGCGCCCGGCTCGGAGAGCGCGAACGCGGCCACGGCCCGCCCGGCGGCGACCTCCGGCAGCCAGCGCGCGATCTGCGCCTCGGTGCCGCTCTGCAGCACCGGGTAGGCGCCGAGCCCCTGGAGCGCGAGGGCGGTCTCCGCCTCGGTGCAGACCTGTGCGAGCGACTCGCGCAGCAGGCACAGGTCCAACGCGGCGGCCTGCCGCAGGCCGCCGCCGTCCTCGGCGCCCTCGGCCGCTCCCGTCTGCCCGACGCCCGGGAAGAGCCGGGCCAACAGGCCGAGCCGTCCCATCTCCTCCAGCAGCGGGCGGTTCACGCCCCCCGCTTCGCCCGCGGCCGTGCCGTGCGCGAGCGGCAGCAGCCGCTCGGCGGCGACCGACCGCACCCAGCCGCAGAACTCACGCTGGCCCTTGTCCAGCGCGAACGCCGTCGTCGTCATCGCGCGCTCCCTCCTGACCGGGTCACCCCTCCCCCCATTCATATCGCGGATGGTTGACTGCCGTCACCAACGCGCTAGCCTGAATCCGGATCGAGCCACCTGGCCCACCCGGCCCATCCGGTCCCGGGACCTTCCGTCAGCCGGTGAGGGGGAACCACCCGCCATGCACCTGCTCCCCTCCGCGCACGTCGACACCTTCGCGCGCGACCATCTCCCGCCCACCGACGCGTGGCCGGAGCTCCGCTTCGACCTGCCGGAGCTGCACTATCCCGACCGGCTCAACTGCGGCGCGGAACTGCTCGACGCCACCGTCGCCGCGCTCGGCCCCGAGCGGCCCTGCCTGCGCACCGAGGACGGCGAGGTCTGGAGCTACGGTGAACTGCGCGTCCGGACCGACCGGATCGCCCGGGCCCTGACCGAGGACCTCGGCATCGTTCCCGGCAACCGGGTACTGCTCCGCGGCGCCACCACGCCCTGGCTGGTGGCCTGCTGGCTGGCCGTCATGAAGGCCGGCGCGGTCGCCGTCACCGTGCTGGCCGCGCAGCGTCGTACCGAGCTGGCGACGATGATCGAGATCGCCCAGGTCAGCCACGCGCTCTGCGACGCCCGCGTGTTGGAGGAGCTGGAGGCCGCAGGCCCGGACGGACTGCGGATCACCCCCTACGGCGGCGACGGCCCCGACGACCTGCTGACGCTCGCCGCCGCGCAGCCGGACGCGCCCTTCCCCGCCGTCGACACCTCCGCCGACGACGTCGCGCTGATCGCCTTCACCTCCGGCACCACCGGCCGCCCCAAGGGCTGCATGCACTTCCACCGCGACGTCCTGGCCATTGCCGACACCTTCTCCGCGCACGTGCTGCGGCCCGAGCCCGACGACGTGTTCGCCGGGACGCCGCCGCTCGGCTTCACCTTCGGGCTCGGTGGGCTGGTGATCTTCCCGATGCGGGTCGGGGCCTCCGCGCTGCTGCTGGAGCAGCCGTCGCCGAAGACGCTGCCCGCCGCGATCGAACGCCACCGGGTCAGCGTGCTCTTCACCGCCCCGACGGCCTACCGCGCGCTGCTGGAGGGAGCCGACCACACGGACCTCTCGTCGTTGCGCCGCTGCGTCTCCGCCGGGGAGAACCTGCCCGCCGCGACCTGGCGGGCCTGGTACGACCGGACCGGGCTGCCGCTGATCAACGGCATCGGCGCGACGGAGATGCTGCACATCTTCATCTCCGCCGCCGACGAGGACGCCCGACCCGGCGTCACCGGCGTGGCCGTGCCCGGCTTCCGCGCCCGCGTGGTCGACGCGGCGACCGGCGCGGAGGCGCCCGACGGCACCCCCGGCCTGCTGGCCGTCCAGGGCCCGACCGGCTGCCGCTACCTGGACGACCCGCGCCAGCACGCCTACGTCCACGACGGCTGGAACCTGACCGGCGACACCTACGTCCGCGACGCCGAGGGCCGGTTCCACTACCAGGCCCGCGCCGACGACATGATCATCTCGGCGGGCTACAACATCGCCGGTCCCGAGGTCGAGGAGGCGCTGCTGCGTCACCCGGACGTGCGGGAGGCGGCGGTCATCGGCGTCCCGGACGAGAAGCGCGGCCAGATAGTCACGGCCTTCGTGGTGCTGGCGGACGGCGTCCCCGCGGACGAGGGCACGGTGAAGACGTTGCAGGACTTCGTGAAGTCCACCATCAGTGCCTACAAGTACCCGCGCGCCGTCGAGTTCCGCGAGACGCTGCCGCGCACCCCCACCGGCAAGCTCCAGCGGTTCCGCCTGCGCGGACCGGATCTCTAGATCTCTAAAGTGACCGTATGACGACTGACGACGACACCGGGTCCGCGCGCGAGCACACGCCGGGCTCGCTGCTCGTCACCTTCTTCGGAGCGCACGGCCGCGACCTCGGCGGCTGGATCGCCGTCGGCGACCTGATCCGCCTGCTGGCCGCGGTGGGCGTGGACGCGCAGGCGGTGCGGTCCGCCGTGTCGCGGCTCAAGCGGCGGGGGTTCCTGACGCCGGAACCGCTGGGCGGCGTCGCCGGGTACGCGCTGTCGGAGTCAGCGAGCGAGCTGCTCGCCGACGGCGACCGCCGCATCTACGCGTCGCGGGGCTCACGGCTCGCGGACGGGTGGGTGCTGGCGCTGTTCTCCGTGCCGGAGAGCGAGCGCCAGAAGCGGCACCTGCTGCGCTCCCGGCTGGCCCGGCTGGGGTACGGAACGGCGGCGCCGGGGGTCTGGATCGCCCCTGCCCAGCTGTTCGAGGAGACCCGGCACGTGCTCACGCGACTGAAGCTCGCGGAGTACACGGACCTGTTCCGTGCCGAGCACCTGGCTTTCGAGCCGACGCGGGAGGCCGTCGCCCGCTGGTGGGACCTCCCCGCTCTGGCGCGGTGCCACGAGGAGTTCCTGGAGGTCCACGAGCCGGTGCTGACCCGGTGGAACCGCCGACGCGGACCGGTGTCCCTGCCGGAGGCATTCGCGGATCACCTGCGTGCGGTGGACAGTTGGCGGCGGCTGCCGTATCTGGATCCCGGTTTGCCGATGGAGTTGCTTCCGGCGGGGTGGCCGGGGCAGCGGGCGGCTCGGGTGTTCCAGGAGCTGGACGCAAGGTTGCGGGACGCGTCTCGGGACTTCGTTCGGGAGACGATCGGCAACAGCTGAGGCTGCACTACCTCAGGGGCGCGGGGAACTGCGCGACAAGCCACCCACCCGGGTAGAGCACCGAACGAGCGGGGCCATCCGCACAGAGTGGTTTCTCGCGCAGTTCCCCGGGCCCCCAGCGTGCTGCAACTACAGCCTCCGGCCGGTCTGCGGGCGCCTGCTGCCCGCGGCGTACTGGATCGGCCAGTCCACACCGGCGCCCGTCCACTCCTGCTCCGCCGCCGCGTGCAACGTCCACGCCGGGTCGTACAGGTGCGGGCGTCCGAGGGCGACCAGGTCCGCGCGGCCGGCGAGCAGCAGGGAGTTGACGTCGTCCCAGGACGACACCGCGCCCACGGCCAGCACCGGTACGCCGACCTGGTTGCGGATCGCGTCCGCGAACGGGGTCTGGTACGACCGCCCGTAGGCGGGCCGCTCCTCCGAGACGACCTGGCCGGTGGAGACGTCCATGGCATCCGCGCCGTGCTCGGCGAAGGCGCGGGCGATGGTGACCGCCTCGGTGACGTCGTTGCCGCCTGCCGCCCAGTCCGTGGCGGAGATGCGGACCGTCATCGGGCGGTCCTCCGGCCAGACCGCCCGCATCGCGTCGAAGACGCGCAGCGGCCAGCGCAGCCGGGCCTCGACCGAGCCACCGAACTCGTCACTCCTGCGGTTGGTCAACGGCGAGAGGAACGACGACAGCAGATAGCCGTGCGCGCAGTGGAGTTCGAGCAGGTCGAAACCCGCCTGCGCACCGCGCCGCGCCGAGTCGACAAAGCGACCGAGGATCTCGTCCAACTGATCGTGCGTCAACTCCGCAGGGACCTGGCTGACCCCCGTCCGGTACGGCAGTGCCGACGGGCCGACGACCGGCCAGGCCTTCTCCGGCTCCAGCGGGTCGTCCATGCCCTCCCACATCAGCCGGGTCGCGCCCTTGCGGCCCGCGTGGCCCAGCTGGAGGCCGATCGCCGCGCCGCTGCGGCCGTGGACGAAGTCGACGATCCGCGCCCAACCCGCCTGCTGCTCGTCGTTCCAGAGGCCGGTGCAGCCCAGCGTGATCCGGGCGTCCGGGGCGACGCAGACCATCTCCGTCATCACCAACCCGGCCCCGCCCAGCGCGCGCGAGCCCAGGTGGACCAGGTGGAAGTCGCCGGGGAGGCCGTCCTGCGCGGAGTACATGTCCATCGGCGAGACCACGACCCGGTTGCGCAGCGACAGCCCGCGCAGCCGGAACGGGGTGAACATCGGCGGGGTGCCCGCCTCGGCGAACTCGGCCTCCAACGAGGCGACATAGCCGGGGTCGCGGAGCCGGAGGTTGTCGTAGGTGATCCGGCGGCTGCGGGTGAGCAGGTTGAAACCCAGCTGCCAGTCGGGCTGGTCCAGGTACTGCTCCAGGTTCTCGAACCACTCCAGGCTGGCCTGCGCCGCACGCTGGGTGGACGCGACGACCGGTCGCCGCTCCGCCTCGTACGCGGCCAGCGCCTCCTGGACCGACCGGCCGTCCCGCGCGCCGTCGCGCAGGCTCGCGGCCAGCGCCAGGGCGTCCTCCATGGCGAGCTTGGTGCCGGAGCCGATGGAGAAGTGCGCGGTGTGCGCGGCGTCGCCGAGCAGCACGGTGTTGCCGTCGTGCCAGACTGCGTTGCGGACGGTGGTGAAGGCGATCCAGCGCGAGTCGTTGCCGCGCAGCGCGTGGCCCTGGAGCAGCTCGGCGAAGTGCTTCTCGCAGGCCGCGATGGACTCCTGCTCGTCCAGCGTGTCCAGCCCGGCCCGACGCCAGACGTCCTCGCGCATCTCGACGATGACAGTGCTGCCCTCGTCCGAGTACGGATAGCCGTGCAGCTGCATCACGCCGTGCTCGGTGCGCAGCACCTGGAACTGGAAGGCGTCGAAGACCAGGTCGGTGCCGAGCCAGATGTACCGGCAGTGCCGGGCGTCCAGCCGGGGGCGGAAGACCTCCTCGGCCGCCGTCCTGGTGCGGGAGCGGACGCCGTCGGCCGCGACGACCAGGTCGTGGCTGCGGGCGAGGTCGGCGGCGGGCGGGGCCTCGGTGCGGAAGCGCAGGTCGACGCCGAGGTCGCGGCAGCGCTGCTGGAGCACGTCGAGCAGGCGGCGACGGCTGGTCGCGGCGAAGCCGTGCCCGCCGGAGGTGACCACCTGGCCGCTGGGCAGGTGGACGTCGATGTCGTCCCAGCGGGCGAAGCCCGACGCCAGGTCGGCGTAGAGCGCCGGGTCGGCGTCCTCGATGCCGCCGAGGGTCTCGTCGGACAGGACGACGCCGAAGCCGAAGGTGTCGCCGGGGGCGTTGCGCTCCCAGACGGTCACCTCGTGCGCCGGGTCCTGCTGCTTGACCAACGACGCGAAGTAGAGCCCACCGGGCCCGCCCCCGATCACCGCGATCCGCACGGCCGCCTCCCTGCTCCTGCTTGTACTGCTCTTTTGTCCATCGTAACGAGAACGCTATGCGCTGTCAGCGGCCCCGCGTCAACGTCCCTGCCACTTGGGCGGGCGCTTGCCGGTGAACGCGGCGTGGAACTCGGCGTAGTCCGCGCTCTTCATCAGCAGCGCCTGGGTCATCGCCTCCAGCTCGACGGAGGCGGCCAGGCTCATGTCGAGCTCCTGGGTGAGCAGCGCCTTGGTCTGCGCCAGCGCGAAGGCGGGGCCCTCGGCCAGGCGTCGGGCCAGGGCACCTGCGGCGGCGTCCAGCTCCTCGTCGTCGACCAGCTCGCTGACCAGGCCGTACCGGTCGGCGGTGGCGGAGTCGATGGTGTCGCCGAGCATCAGCAGCTTGGTGGCGTGGCCGAGGCCGACCAGCCGGGGCAGCAGGTAGGCCGCGCCCATGTCCGCGCCCGCCAGGCCGACCTTGGTGAAGAGGAAGGCGAACCGGGCGGACCTGGCCACCACCCGGAAGTCGGCGGCCAGCGCCAGTACCGAGCCCGCGCCTGCGGCGATCCCGTGGACGGCGGCGACGATCGGCACCGGGCACTCGCGCATGGCGCGGACCACCTGGCCGGTCATCCGGGTGAAGTCGAGCAGCTCGTCGGGCCGCATCGCCAGGGTCGCGCCGATGATCTCGTTGACGTCACCGCCGGAGCAGAACGCGCGGCCCTCGCCGCGCAGCAGGATCGCCCGGGTGTCGCCGCGCTGCGGGATCTCGGCCAGCAGGTCACGCAGGTCCGCGTAGGACTCGAAGGTCAGCGCGTTGAGCTTGTCCGGGCGGTCGAGGGTGACGGTGAGCATGCCCGACTCGTCGCGGCTGAGCCGGAAGTGGCGCCACTCCTCGGTGAACGGGACGGATCCTCGGAACGGGCTCATCTGGGTGGCCTCCCCGTGAGGTGAATCGCTGCTGTGCGACGGTCGTCACGAACACGATATGACCACCCGGCGGCCACGGGGAACACCCCGTCCGCGCGGCCCGCCGCGGCCCGCGTGGACGGGTCGGGCATACTGCTGGTGACTGTGCACACGAAGGAAGTGCACGCAAAGGAGTTCGAGGAGCCCTGAGCATGCGTTATGCGCTGATCGCCGTGGTCCTGGCAGGCGTCTGCGTCCTGGAGTGGACCACCTCGCCGACGACGCTCGCCGCGCTGGCCGTCGTGCTGCCGACGCTGGCGCTGGCTCCGCTGGCATTGCTCGCCGGTCGCCCGCTGGGTGACGAGGACACCGCGCCGGGCAACCGCCGGGTGGTCTGACCCGCCTTCCCGTCTGATCCCGCCCGCGCTCCCCGCGCCCCCGCAGCGCCCGGCGCCCGGCGCCTCAGGCGACGGCGGACTTGAGCGGTACCGCCGGGTCCGCCACCCTGGCCAGATCGAGCACCGCGCCCGCGTCGATCAGCTTCCGGCCCTGCGCCAGATCGCGCGGGCGGTCCACCGCGAAGACCGCGACCAGTCGTCCGTCGCGCACCCACAGCACCGTGTCGTCGCCGCGCGAGATCTGTTCGTCGCCGCCGCTCCACACGCCGGCAACCTGCACCATCCGCCCGAACTGCTCGGACCAGAAGTACGGCACGGGGTTGTACAGGCTTTCGCCGCCGAGCACGTTGGCGGCCACCACGCGTGCGCCCTGCATGGCGTTGTCCCAGTGATGGACCGTCAGCCGCCGTCCGTAGCGCCGGGACGGGAACGAGACGCAGTCGCCGACAGCGAAGACGTCCGCCACACCACCGGCCCGCAGCCGCTCGTCCGCCGCGACCGCGCCGCGGTCGTCCAGGGCCACGCCGGAGCCGTCCAGCCAGCCGGTCTCCGGTCGGGCACCGATGCCGACCACGACCGCGTCGGCCTCGATCTCCTGGCCGTCGGTCAGGTGGAGTCCGCCCGGCAGGATGCCGCTCACGGCGGCGCCGGTCAGCAGGCGGACGCCCGCCTCCGCGTACCAGGCGCGGGTCCGCTCCCCCAGCTCGGTCGGCAGTGCGCCGGCCAGCGGGGAGGGCGCGGCCTCGACGACGGTGACCTCGCAGCCCAACTGCCGGGCGACGGTCGCCGCCTCCGCGCCGATCCAGCCCGCGCCGACGACGGCCACCCGCGCGCCCGGCCGGAGCGCGGCCTTGAGCGCGACCGCGTCGTCCTGGGTGCGCAGCAGGAAGGCGGACTCCGGCTGTCCCGGGAGTGAGATCGGGGCCGCGCCGGTGGCCAGCACCAGGCGGTCGTAGGAGAGGTCGCCCGTGTCGGTGCGCAGCAGGTGCGCGTCAGCGTCCAGGGAGAGCGCGCGGCGGCTCAGCGCCAGGTCGATGCCGAGGCCCGCGAAGTCCACCTCGAAGCGGGAGTCGGCGACCTTGCCCAGCAGCACGTCCTTGGAGAGCGGTGGACGGTCGTACGGCGGGTGCGGTTCAGCCCCCAGCAGGGTCAGCCGGTCGGTGTACCCCTGCGCGCGCAAGGCCACCGCGGTCTGCACGCCGGCCATCCCGGCCCCGACGATCACTACAGCCATTGCGCCACTGTATAGAGTGAAGCGTGAAGTAGACACGGGAGCCCGGAGCACCGGGCTGAGAGGGAGGCTGGGGCGCCTCCGACCGTCCGAACCTGATCCGGGTCATGCCGGCGAAGGGAGCGCAGGAACAATGACGCGCGAGCATGTCGATCGAACGTCCGACAGCAGCACCGACGTCCTGGTCGTCGGCGGCGGCATCATCGGGCTGGCCGTGGCCTGGCGGACGGCGCAGCGTGGCCTCTCCGTCACGGTGCTGGACCCCGATCCCGGTCACGGCGCGAACCAGGTCGCGGCGGGGATGCTGGCCCCGGTGACCGAGCTCCAGTACGGCGAGGAGCCGCTGCTCCGGCTCGGCATCGCGTCCAACACCCGCTACGCCGACTTCGTCGCCGAGCTGACCGAGGCCAGCGGCGGTCTCGACACCGGCTACCGCCGCTGCGGCACCCTGGCCGTCGCCCTCGACGCCGACGACCGCGCCGAGCTGCGCGAGGTGCACGCGTTCCAGCAGCGGCTGGGCCTCGCCACCGAGTGGCTGACCGGCCGCGAGTGCCGCCGGCTGGAGCCGATGCTCGCCCCCGACGTGCGCGGCGGGACGCTGGTCGCCGAGGACCACCAGGTCGACGGCCGCCGCCTCGGCGCGGCGCTGGTCGCCGCCTGCGAGCGCGCGGGCGTCACCCTGCACCGGTCCCGCGCGGCGAGGCTCACCGTGGCCGACAACCGCGCCGCCGGCGCGGTCGCCGAGGACGGCACCCGGATCTCCGCCGGGCGGACCGTCCTGGCCGCCGGGAGCTGGTCCGGCGAGCTGCCCGGTCTGCCGCCGGAGGCACGGCTGCCGGTGCGGCCGGTCAAGGGCCAGGTGCTGCGGCTGCGGATGGAGACCGTCCAGGGCCCGCTGCCGATGCCGTTCCTCTCTCGCAACGTCCGCGCCGTGGTCCGCGGCTGCCACATCTACGTCGTCCCGCGCGAGAACGGCGAACTCGTCCTCGGCGCGACCAGCGAGGAGCAGGGCTTCGACACCACCGTCACCGCGGGCGGCGTCCACGAGCTGCTGCGCGACGCCCGCGAACTGCTGCCCGGCATCACCGAGCTGCCGCTCGCCGAGACCAACGCCGGGCTGCGGCCCGGCACCCCCGACAACGCCCCGCTGCTCGGCCCGACCGCGCTGCCCGACCTGATCGCGGCGACCGGCCACTACCGCAACGGCGTGCTGCTGACCCCGGTCACCGGCGACGCGATCGCCACGCTGCTGACCACCGGCAGCCTGCCGCCCGAGGCCGCGCCCTTCACCCCCGAGCGCTTCGCCGCTCACCGCCCCGTGCTGGAGACCTCCCGATGACCGCCCCGCTTGGCGTGCCTGCTCAGATCCGACTCACCGTCAACGGCGAGCCCCGCGAGGTGGCGTCCGGGACGTCGCTCGCGGAGGTCGTGGCCCAGCTCAGCGCCGCGCCGAGCGGCGTGGCCGCCGCCGTCAACGAGGCCGTGGTGCCGCGCAGCGCCTGGGACGCGACGGCGCTGGCCGACGCCGACCGGGTCGAGATCCTCACCGCAGTCCAGGGAGGCTGACACCGTCATGGCTGACGACCTGCTCACCATCGCCGACCGTTCCTTCTCGTCCCGCCTGATCATGGGCACCGGCGGCGCGCCCAGCCTGGAGGTGCTGGAGAACGCCCTGCGCGTCTCCGGGACCGAGCTGACCACCGTGGCGATGCGCCGGATCAACCCGTCCGCGCGCGGCTCGGTGCTGGAGGTGCTGCAGCGCTGCGGCATCGACGTCCTGCCCAACACCGCCGGCTGCTTCACCGCCGGGGAGGCGGTGCTGACCGCCCGTCTGGCCCACGAGGCGCTGGGGACGAACTGGATCAAACTGGAAGTGGTCGCCGACGAGCGCACCCTGCTGCCCGACCCGGTCGAACTGCTGGACGCCGCCGAGACCCTGGTCGACGACGGCTTCGTGGTCCTCCCCTACACCAACGACGATCCGGTGCTGGCCCGCAAGCTGGAGGATGTCGGCTGCGCCGCCGTCATGCCGCTGGGTTCGCCGATCGGCTCGGGGCTGGGCATCCGCAACCCGCACAACTTCCAGCTGATCGTCGAGCAGGCGGGCGTCCCGGTGGTCCTGGACGCGGGCGCGGGCACCGCGTCGGACGCGGCGTTCGCCATGGAGCTGGGCTGCGCGGCTGTGATGCTGGCAACGGCGGTGACCCGGGCCCAGGAGCCCGCGCTGATGGCCGAGGCGATGCGTAAAGCGGTCGAATCCGGACGATTGGCGTACCGGGCGGGACGGATCCCGAAGCGGTTCCACGCCGAGGCGTCCTCCCCGATGGACGGCCGCGCCGCCTTCGACCCAGAGGCTCCCGCGTTCTGACCCGAGCACCCCGGACCGGTTCGTCACCGTAGTGTCCTCGGACTCTCACTTTTCAGCGACGGAGAGCTCGGCCGTGCGGAGCGGCACACCCCTGCCCCGTACACTCCGTGGGATGGACGCAACGCTGCAGGACCCCCTTCTCGGGCGCATGCTCGACGGCCGGTACCGGGTCGAGCAGCGCGTCGCCGTCGGCGGGATGGCCACCGTCTACCGGGGTGTGGACACCAGGCTCGACCGGGTCGTCGCCCTGAAGGTGATGCACCCGGGTTTCGCCGCCGACCCCGACTTCGTCCAGCGGTTCATCCGCGAGGCCAAGGCCGTCGCCCGGCTCTCCCACCCGAACGTCGTCGGCGTCTACGACCAGGGCGAGGACCACACGGCGATGCCGCCCGCGGTCTTCCTGGCGATGGAGTTCGTGCCCGGCTGGACCCTGCGCGACCTGCTGCGGGACCGCGGCGCGCTGAGCCCGCGCACCACGCTGGACATCCTGGAGCCCGTGCTGGCCGCGCTCGGCGCCGCGCACCGGGCCGGTCTGGTGCACCGCGACGTCAAGCCGGAGAACGTGCTGCTGACCGAGGACGGCCGGGTCAAGGTCGCCGACTTCGGCCTGGTCCGGGCCGTCAACGGCCAGACCGCGGCCACCACCCAGCAGGTGATGGGCACCGTCTCCTACCTCGCGCCCGAGCAGATCGAGCGCGGCGCTGCCGACCCGCGCACCGACGTCTACGCCTGCGGCGTGATGCTCTACGAGATGCTGACCGGCTCCAAGCCGCACACCGGCGAGAGCCCGATGCAGGTGATCTTCCAGCACCTGAGCGTCGACGTGCCGCCGCCGTCCGAGCTGGTCCCCGGCCTCGCGCCGCAGCTCGACGCCATAACGCAGGCGGCGACCGCGCGCGACGCGTCCGGTCGGCCCGCCGACGCGGTCGAGCTGCTGGCCGAACTCCAGCGGGTGCGCCGTGAGATGACGGCCGATCAGCTGGACGCCGAGCCTCTTGCCGCAACGCGACCGTCGGCGTCGGGGCCCTCGGCATCGGGGCCCGGGTCGGCCAGCACGCTGCTCCCGCCGCCGGTCGAGCGGACCTCGGTCATGGACCCGGCGATGCTGCAGCAGCTCCCGGCCGACCTGGTGATGCCGCGCCGCGAACGGCCCGAGCCGCCGCCAGTGGCGCTGACCCGCCGTCAGCGGGGCGTCCGCCGACCGCGCTGGGTGCTGCCCACCGGCGTGGTCGTGGTCCTCGCGCTGCTGGTGGCCGGGCTGACCTGGGCGCTCAACGGCGGCCTCTACACGCAGATGCCGAGCGTGCTGCGGGTGCCGCAGCCGCAGGCGGTGCAGACCCTGGAGCACGACGGTTTCACCGTCTCGCTCACCCAGGACTTCAGCGGCAGCGTCCCCAAGGGCACGGTGATCAGCACGAATCCGGGCCCCGGCACACGCGTCCGCAAGGACTCCGACGTGACCGTGGACGTCTCCAAGGGCCCGCAGCGGCCGACCGTCCCGTCGGTGGCGGGCAAGTCCGTAGCCGACGCGACGGCCGCGCTGCAGCAGGCGGGGCTGGCCGTCTCCGGTCAACAACAGCAGCAGACCAACTCGACCGTCCCGGCGGGCGCGGTGATCAGCACCAGCCCGGCGGCGGGCCAGCAGGTCGCGCCGCAGACCGTGGTCACCCTGGTCGTCAGCAGCGGCGCCCAGCCGGTGCCGCTGCCGGACGTGACCGGCGAGACGCTGGACCAGGCCACCTCGGACCTCCAGTCCGCCGGGTTCCAGGTCGCGCTGAACCCGACCCAGGTCTACTCCGACCAGCAGGCCGGCACGGTCGCCACGATGAACCCGCCCGCCGGTCAGGCCGCGCAGGGCGCGACCATCACGCTGACCATGTCCAAGGGACAGCAACAGGTGACTGTCCCGGACGTCACCGGGATGACCGAGAAGGACGCGACGAAGACGCTCAAGCAGGCCCGGTTCAAGGTCCGCTCGCTCGGCTTCACGCTCTTCGGCAGCCCGACCGTCCGCAGCGAGACGCCGGGCGGCAACAGCCAGGCCGCGCTGGGCAGCACCGTCACCATCTGGCTCTACTGATTTCCGTGATCTCTGTGATCTCTGTGATCCCCGTGATCCCTGCTTCGAGGAACGTGCCGTGACCGCAACCGAGGTGACCACCTGGCACCTGGCCCAGCCCTCCCCCGACGCGCTCCCCGCCACGCCGGTGCCCGCGCCGGAGGGGCTGGACCTGACGGTGGTCCGGGCCGAGCTGATCGGCCCGGAGTTCGCCCGGTTCCTCTACACCGCCGTCGGCGGGGCCTGGCACTGGACCGACCGCCTCGGCTGGGACTACCGGCGGTGGGCCGACTGGCTGGCCAAGGACGGCCTGGAGACGTGGGTGGCCTGGGTCTCCGGCACGCCCGCCGGTTACGTCCAGTTGGAGCCGCACCGGGAGGAGCGTGCGGGCGAGGTCGAGGTGGCCTACTTCGGTCTGCTGCCCGCCTTCATCGGCCGGGGCCTCGGCGGCCACCTGCTCGACGTCGGGCTGCGCCGCGCCTGGGACCTGGCGGACCGTCACCTCGCGCTGCCGCCCACCCGGCGCGTCACCGTCCACACCTGCTCCCTGGACGGCCCGGCGGCACTGGGCAACTACCGGGCCCGCGGCTTCGAACTGGTCCGCACCGAGACCACGGTGCAGCCGGTCGGCGCGGTGCCGGGCCCGTGGCCGGGCTCCGGCACCGCCGCCACCACCACTGCCGCTGCCACCCCGGTCAGCTGACGCCCCACCAGGGCTGCCGCTCGGCATCCGCGCGGACGATCCGCCAGACCACCTCGATCCGGCCCTCGTCCGGATGCCGGTCCACCTCGGTGAAACCGAGCCGCGCCGGGACCGCGCCGCTGGCGTGGTTCTCACTGTCGTGGTGGATCTCGACGCGGTCCGTCCCCACCAGCGCGAACGCCGCGGCGGCCTGCGCGGCGGCGGCCATGGTCACCAGACCCTGCCCGCTCCAGTCCTGGTGGATCCAGTACCCGATCTCGAACCCGCCCGGCCCGATCCGCCGCATCATCGACGTCGACCCGACGGGCAGGCTGTTCGGGCCGTCGCCCATGATGGCGTAGTTGTACGCCTCGCCCTTCGCCCAGCCCTGGTCCGCAGCGGTCAGGTACTCGACCACGCTCTCGCGCGAGTGGGTGGCCGCCCACGGCATCCACGGCTTCAGGCGCTCCTGCGCCTCCAGGCCGATCAGGGTCAGCCGCTCGATGTCGGCGTCGACGTTCCGCCACCGGCGGAGCACGACGCGGTCATGGCGCAGGATCTCAGCAGGGTGTTCCATGCGCCGATCCTTCCGGCGCGGCCAGGCGTGAGCAACTGGTTAGCGCCGCGTCTGCCGAGCTCAGAGCTCCGGACCGTCGCCGGGTCCCTCCTGGTAGGTGTAGCGCTGTTCGCGCCAGGGGTCGCCGAGGTTGTGGTAGCCGCGCTCCTCCCAGAAGCCGCGCCGGTCCGCGGTCATGTACTCCACCGCGCGAACCCACTTGGGCCCCTTCCACGCGTAGAGCTGCGGGACGACCAGCCGGACCGGGAAGCCGTGTTCGACGGTCAGCGGCTCGTCGTTGCGGTGGGTGGCGAACACCGACGTGGTCGCCGCGAAGTCGGCGAGCCGGAGGTTGGAGCTGAAGCCGTACTCGGCCCAGACCATGACGTGGGTGACACCGGGGGCGGGCGGGACCAGGTCGAGCAGCGTGGAGGTGGCGATGCCGCCCCAGCGGTTGTCCAGCATGGAGAACCGGGTCACGCAGTGGAAATCGGCCACGACCTCCGTGCGCGGCAGCGTGGTGAACTGCTCGAAGGTCCAACTGTGCTTGGCGCCGTCGGCAGTGGCCCCGAAGATCTGGAACTCCCACGTGGCCGGCTTGAAGCGGGGAATCGGGCCGTAGTGGAGCACCGGCCACCCACGCTGGAGCCGCTGCCCCGGGGGCAGTCCGTACTGGGCCTCCAACGCTGCGGCCTGCTCGTTTTCGGACTGACCCATGGCTCAATGGTGACAGATCCAGCCAGTGGCCCGTCCCGGAGGGTCGGCGCGGGCTCGGGGTGGGCTCGGCGTGGTGAGTGTGACCTTGCTGGATTCACGGGTGGCCGAGTGGAACCATGCCTCGAAACCGGAAGCAAACCGGACGAACCACCAGAGACAGCCAGAGAAAGGGCGCGGCCATGCAGGGCGACCCCGAGGTCATCGAGTTCCTCAACGAGCAGCTCACCGCCGAACTGACCGCCATCAACCAGTACTTCCTGCACTACAAGATGCAGGAGAACTTCGGCTGGACGAAGCTCGCCCGGTTCACCCGCTCGGAGTCCATCGACGAGATGAAGCACGCCGAGGTGCTGACCGACCGGATCCTCTTCCTGGATGGGCTGCCCAACTACCAGCGCCTCTTCCACCTGCGGATCGGCCAGACGGTCGGAGAGATGTTCGAGGCCGACCGGCAGATCGAGGTCGAGGCCATCGACCGGCTCCGGCGCGGGATCGTGGTGATGCGCGCCAAGGGCGACGTCACCTCGGCCAACATCTTCGAGGACATCCTTGCCGACGAGGAGCACCACATCGACTATCTGGACACCCAGCTGGAACTGCTGCAGAAGCTGGGCGAGCCGCTCTACCTCGCGCAGCTGATCGAGCAGCCGGAGAGCTAGGCCGCTTCAGCGGCCGGAGCCGCTGCGATGCCGGGAAGCGGCAGGCCCAGCCTGGCCGCGAGGCGGGCTGTCGGGCACGGGCGGGCACCCTCGTGGCCGAGCAGCGCCTGGATCCGGCGGACGCAGGAGCCGCAGTCGGTTCCCGCCTTGCACCCCTTGGCGACCTGGCGGGGCGTCTTCGCGCCCTGCGCGATCTCCTCGCGCACCCGGTCCTCGGTGACGCCGTGACACACGCACACGTACATCGCGGATCCTCCAGGGACGGGGGCTCGATCTCGCTCGTAATGAGCTAAGGCTTACCTTACCCAGAGCCCTCCCGCAACGAAAAGGCCCCCTCGGCCGAAACCGAGGGGGCGTACGTCACACAGGGGGAGATGAACGGCTCACTGCCCCCGGTACATCTCCGCGACCAGGAACGCCAGGTCCAGCGACTGGCTGCGGTTGAGGCGCGGGTCGCAGGCCGTCTCGTAGCGCTGGTGCAGGTCGTCGACGAAGACCTCGTCGCCGCCGCCGACGCACTCGGTCACGTCGTCGCCGGTCAGCTCGACGTGGATGCCGCCCGGGTGGGTGCCGAGCGCGCGGTGCACCTCGAAGAAGCCCTTGACCTCGTCGAGCACGTCGTCGAAGCGACGCGTCTTGTGGCCGGTCTCCGCCTCGAAGGTGTTGCCGTGCATCGGGTCGCAGATCCAGGCGACCTGCGCGCCGGACGCGGTGACCTTCTCGACCAGGTTGGGCAGCAGGTCGCGGACCTTGCCCGCGCCCATCCGGGTGATGAAGGAGAGCCGGCCGGGCTCGCGGTCCGGGTCGAGCCGGTCGATCAGCGTCAGCGCGTCGTCCACCGAGGTGGTCGGGCCGAGCTTGACGCCGAGCGGGTTGCGGATCTTGGACGCGAACTCGATGTGCGCGTGGTCCAGCTGCCGGGTGCGCTCGCCGATCCAGACCATGTGGCCGGAGACGTCGTACAGGTTGCCGGTACGCGAGTCGACCCGGGTCAGCGCCGACTCGTAGTCGAGCACCAGCGCCTCGTGCGAGGAGAAGAACTCGACCGTACGGAACTCCTCCGGGTCCACCCCGCAGGCGTTCATGAAGGCGAGCGCGTTGTCGATCTCCTTGGCCAGGCGCTCGTAGCGCTGGCCCGAGGGCGAGTTGCGCACGAAGTCCTGGTTCCAGGCGTGGACCTGGCGCAGGTCGGCGTAGCCACCGGTGGTGAACGCACGGACCAGGTTCAGTGTGGACGCGGAGGCGTGGTACATCCGCTTCAGCCGCTCCGGGTCCGGGATCCGGGACTCGGGGGTGAAGTCGAAGCCGTTGACGGAGTCGCCACGGTAGACCGGCAGGGTCACCCCGTCGCGGGTCTCGGTCGACTTCGAGCGCGGCTTGGAGTACTGGCCGGCGATCCGGCCGACCTTGACCACCGGCACGGAGGCGGCGTAGGTCAGCACGACGGCCATCTGCAGCAGCGTCTTGAGCTTGTTGCGGATGTGGTCGGCGGAGACGCCGTCGAAGGCCTCGGCGCAGTCGCCGCCCTGGAGCAGGAACGCCTCGCCGCGCGCAACGGCCCCGAGCCGGGCGCGCAGCTGGTCGCACTCGCCTGCGAAGACGAGCGGCGGATACGAGGTGAGGTCCGCAAGCACGTTGCGCAGAGCCTCGGAATCCGGCCATTCGGGCTGCTGCGCCGCGGGAAGGGACAGCCAGGAGAAGTCCTGGGCGTGGGTGTCAACGTTCACGGTCACGCAGCAAGGCTACGTGGTCACGCAGACGATCCGGGCGCGCTGCCCGATTACTGAGACACGTGGTGGACACAGGACGCGCGCAGGACGCGCGCACCGCGTCCCGCTCCCCGATCGCGGCCGGTGTCCGCTAGGCTCTCCCCCGTGAACACGCAGTCGCACACCTACTCCTGGTGGTGGACCGTCCCCGAGGCGGCCCACTAGCGCGCGTACCCACGCAGACTTCACGGCCGCCCCTCGGGGCGGCCGTTCCCGTCTCACGACGGACTGCGAGCAGCCTCCCCCGAGAGCGGTCCCCCGACCCGACTCCGGCAGGAAGGCCCCTCGTGACCGGCACCGATGCACCCGGCAACGCACCCGCCAGCTCACCCGCCAGCTCCCGGTCCGCCTCGCTGATCCGCAGGCTGACCGAGGGCGGCGAGCCGTTCGCCCTGCTCCACCGCCGCACGCCGCGGCTCGCGCCCCACACGGTCGAGCTGCTCCTCGGCGAGGTCGGCGACTACGACACGCTGGCCGGGCTGCCGCTGCCGGAGGGGGTGCCCGCGTCCGGGCGACCCGTCCACGACCTGCTGGCGCTGGTCCCCTACCGCCAGATCCGCGAGCGCGGCTTCGAGGCCCACGACGACGGCACCCCGCTGCGGGCGCTGCGCGTACGCGAGTCGTACGCCCTGCCGCTGGCAGAGGTGCGTGCGGCGCTGGCGGCACTGCCGGACCAGCGGGTCGAACTGCGCGACGGCGGCTTCGACGTGGACGACGCCGCCTACGCGGAGATCGTGCGCCGGGTGGTCGCCGACGAGATCGGCCGCGGCGAGGGCGCCAACTTCGTGATCCGCCGCGACTTCACCGGCACGCTCGACGGCTTCTCCCCCGGACTGGCGCTGACGCTGTTCCGACGGCTGCTGGAGCAGGAGCGCGGCGCGTACTGGACCTTCCTCGTGCACACGGGAGACAGGGTGCTGGTGGGCGCCAGCCCCGAGGTCCATGTGCGGCAGAACGCGGGGACGGTGGTGATGAACCCGATCTCCGGCACCTACCGCTATCCGGCCGAGGGCCCGTCGCTCGACTCGCTGCTGGCATTCCTGCACGACCCCAAGGAGCTCGAGGAGCTCACCATGGTCGTGGACGAGGAACTGAAGATGATGTGCACCGTAGGCGACCTGGGCGGCCAGGTGCTCGGGCCGCGCCTTACGGAGATGTCCCGGCTCGCGCACACCGAGTACGAGCTGCGCGGACGCACCTCGCTCGACGTGCGCGAGGTGCTGCGCGAGACCATGTTCGCGGCCACGGTGACCGGCAGCCCGGTGGAGAACGCGACGCGGGTGATCAGCCGTCACGAGCCCACCGGACGCGGCTACTACGCGGGGGCGTTGGCCCTGATCGGCCGGACCGCGCTCGGCGGCCAGACCCTGGACTCCCCGATCCTGATCCGCACCGCGGACATCGACCCCGCGACCGGCCGACTGGCCGTCCGGGTCGGCGCGACACTGGTCCGACGCTCGGACCCGGAGTCGGAGGTCGCCGAGACGCACGCCAAGGCAGCCGGCGTGCTGGCCGCGATCGGCGCGCTGCCGGCCCGTCCGCGACGGGCGGGCGCATCCGCGGCGTCCGTGACCGCGCCGCTGCTGGCGGAGAACCACCGGGTCCAGACGGCGCTGAACGCACGGCGGACCAACCTCTCGCCGTTCTGGCTGACCATGCAGACGCATGCCACTGACTCGGGTTCCGGGAGCCACGCCCTGGTCATCGACGGCGAGGACACCTTCACCTCGATGCTGGCCCACCTGCTGCGCTCCCTCGGCCACCGGGTCACCGTCCGCCGCTGGGACGTACCGGGGCTGGAGGAGGCGGTGGCCGCGCACGACGGACCACTGGTCCTCGGCCCGGGCCCCGGCGACCCGGCCGACGACGACCCGAAGATGAACGCGATGCGCGCGCTGGTCGCCCGACTGGTCGCCACCGGACGGCCGCAGGGCTTCCTCGCGGTCTGTCTCAGCCACCAACTCCTCTGCACGGCACTGGGCCTTTCCGTGCACCGGAAGGCGACGCCGTACCAGGGTGCGCAGGAGCGGATCGAGCTGTTCGGCCGGGAGCAGACGGTCGGCTTCTACAACACGTTCACCGCGCGCTGCGACGACGCCACGGCGGAGGCACTGGCCGCACGCGGCATCGAGGTGAGCCGCGACCCGCTGACCGGCGACGTCCACGCACTGCGCGGCCCCGGCTTCGCGGGCCTCCAGTTCCACCCGGAGTCGGTGCTGACACTGGACGGCGTCGGGATCGTCCGGGAGCTGACCGACGCACTGCGCCCGCTGTCCGCCTGAGCCGCGACCGGGCCCGGACCCGGGCCTGGACCCGAACCCGTCAACTGCGCGGACCCGCCGGCGGCAGAGCCGTCAGCGGCAGGGCCGCGGCGGGTTCGGGTCGAGGTCGCGCATCCGGTCGGCCAGGGCCGCGAACGCGTCCGGGCCCATGGGCGCGACCACGCGCTCCCGCAGCGCCGCCGCCAGGGCCAGGGCGGCGGCCATGGCCACCTCCTGGCCCTTCCCGGTGAGCACGGCGAGCACCACGCGTCGGTCGGTGGGCGACGGCTGACGGCTGATCAGGCCTGCCTCGCTGAGCCGATCGGCGACCTTGGTGGTGCCGGCGGTGGTGAAGTTCAGCGTCGCGGCGAGCTGGTTCATCGGTGCGGACTGCTCGGTCGTCGAGGTCAGCAGGTACCAGAGCACCTGGAACTCCGAGGGCGCTATGCCCGCCTGGCGGTCGACGTCCGCGAGCAGCTCGTCCGTGAGGCGCCGGAAGCCGGACTGGAGGGTGTTCCACTGGTCCAGCAGCCGGAGGTCCGCCTCGCCGGGGCAGCCCGAGTCGTGGTCCGGAACCTTCCGCTCCGCCATCGCCCGCATCCTCCCTCGTCAGCGACCTGCTCTTGCACAGATTAGCAACACTGGCTATCGTGCAACCAGTTATTGTCTAACTAGCTACTGAGTATCCAGCTATCCAATACTCGGCCAGGTATCCGGTGAGGCTAGCCATCCAGCGAAGGGACTGCTCCGATGCCCGCCACCACCCCCACCAGCGCAACGAATGCCGCCGCCGCCCTGAAGGCGTTGCCCGCCGGCACCTACCGACTGGAGCCCGGCACCTCCGAGATCCGGTTCCGCCACAAGACGATGTGGGGCCTGGTCACCGTCAAGGGCCAGTTCGCCGGCTTCTCCGGCGCGGGCGAGATACCCGCCGACGGCGCCGCCTCGGGCACGCTGACCATCGACGCGGCCTCGCTGGACACCAAGAACGCCAAGCGCGACGAGCACCTGCGCCACTCGGACTTCTTCGAGGTCGAGCGTCACCCGGAGCTGGTCTTCCGGGCCACCGAGGCCCGCCCGCAGGCGGACGGCACGGTGGCGGTCACCGGCACCCTCACCGTCCACGGGGTCACCGAACCGCTGGCGCTCACCGCCACCGTCACCGGCCACAGCCCGGACTCGGTCACCCTGACCGCACACACCGAGATCGACCGCGACCGATTCGGCCTGGGCTGGAACAAGGGCAACATGCTCAAGGGACTCACGTCGGTCGACGTCACCGTCACCTACAAGCACGCCTGAGGGTCATGAGCGCCTGAGGGTCAAGCGCGTCTGAGGGCCTCCCGCGAACGGGGGTTCACGCCTCCTCGTCGAGCCCCGCTTCGATCGCGTAGCGGACCAGCTCGACCCGGTTGTGCAACTGGAGCTTGCCGAGGGTGTTCTGGACATGGTTCTGGACCGTGCGCGGCGAGAGCACCAGCCGGTCGGCGATCTGCTTGTACGGCAGGCCCTTGGCCACCAGCCGCAGCACCTCCGTCTCCCGCTCCGTCAGTTTGGGGACGGCCGGGGCGGGCTTGCCTGCGGGCGCGGGCTCGGCGGCGAGGCGGCGGAACTCGCCCAGCACCAGCCCGGCCAGGCCGGGCGTGAAGACCGCGTCGCCCTGGGCGGTGCGGCGGACCGCCTCCAGCAGCTCCTCGCGACTGGCGGACTTCACCAGGTAGCCGGTCGCACCGGACTTGACCGCCTCCAGCACGTCGCCGTGCTCACCGCTGGCGGAGAGCACCAGGACGCGGGGCGCCACCTCGGACGCCATCAGCTGGCGGCAGACCTCGACGCCGGGGCGGTCCGGCAGGTTGAGGTCGAGCACCACCACGGCGGGCTGGACCGCCCGGCCGCGCTGCACCGCCTCGCGGGCGTCGCCCGCGGTGGCCACCACGTCGAAGCCCGCGTCCGCGAGATCGCGCGCGACGGCGTCACGCCACATCGGGTGGTCGTCGACCACCATGACCCGGATCGCCTCGGTCACCGCTTCGACTCCTGCCTGCTTCCGTTCCGTTGCCCCGGGGCCCGCTTGGGCACCCGCAGCTCGACCTCCGTGCCCTGGCCGGGGACCGAGAAGATCTCCGCCGTGCCGCCCAGATCGCGCAATCGGCCGCGGATCGACTGGGAGACCCCGAGCCGTCCCTCGCGCTCGGCCTCGCCCAGTCGCGCCGGTTCAAAACCTGGTCCCTCGTCCCGGACGCTGACGACGACGGCGTCCGGCTCGTCCTCGACCAGGATCCAGGCGAGCGCCTGCTCGCCCACGTGCTTGGTGACGTTGTCGAGCGCCGCGCCGACGGCCGCGCCCAGCTCTCCGGCCGCGTGCTCGGGCAGCAGCACCGGCGTGCCGGGCTGAGCCACGGTCACCCGGGGGCTGGTCAGCGGGGCCAGCAGCATGCGCAGGTCCTGCGGCACGTCCGGGTCGCCGGACGACGCGCCCGGCGCACCCGGGGTCGCGCGGCGGCGGTCCTGGAGCGGCACCGAGGCGCTCAGCGGGCCGGACGACGCGGCCGTCGCGGCGGCCGAGGCGGACGGCGAAGCGGTGATCGCAGGCATCGGGTTGTTGAGCCCCTGCGCGATCAGCAGCCGCAGCGCGCTCTCCTGCTCCCCGGCCAGCGCGGCGATCTCGCCGGCCTCGCCGCCGATCTCCGCGCCACGCCGCTTGACCAGCGCCAGCACCTGGAGCACACCGTCGTGGATGTCCCGGGCCAGCCGCTCCCGCTCGCGCGTCGCCGCCTGGATCTCCAGGGCGCGGGCCAGCGTCTCCTCGCTCTTGCGGGCCACCTCGACGACGAAGCCGATGGCCACGCAGGAGAGCATGAGCAGCACGATGTTGTGGACGTTGGACGAGGTCGGGCCGTTGGCCTCGATGATGTTCGCGATGCCGACCACCAGGCCGGCCACGGCCGCGGGGATCCAGCCGCCGTAGACGGCGAAGCCCAGCACCATCCCGGCGGCGCGGATGGTCGGCAGTGTCACGTCCCCGCCGACGACCCAGGCCCAGCCGTCGAAGACCCGGGTCAGCAGGATGCCTGCCACCACCAGCACGCCGTCCGTCAGCAGCCAGGGCCAGCCGCAGCGCTGCTTGGTGGAGAAGACCTTGACGGTGCCGAAGGTCCACACGGTCAGCACGAGGAGATAGAGCCACGCGCCGACCTGGTCGGTGTAGTGCTGCTCGTGCTCGGCGTAACGGCCTATGGCGTAGAGGAGGGTGAGGATCCGGAACGCGCCGATGGCGGTCCAGAGCGGCTGCTCCACGGAGAAGGATCCGCCGGCCGCCCCTGCCGCACCTCTCGTGCCGGCCGTCGCTGCCGTACCTGTCGTGCCTGCCGTCCCCGCCGTGTCTCCCGGCTTGCGGCCGAAGCCGGGACGTATGCCCCCGAGCACGCTGTCTCCCCCTACGACTCTTCCGTCTTGTCCTGCTTGTCCTGCTGGGTCTGCTTGTCCTGCTCGGTCTGCTTGTCGTGCTGGGCCGCCTGCTTGGCCTGCTTCTTCGCGTCCTGGAGCTGACGCTTGGCGGCGGTGGCGTAGATGTCCACGTACTCCTGGCCGGAGAGCCGCATGATCTCGTACATCACCTCGTCCGTG
Source organism: Streptacidiphilus sp. MAP5-3 (assembly GCF_041262505.1). Lineage (NCBI taxonomy): Bacteria > Bacillati > Actinomycetota > Actinomycetes > Kitasatosporales > Streptomycetaceae > Streptacidiphilus > Streptacidiphilus sp. MAP5-3. The sequence continues at coordinate 193,206 of NZ_JBGCCL010000005.1, forward strand.
ACCGAGCGCAGGATGAACCGGTCGTTCTCCATGCCGTGGTAGCGGGAGAAGTCCATCGGCCGGCCGATCCGGATCCCCGGACGGACGCCCAGCTTGGGCAGCACCTGGCCGGGCGGCTGCAGCTTCTCGGTGTCGATCATCGCGACCGGGATCACCGGCGCACCCGTCGCCAGCGCGATCCGGGCCACGCCACCGACCTTGCCGCGGTAGAGGCGACCGTCCGGAGAGCGGGTGCCCTCCGGGTAGACGCCGAAGAGCTCACCGCGCTTGACGACCTCGATCCCGCTGCGGATCGCGGCCTCGCCCGCACCGCGCGCGCCCGAGCGGTCGACCGGCAGCTGTCCGACGCCCTTGAAGAAGGCAGCCGTCAACTTGCCCTTGAGCCCCGTCCCGGTGAAGTACTCGGACTTGGCGATGAAGGTCACCCGGCGTCGCGGGATCATCGCGGGCAGGAAGAAGGAGTCGGAGAACGAGAGGTGGTTGCTGGCCAGAATGGCCGGGCCCTCCTCGGGGATGTTCTCCATCCCCTCGACCCACGGACGGAAGAAGATCTTCAACATCGGGGTGACGATCATCTTCATGAACCGGTAGAACAACCCTGGACCTCCATACTCACCTGACCACGGAGAACCTTAGTCGCGTTTGCGGAAAAGTCCCCCCTCGGCGGGCCACCCCCTGCCCGGAGCGGCGCCACGGGAACACAGGCGCTGTACGGCTGCGTTGCGGACATGGGACGATGACAGCTACTGCCGCGTAGGCCGTTTCGGAAGGACCACAGATGCCGCTGCTGCCCGGCGCCGAGCCGTACCGCCACCACGGCGGCCCGGTGGGAGTCCTGGTGTGCCATGGGTTCACCGGCTCACCCGTGTCGATGCGCCCCTGGGCCGAGCGCGCCGCCGCCGAGGGTTACAGCGTCTCGCTTCCGCTGCTCCCCGGGCACGGCACCCACTGGCGGGACCTCAACACCACGCGCTGGCAGGACTGGTACGCGACGGTCGAACGCGGCTACCTGGAGCTCGCCGAGGAGTGCGACCAGGTCTTCGTCTTCGGTCTCTCCATGGGCGGGCTGCTCGCCCTCCACCTGGCCGCCCAGCAGGGCGCCGGCGTCAGCGGACTCGTGCTGGTCAACCCGCTGGTCCGGATGCCCGGACAGACGCACGTGGCGCTGCCGGTGGCGCGCCACCTGGTGCCGAGCCTGCCCGGGATCACCAGCGACATCGCCAAGCCCGGTGTGGACGAGGGCGGTTACACCCGCACCCCGCTGCACGCCGCGTGGTCGATGAAGCAGCTGACGAAGATCGTCCAGGCCGAGCTCCCGACAGTCACCCAGCCGCTTCTGCTCTTCCGCAGCCCGCAGGACAACGTGGTGCCGCCGCCCAGCGGCAAGCTCCTGCTGGAACGGGTCGGCAGCACGGACCTGGAGGAACGGCTGCTGGAGCGCAGCTACCACGTCGCCACGCTGGACTACGACGCCGAGACGATCTTCGACGGCAGCGTCGACTTCGTCCGTCGGCTCACCGTCCCCGTCACGAAGGGCTGAGGCGCGATGGCGGAGGAGCGGGACGCGTCCGGTACCGACGGCAGCGAGGCGGGCCGGTCCGACGACGAGCTGTTCGCGGAGCTTGTGGCCGGGTTCGACGAGCCGGTGGCCCAGGAGGAGCGCAGCTGGCCGGAGTCGGAGGACCTCACCGAGAACGATCTGTCCGGTTTCACGCCGCAGCCGCGGCCCCGCCCGGTGATCGAGCCGGTGATCCGGGCGCTGCCGGTGGTCCCGGCGGTACCGCCGGTCGACCCGCGCGCCTGGAGCCCGGCGGAGGACCCGGACGAGGACCACTACGTCCCGCCGGACCCGCGCGACCTGCCCAAGGCGGAGGCGCCGACCCGGATGGCACTGCTGTCTTTGATCGGCGGCACCATCCTGGCGCTGCTGGGCGGCTTCGGCCAACTGCCGGGCATGGCCACCTTCCTGGGCGTGGCCTTCGCGGCGGGCGGCGTGGTGACGCTGGTCGCCCGGATGAAGGACTCGGAGGACGACGACCACGACCGCGACGACCCGAACCACGGCGCGGTGGTCTGAGCCGCCGTCAGGAAGGTTCTGGGGCAGTGAGGTTGGGGGGCAGTGAGGTTGCGGGGCAGGGACGTTCCGGGTCAGGGATGTCCCGGTGCGCGAACCTCCCGGCTCAGGACAGCCGCAGCGCGGCCACGACCGGGAGGTGGTCGGTGGCCAGCGCCAGGTCCTTGCCGCGCAGGCCGGGGAACCCCTCCCCTACCGCGCCGCAGCCGAGGACCTCGACCTCCGGCGTGGTGAAGACGGCGTCGATGCGCCGGGACGGGTCCGCGGACGGATAGCTGTACTCGTCCCCCCAGGGCCGCGTCGCCCAGCCGTCCTGCAGCCGGGAGCCGAGCAGCTCCCAACCGGGTTCGCCGGGCCGCTCGTTGACGTCACCGCCGACGATCGAGTGGGCGACGCCCCGTCGGTCGAGGTGGTCGAGGTGGTCGAGCAGCAGCCCACACTGGCGACGGCGCTCGTCGCGGTCCAGCGAGAGGTGACAGCTCGTCAGCGAGAAGGGCCGGGCCGAGCCGAGGCGGACCACGGTGGTCGCGAAGCCCCGCTGGTGCAGCCCGGGTGTGCGCGGCAGCAGCACGTCGTGGACGGAGAGCGGCAGGGCGCGCAGGCGGCCGAGCAGCAGCGGCCCTGCGGCGCTCTTGCCGCCGCCGAGCACCAGCAGTCCGGTCGACCGGGCCAGCCAACCCGCCTGCGGGCGGGGGAACCAGAAGCGCGGGGACTCCTGGAGGCAGACCAGGTCCGGCTCCAGCGCCCGCAGCACCCGGACCACAGCGGTGCGGTCGTCGCGCAGGGAGCGGATGTTCCAGCTCACCACCCGGACGATCTCCGAGCCGTCCGGCTGCGCTCCGGACGTCGGAAGCTCCCAGCTCCCGGTGGTCGGTGCGGACGGTACCGTCGGTGCGGTCGCTTCGGCCATGCACCGAGTCTGACGGCTCAGTCCTGACGGGCGAGGTCCGCCGCGCCGATGATGCCGGCGGCCGAGCCGATGGTGGCCAGCACGACCTCGGCACGCGGCCGGTGGACGCCCCCGATCAGGTACTTCTCGAAGGCCTTGGCGACCGGGTCGAGCAGCAGCCGACCGGAGTCGGAGACGCCGCCGCCGAGGACGAAGACCGCCGGGTCGAAGAGCGAGGCCAGATCGGACAGGCCCCGACCGAGCCAGTCGGCCAGCTCGTCGTAGACGTCGAGGGCCAGCGGGTCGCCCTCGTGCGCGGCCTGGGTGATCTGGCTGCCGGTGATGGTCTCGGCGACGCCCTCGTTCAGTTCGAGAAGCCGCTTGCCGCGCACCGGGTCGGCTGCCGCCGCCTCGCGGCCGTAGCGGCGCAGGGCACGGCCGGAGCCGTACTGCTCCCAGCAGCCCTTGGAGCCGCAGCCGCAGGGCAGGCCGTCGGGAACCATGTTGAGGTGGCCGATCTCGCCCGCGACACCGAAGCTGCCACGGTGCATCCGGCCGTCGATGACGATGCCGCCGCCGATGCCCGTGCCCACGGTCACCATCACCATGTCCGGGTGGCTGGCCGCCGCGCCGAAGCGGAACTCGCCCCAGGCCGCCGCGTTGGCGTCGTTCTCGATCACGGTGGGGAGGTGGACCAGGTCCTCGATCCGGGCCTTGAGCGGCTCGTTCTCCCAGGCGATGTTCGGGGCCATCAGCACCGTGGAGCGGTTCCGGTCGATGTAGCCGGGGGCGCCGACGCCGACGGCGGTGACGTCGTGCTCATGGCGCAGTTCCTTTACGGCGTCTGCGATCGCACCGACGGCCCACTGCGGATCGGCGGGCGTGGGCACGCGGGTGCGCGCCAGGATCGTCCCGTTCTCGTCCACGACACCGGCTGCGATCTTGGTGCCGCCGACATCCACGCCGATGGTCAGTCCCATGTGTCCCTCAGTCTTCGGTGGTTCCCCGCTGGGCGGTACCGTACCCGGCCACGGGGGCCGGGTACACACCTTTGCGTACATTAGCCGAAGACAGGTTGCGATGGTTGAGCCGGGCGGGTTCAGAAGTCGTAGGCACTGAGTCAGTCAGGTCCAGACCGCGGTCCAGACCAGTTCGGCCCAAAGCTCAGCCCAGGGCTCAGTCCAGGTCGATGTGCTCCGAGTCGCTCTTCTTCGGCGCGGACCAGCGGCGTTCGGAGGCTGAAACCGCCGCGCGGTAGGCCGCGATCAGCTCGCCGCCGGCCGCCAGCAGGTGACCGTAGACGGCGGGGCTCTTGCTGCGCAGCGGTGCGGCGAGGTTCTGCAGCACCTCCATCGGATCCGCGCCACCGCTGCTCACGGAGCTGACCTTGTCACCGACGGCGGAGGCGAACTTGCGCACCTCGTCGACCAACGGCCCGAGGTCGCCCGCGAAGGGGAACTCCGCCGCCGACTCCTTCTGCGCGCCGTCCGCCTTCTCGTCGACCTCGCCGTCGACCGGGACGGGCCCGTGTTCTGCGGTGCTGTCGGCGGCGCTGCTGTCGGCGGCGCTGCCGGGGACGGCCTCGACGTCCGGCTCGGCCCAGCTGTCGTCGCGCTCCTGGTCGGTCAGGTGCTGCTCGGCCACCGCCTCCGCCCACACATCCTCGATGTGACCGTTCTCAGCGGCGCTGCTGTCGTCGGCACTGGTCATCGTGCTGCTCCTTCGTGGGCGCGGCGATCCTTCTGCCTCCGACGCTACCCGAGCGAGGCGGGCCAGAGGGATGGGTCGGGTGCGAATCGCACGGTCAGCACACCGTCCCGCAGCGCCGCGCCCGCGACCGTGCAGCGGCGCAGCGCGGACGGCAGTAGCACCGCGCGGCGGTAACAGCCGACGCCGAGGGTGAGTTCGTCGCCGCGGCGGACCAGTTCCAGGTCGCCGCGCTCCCCACCGGGCAGCGGGATGTGCCAGACCAGGACGCGCTCGGGGGTGCCCAGCCGGTCCTCGACGCGCCAGTCGGCGGCCGCACGTGCGGGGGTGTCGGTCCAGGTCACCAGGGCGGCCGGCTCGGCCAGTTCGCCGAGGTCGACCCGCTCGGGCTCCCGCCCGAGGTCCGGCACGGAGTGGACGGGGACGTCCCAGGCGGCGCGCAGCAGGTCGAGCTCGCCGCTGTCACGGTCCACCGACGGGCGGTCCACCGAGGTGCGGTCCACCGGCACCCGGTTCACCAGCAGCGACTCCAGCGGCAGCTGATGCAGCGCCAACCCGGCGCGGGCGCGCAGCAGTTCGGCTCGCGCCCGGGGACCGGCGGGCGGCGCGGTGACCAGCCGGATGCCGGTTCCCGGCGCACGCAGCACCGCGCGGATGTCGGCCAGCTCGGCGGAGGCCCAGGCGCGCGCCTCGAAGAGCCACTGCGACGGCATCGGCACGCCCGCCAGCCCGGCCAGCACCGGCCGCAGCGCACGGGCCGCCTGACGCTCGTCGGGCAGCAGCCGGGCCAGGTAGGCGTCGAGCTGCTCGGGCAGCGCGAGCGCGGCGACCAGTTGCGCGACCGGCGGCGCGTCGACGACGACCAGGTCGAACGAGTCCGAACGCCCGTAGCTGCGCAGCAGGTCGAGCAGCGCCAGGTGGGACGCACCCGGCAGGGCGGTCAGCTCCTCGGGCTCCAACGGCTCGACGCCGAGCAGGTCGAAGAGTCCCTTGGCGCGCTCCAGCAGCCGCACTCCGGCCGCGCGGAACGCCGTCTGTTCGTCGAGCCGCAGCGCGAACAGGCCCGGCTCGAAGACGATCCGCAGCGGTTCGGGGCCGAGCCGGTGACCCAGCAGTCCGTCGACGGACCGGTGCGGGTCGTCCGCCGCGACGAGCAGCACCCGCTCGCCCGACTCGGCCGCCAGCGCGGCGGTGGCCGCCGCCAGCGTGCTGCGCCCGGCGCCTCCCGCGCCGCTGACCAGGACGAGCCGAGGCGCCATCAGCTCTCGACGCGCTTCTTCAGCCCGGCCAGCGCGCGGTCGATGATGACCTTCTCGGCCTTGCGCTTGATCATGCCCAGCATCGGGATCTTGACGTCGACCGCGAGCTGGTAGGTGACCTCGGTCTTGTCCCCCGTCGGCGTGAGCGTGTAGGAGCCGTCCAGCGACTTGAGCATCTGGCTCTTGACGAGGGTCCAGCTGACCTTGCGGTCGCCGTCCCAGGTGTAGGCGAGGGTGTGGTCGTCCTTGATCGCGCCCGCGTCCAGCAGCAGCCGGACCTCCTCGGCGCGGCCGTCGGTGCCCTGGCGGATGACCTCGATCTCCTTGACCTCGCCCGTCCACGCCGGATACGCCGCGAAGTCCGCGATCACCGCCATGACCTGGGCCGGGGTCGCCTCGATCGTGGTGCTCGACCTGGTGTGCTCCGCCATCGGATGGCCTCCGCCTCTCGCCCTGCTGCTGTCACGGCCGGTGTGTACATCCCGCCGATGAGAGGCTATCGCGTCCGGGCCCCTCTTCAGTTGTCGAGCACTGCCGGTTGCCGGGCACCGCCAGACGTCGCGCACGGTCAACCGCTGAGTACGGTCACACGTCGAGGACCCAGGGGCGTCCGGTCGCGTTGAAGTGGCCGACATTGACGCATTCGGTCCTGCCGATCCGCAGCCGTCGCCGCAACGGCTGGTGGACGTGACCGAAGAGCGCGTACGCGGGCTGCGTCTCGTGGATCGCCTGCAGCACCGCCTCGCTGCCGCGCTCGAAACGGCGGGCCACCACGTCGTAGGTCAGCTCCGGTACGGCGGGCGGGACATGGGTGCAGAGCACGTCGACCCGGCCGAGCGCGGCGACCTTGGCCGCGTACTCCTCCTCCGGGATCTCGAACGGCGTCCGCATCGGAGTCGGCAGACCGCCGCCGACGAAGCCGAAGCGCAGCCCACCGATCTCGGCGGTCTGCCCGTCCAGCACGGTGACCCCGTCGCGGGCGAACTCCGGCCAGAGGCCGGGCAGGTCGACGTTGCCGTAGGTGGCGTAGGTCGGGGCCGGGAAGGCGGCGAAGAGCTCGGCGTACTGACGGCGGACCGCCCCCTCGATCGCCGTGCGCCGGTCCATCCGCAGCCCGGACCAGAGCTCGGCGGAGAGCGCCCGCGCCTCCTCGAACCGGCGCTCGTTGCGCAGCCCGACCAGTCGCGTGGCGTTCTCCGCGCCGAAGAGGTCGGGGAAGATCCCGCGGGTGTGGTCCGCGTAGTCGAGGAAGAGGATCAGGTCCCCGAGGCACACCAGAGCGTCAGCGCCCTCCCCGGCGCGCGCCAGGGCCTCGCTGTTGCCGTGCACGTCACTGACCACATGGACCCGCATGACCACCACAGTAACCAGCCCCTAGGCTGGTCCGAGTGTGACCCTGGAAACATATTGGCTGGTACACCTATGCCGGAGTAACTACCTGCCAGTAACGTCCTGGCGTCCCTGCAGCGTCGCCGTGACAGCGCGCTGGGTTCCGCCCAGGTCAGCGCTTCGAGATCGAGGAGCAGCTTTGCGCGAGTTCAGCCTTCCGGCCCTCTACCAGGTGCCGAGTGGCGGCGACCTCACCGATCCGATCCACCGCAACGCGGCGCAGTATCGGGACCTGCCGCTGGTCGCCCGCAAGGACGACAGCGGCGCCTGGGAGGATCGCACCGCGGCCCAGTTCCTGTCCGAGGTACGGGCGGTGGCCAAGGGCCTGATCGCCTCCGGCGTCGGCCTCGGCGACCGGGTCGCGGTGATGTCGCGCACCCGCTACGAGTGGACACTGCTGGACTTCGCCATCTGGTGCGCGGGTGCGGTCACCGTGCCCGTCTACGAGACCTCCTCGGCCGAGCAGGTCGAGTGGATCCTCGGCAACTCCGGCGCGGTCGCCTGTATCGCCGAACTCCCCCGCCACGAGGCCGTGATCGGCGAGGTGCGGGACCGGCTGCGGGACCTGAAGCAGGTCTGGCAGCTGGAGGCCGGCGGTCTGACCGACCTGGTCCGGGCCGGTGTGGACGTCCCCGACGCCGCGATCGAGGAGCGCCGGGCCGCGCTCGGCCCCGACTCGGTGGCCACCATCGTCTACACCTCCGGCACCACCGGCCGTCCCAAGGGCTGCATGCTCACCCACGCCAACTTCATGGCGGAGCTGGGCAACATCACGACCCGGCTGCGGCCGCTCTTCCAGCCCGGCGAGTCCTCGGTCCTGCTGTTCCTGCCGCAGGCGCACGTGCTCGGCCGGATCGCGGAGATCGCTGCGGCGATGGCGCCGATCCGGATCGGCCACGTCCCGGACATCAAGGAGGTCACCGCGGAGCTGGCCTCGTTCCGGCCGACGTTGATCCTGGGCGTCCCGCGGGTCTTCGAGAAGGTCTACAACGCGGCCAGAGCGAAGGCACAGAGCGAGGGCAAGGGCAAGATCTTCGACCGCGCCGCGGAGACGGCGATCGCCTACAGCCGCGCCCTGGACACCCGTTCCGGCGCGAGCCTCGGCCTGAAGCTGCGTCACAAGATGTTCGACGCGCTGGTCTACAGCAAGCTCCGCAACGCGCTGGGCGGCCGGGCCACCCACGCCATCTCCGGCGGCGCCCCGCTGGGCGAGCGGCTGGGCCACTTCTACCGCGGCATCGGCTTCACCGTCCTGGAGGGCTACGGCCTGACCGAGACCTGCGCGGCCACCGCCTTCAACCCCCACGACGAGCCGCGCATCGGCACCGTCGGCCAGCCCCTGCCGGGCTCGGCCGCGCGCATCGCGGACGACGGCGAGATCCTGCTCAAGGGCCCGCAGATCTTCGCGGGCTACTGGGACAACCCGGAGGCCACCGCCGAGGCCCTGCACGACGGTTGGTTCGCCACCGGCGACATCGGCACGCTGGACGCCGACGGCTACCTCAGCATCACCGGCCGCAAGAAGGAGATCATCGTCACGGCCGGCGGCAAGAACGTCGCCCCCGCGGTGATCGAGGACCGCATCCGGGCCCACCCGATCATCGCCGAGTGCATGGTCGTCGGCGACCGCAGGCCGTTCATCGCGGCCCTGATCACCATCGACGAGGAGTTCTTCCCGGCCTGGAAGCAGCTGCACGGCAAGCCGGCGTCGGCGACGGTCTCCGAGCTGAAGGACGACGCGGACCTGCGCGAGGCGGTCCAGGCGGCGATCGACGACGGCAACGCCGCGGTGTCGCACGCGGAGGCGGTGAAGAAGTTCGCGATCCTGGACACGGTGCTGTCGGAGGACTCCGGGCACCTGACGCCGTCGATGAAGCTGAAGCGCGCCGTCGTGATGAAGGACTACGCCGCGGACGTCGAGGATCTGTACGCGCGGTAGTCCGGAAAAACCGAAAGGGCGTGGGGCTCGCTGGAATGCGAGCCCCGCGCCCTTTCAAGCTTTTGGGGTAAATCAGACTCAGTGGCTGGTCTGCACCGAGGTGAGGTGGGTCAGCGGCGAAAGCGGCAGCGCGGTGACCACGGACTCGACAGCACCGAGGACATTGCCGACACCCACGTGAACGCCGACACCCGCGACGCCGACGGAAATGTTGGCGAGACCACCGGCGACCTGGTCCAGCTCGCTGTCGGAGAGCTCGGCCGTCTCGATCTGCGACCCGGTGTTGTTGCGCATGATTCTCTCTTCTCTTCAGCAGTGCGGAACAGCCATGTGGAACCCGTTCCGCACTCTCTACGCGTCTCGACGGGCACTGGGTTACACCCCTCGAAGGAATTTCCGAGTGACGCCGGTCACACGTGGCCGGCAGCCACCTTGTCCAGCCGGACCACCAGCCCGGCGGCGTCCCGGCGGACGGCGAAGAGCTGGTCGGCACCCGTCGTCGGCGCCACGACGCCCGGCGCCAGGCCCCAGTTCTGCGTGGGGCCGCTGGGCACCAGCTGTCCCTGGACGCAGGCGACCGGGGTCGCCGAGAGCAGTGCACCGGGGGTGCTCAACGTCCGCAGCAGGACCAGGATTTCGCCCTGCGGGGCGGCAAGGCACGCAGCCGCTCCGGTCGGGGCCGACGACGTCGGGTGCGCGGTGGCCCGCGACGATGCGGTGGCCGTCGGGCTCGCGCTGACGGGAGACGAGGACGGAGCGGTCGCGGGCGCCGTCGCACCGTTCGGGGCGCCGGTGGCCGTCGGCGAGGCGGATGCCTGCGGAACGCCGGAGACGACGGGGGCCACGCTCGGCGCGGGCGCGCTGTGCTCCTGCGGGGTGGCGTGGCCGCCGCCGGCCAGGGCATACGCGGTGGCACCCGCCAGCAGCGCCCCGACAGCAGCCGCGGGCACCACGGCCAGTCGGGTGCGCCGACCGCGGCGCCCGGCCAACGCCCGCAGCCCCGCTCCGCTCAGCGGCGGAGGGCCGGCGGCGCTGTCGGCAAGCCGGTGCAACGCGCGGCGCAGGTCACCGTCGTGTGGGAGGTCACCGTCGTGTCGGAGGTGGTCGTCGTGTCGGAGGTCGTCGCCCATCATGCCTTCAGGTCCGTCAAGTCCGTGAGATCGCCGGTCAGATGCCGGGCGAGTGACGCGCGGGCGCGGGAGAGGCGGACCTTGACGGTACCCACCGGCGCACCCGTCTGTTCGGCGACCTCGACGACGGGGAGGTCGCAGAGGTAGTGCAGGACAACCACTCGGCGCTGCTCCTCGGGAATCTTGCGCAGCGCCTCCACCAGCGCGGCGTGCTCCGGCTCCGGTCCGGCCTGCGCCGCCGGGGTGCCGTGGCGGACCAGCGCGGACACGTAACTGCGCGCCCGCCGCCACCGGCTGACGGCGAGTCGCCAGGCCACCGTCCTGACCCAGGCCTCCGGCGCCCCGGAGGCGGACAGCTCGTCGCGCCGCTTCCAGGCGCGCACGTACGCCTCCTGGACGACGTCCTGCGCCTCGGCCAGATCCCCGGTCATCACGTACAGCTGGCCGACCAGCCGCGACCAGCTCGCGGCGTAGAACTCGTCGAACTCCTCAGGCGACAAGCGCTCCCGCTCCCTGGTTCGGCCGGCACGGGGAGACCAGCGGGAGTCCGCACATCAAGCAGAGGTCTGAGCATTTCACGAGACATCATCTGATCACAGGAGCGACAGCATCCGGATCGGCGATCGTGAAAATTCCGGGGAGATAAAGGACTGACTTAGAGCAGTCCCTCGAGCCGCTCCGCGAGCAAATCCCAGCGCCAGGCCTCCTCGACCCATTTCCGCCCCGCCGCTCCCATTCGCGCGCGCAATCCCTCGTCGCCCAGAAGAAGAATCAGCCGCTCCGCGAGAGCGTCCAGATCACGGCCCCCGACGACATATCCCGTCTCGCCCTCCTGCACCGCGTCCGGCGCACCGCCGCTGTCACCGGCGACGACCGGCAGCCCGGTCGCGGACGCCTCCAGATAGACGATGCCCAGGCCCTCGACGTCGAGCCCGCCCCGGCGGGTCCGGCACGGCATGGCGTAGACGTCGCCCGCGCCGTAGTGCGCGGGCAGCTCCTCCCAGGGGACCGCGCCGGTGAAGCGGACCGAGGCCGAGACGCCCGTCTCCGCCGCCAGTTTCGTCAGGTCCTCCCGGTACGGGCCGCCGCCCACGATCAGCAGGACCGCCTCGGGGAAAGCCTTCAGCACCCGGGGCCAGCTGCGGATCAGCGTGTCCTGGCCCTTGCGCCGGACCAGGCGCGAGACGCAGACGACCACCGGACGGTCCGCCAGCCCGAGCCGGGCACGGACCGCGTCGCCGCCCGAGGCGGGGTGGAAGGTCTTCTCGTCGACGCCCGGCGGCAGCTGGACCATCCGGGCCGCCGCCTGCGGGCCGACTGCCGACGCGATCCGGGAGCGGGTGTACTCGCCGAGGTAGGTGAGCGTATCGGTGCCCGCGCCGATCCGGCGCAGCAACTGGCGGGAGCCGGGGAGCTGCGCCCAGGCCGCCTCGTGGCCGTGGGTCATCCCGAGCAGTTTCGAAGCCCCCGCGCGACGCAGCGCCGGGGCCATCAGGCCGAGCGGCGCCGCCGCACCGAACCAGACGGACGAGCAACCGTGGGCGCGCAGCAGCTCCGCCGCCCGTCGGGTGACCCTCGGCGTCGGCAGCAGCATGGTGGTCCGGTCCCGGATCACCTCGAACGGCTGTTCCGCGTCGAACGCGCGCACCTCGGTCCCGTCGCGCCAGGTGGAGGCGTAGACCACGACCTGGTCGGCGGGAAGCCGGACGGCCATGTTGTGCACGAAGGTCTGGATGCCGCCCTGGCGCGGGGGAAAGTCGTTGGTGACGATGAGGGTCTTGTTCACGCGTGCGGTTCCTCGGTCCGGGGAGGGCTGATCCGTACGATAGGGCAATGCGTAAAAAGCCAGCTGACGGAGCCACCCCAGGACGGCACCGTCCCCAGTTCGACCCGACCGTCCCGTCCGCCTGGTGCGGGTGGGTGCTGGGACGTGCGCTGGTGGTCCTGCTGGTGCTCGGCGTCCTGAAAATACCGCACATGATGGACGTGACCAGCGACGTCAAGGTGATCTACCAGGGCTGGGCCGAGGTGCTGCGTTCCGGGACGTTTCCGATGGACGACGTCACCTGGCAGTATCCGCCGCTGGCCGCCCTCGTGATGCTGGCTCCGCTTGCGGTGCCCGCGTCCTACTTCGTCGGCTTCGTGGTGCTGATCGGCCTCTGCGACGCGCTCGGCCTGTGGCTGCTGCTGCGTCTCCGCCGCTCCGGGACCGAGCGGACCGATGGGACGTCCCGCAACAGGGCGGGCGTCTGGCTCTGGGTGGTGGTGCCGCCGCTGCTCGGGCCGACGCTGTACGCCCGGTTCGACCTGGTGGTCACCGTCGTGGCGATGGCCGCACTGGTCGCGCTGGTCCGGCGGCCGAAGCTGGCCGGGGTGCTGACCGCCGTCGGCGCGATGCTGAAGGTGTGGCCGGTGCTGCTGCTGATCGGCGCGGGTCGCGGACGGCGCTGGCGCAAGGTCGTGACGTCGTGCGCGCTGAGCGCGGCGCTGGTCGGCTTCCTCTTCCTGGTCTCCACGCACGGCGCGTTCTCCTTCCTCGGCTTCCAGGAGGGCCGGGGCATCGAGGTGGAGTCGCTGGGCGCCCTGCCGTTCCTGTTCGCCAGCGTCTTCCTGCACTGGCAGGGCACCGTGGCGATGAACTACGGCTCGCTCGAGGTGCTCGGCCCGCATGTGGCCACGATGAGCGGGGTGATGGTGGCGAGCTCGGTGATCGCCTTCGCCCTGCTCGCGCTGTGGCGGCTGCGCGTCCGGAACTGGACGCCCGCGACCGCCGCCGACGCGGGGCTGACCGCGGTGCTGCTCTTCGTGGTGACCAGCCGGGTGATCAGCCCGCAGTACCTGCTGTGGCTGGTCGGGCTGGCCGCCGTCTGCCTCACGCTGCGGGGCTCGGTGATGCGACCGGTGGCGTGGCTGGTGGCGGTGGCGGTGCCGGTGACCACGGTCGAGTTCCCGTTCATGTTCGGCCAGCTGACCGGCCGGACCGAGCTGGGCCTGGTGATCATAGGGACCCGCAACCTGCTGCTGCTCGCCGCGGCGGTGCTGGCCTTCGTCCGGCTCTGGCGGGCGACCGTCTCCAGCGCGTCGCCCGAACTGCCGCAGGTGCCGGACGCCGTGGAACGCGAGCGCGACGCCGAAGAGGTCAGCGCCTGAGCGCCGCCTCCACGTCCGCGCGCCACTGCGCGGTGAACGCGGCGGTGCCGACGCCCAGCGTCGAGTGGAGCGCGTCGTCCACCGCCGCGTCCTGCCCACCCCGGCCGCCGGTCGCGGCGACGGCGGCGTAGAGCGCGACCAGCTTGGCCTGTCCGTGGTGCAGCACGACGCTGCGGCAGGCGAACCAGGCCTTCTGGTACGCCTCCTGCAGGGCGGGTGCGGTGCCGGCGAAGTCGGCGTCGGCGGGCAGGGCCGCCAGCAGCCGGGCTGCAGCGCCCGAGCTGCCCGGGCCGCCGGAGGTCAGGGCGCTGCCGAGTTCGACGGCGATCTGCTGCGGGGTACGGCCGGTGCCGAGGTAGCCGGTCCAGTCCGCGACGCCCTCGGAGAGCCAGCGCGGCGTCCAGGTGACGGTCTCCGCGCGGGTGGCGACGTGCGTGGTCTCGTGGGTGGTGACGACCCGTCGGCCCAGAGCGCTGAGACCGTCCCAGGCGACCGGGTTGAGCGTGATCCGCTCGGTCCGGCCGAGTTCGGACGCACCCAGCTCGCCGGTGGTGACGGCGGCGATGTCGGCGAAGGCCGCCGGATCGGCGTCGAGCAGCGCACCGAACTGGTCGCTCGCCAGCGGGGCCAGCACGACGGTGCGCTGTCCCCACCTGGTCCCCCAGACGGCGCTGACGGCCGGGACCGCGCGGTCGGCCTCCGCGCCGATCGCGGCCAGGGTGGCCGGGTCGCGCAGTCCGAGGACCAGGCTGTACCGGCCGCGGACCGCCCGGACCGGGCCGAGGTCCCAGATCAGCACGGTGCCGCCGGGGTGGTCCCCGCCCTCGGTGCCGTCGGATGCCAGCAGCCAACGGCCGTCGGGCTGCCGCTCGAAGGTCAGGTACTGGGTCGCGGTCTCCAACTGCGCGTCGAAGCCCGCCAGCCGGTAGCCGAGCTCGACCGCCACGGCCACCCGCTCCCCCGCCCCGAGGACCGGCGACAGCGGGAACGCGTCGAGCGCGGTGACCCGGTAGCGCCAGTCGCCCAGCGGCACCTCGGCCAGGTTGGCGACCAGCGTGTACTGACGCCGCCTCAGGTCGGTCGCCACCGAACCGCCGCTCGCGACGGGGACGACGGTGGCCGCCAGTGCGGCGGCGTCGCGGGCCAGGACGGCGGCGGCCCGGCGGGCCAGCGTCTGCTCGACCTCGACCGCCCGCTGCTCACGCCGGTCGTCGGCGGCGTCCGCCCACGCCGCCCAGGCCGTCGCGCCGCCAGCCGCCGCCACCAGGGCCGCGCCGCTGACCAGCACCCGTCGGCGGGTGAGTCCTTGACCGGCCGCCATCAAGGGCGGACCACCGCGGCGATCGGCATGTCGCGCATGTTCTCGTAGCGGACCCGGGCGCCGGGGTACGGGGCGTGGATGACCATGCCGCTACCCGCGTACATGCCGACGTGGTGCATGTCCCCGAAGTAGATCACCAGGTCTCCCGGACGGATCTCCGACACCGGCACGCGTCGCCCGGCGAAGGCCTGCTCCTGCGACGTACGCGGCAGCGACACCCCGCCGTGCCGCCAGGCCCAGTACATCAGACCGGAGCAGTCGAACGCGCCAGGACCCGTCGCGCCGTAGACGTACGGGCTGCCGATCGCGCTCCGGGCCGCCGCCAGCGCCGCCGCGGCGGCGGAGTCGGCCGGGCCCTGGTCCGGAGGCAGTACCGAATCGGCTGCCTGGGCGGCGAGCTGGGCCGAGGCGTCCTCGGCCTGCTGCAGCTGGTCGCGCTGAGCCGCCGTCAGCGAGCCGAGCAGCGCCTGGGCGGCGCCCAGCCGGCGCTGCGCCTCGGCCTTGGTGGTGGAGATGGTCCGCCGCACCTGCTCCAGCTCGCTGTACTGGGCCAGCACCTCGGCCTTGCCCTGCTCGATCTCGCGCTCGACACCGCTCAGCTGGACCAGCTCGTCGGCGGTACCGGCGTCCACCTCGTCGAGCGAGGCGGCGCGGCTGAGGTAGTCGGCCGGATGGGCGCTGAACAGCAGCTGCATCACCGGGTCCATGCTGCCGCTCTGGTACTGCTCGGTGGCCACCTCGCCCAGCCGCGCCGCGAGCGCGTTGGCGCTCGCCTGCTCCTCGGCCAGCGTCTGCTGCAGCAGCGAGGCGCGGTGCTGCAGTCGGGCCGCCCGCTCCTGGGCGCTGTCGGCCTGCTGCCCGACCGACTCGGACTGCGCGTAGAGGGCGTCGACTTGCTGCTGCACCTCGTCCGGGGTGAGACTGCCGCTCGCGCCGGCTGTGCCGGCCCCGCCGGGGACGGGGTCGGCGTGCGCGCCGCCGGGGGCCGTGAGCATCGCGGCGGTCGCCGCAGCGACGGTCACCGCGGCTCGCGACAGCACTGACGGTCCGACGCGTCTGCCTCGTCGATGGGACGCCACCTGCTCGCTCTCCGCTCTCCGCTTGTCGAGGACCATCAGGTCCAGGGTTCTCCCGGATGATCTCCGGGACGGAACCGAGCGCTGACGTTAGCGATTCGGACAGAAGCAGTCCAAGCTCCCAAGAGCTGAAAAATCACATCGAATGCCGCTCAGGTGAACGAGTCTGCTGGTCGCCCCGAGGTTCCGCACCTGCCCAGGACACCGACCCACCACGAAGGAGGACACTCCCGTACGGCCGTCCGAGTGAGGCGGGGTGAGCCGGGGTGAACGCGAACGGGCCCCGCTCCGGATCGGAGCGGGGCCCGTGGCACGCGACATGAGCCGCGATCAGATGTGACGCATCGCGTAGATGCTGCCGACCGTGTCGATCGACTCGTAGCGGACGTCCGCGCCCGTGTGCGGGGCGTGCAGGATCATCCCGTTGCCCGCGTACATGCCGACGTGCGAGTCGTCGTTGAAGAAGACGAGGTCACCCACCTGCAGGTCGGCCGTGGAGCTGACCGCCGTGCCGGCGTCGATCTGGTCGTAGGTGGTGCGGCCGATGGAGACGCCCGCCTGCGCGTAGGCCCACTGCATCAGGCCGGAGCAGTCGAAGGAGCTCGGGCCGGTCGCGCCCCAGACGTAGGGCGAGCCGATACGGGTCTGCGCCGCGGCGAAGGCGGCGGCCTCCACCGAGTTGCCCGCCGTGGACGAGCCGAGGTTGACCGAGCCGCCGGAGCTGCCGGAGTTGGCCTTGGCGGCGGCGGCCTCCGCGGCCTGGTTGGCGGCGGCCTGCGCACGGGCAACGGCGGCCTGCTGGGCCGCGGTCATCGAGTTCAGCAGCGCCTGGGTCTGCGCGATCTTCTGCTGGACCTGCGACTTCTGCGCGGACAACTGCTTGTTGGTGGCCTGGATCTGCTGGAGCGCCTGCTCGGCCTGGGCCTTCTGGCCGCCCAGGGCCTGCTCGGCGGTCTTGAGCGCCTGGATCTGGCTCGCCTGGCTGTCCGTGACCTGGCCCAGCGAGGAGGCCTTGGTGAGGTAGTCCGTCGGGCTCGAGGAGAGGAGCAGCTGGACGGTCGGGTCGACGGCGCCGTCCGCGTACTGCTGGTTCGCGATCTCGCCGACCGACTCGAGCTTGGTGTTGACGTCCGCCTGCTGACGGGCGATCTGCTGCTGCAGAGTGTTGACCTTGCCCTGCTGCTGCTGGAGCTCCGACTGGGCCTGGTCGTACTTCTGGATCGCGGTGTCGGACTCGACGTTGAGCTGCTGGAGCTGGGCCTGAAGCTGGCTGATGGTCGGCTTCGGCGCTGCCTGCGCCGTCTGGGCCGAGACCGCCACCGCGGTGGCGGCGGCTGCCGTGAGAACGGTTATGCGGGTACGACTGGGGGACTTGGGACGACGATGGGACGCCACGAAGGCGACACTCCTTCTTCCTACGTCCGCCTACCGGGTGAGCTGACGGGTTCGGACCAGGAAGTAGGCCCTACGACGCTTCATCGGTCCGGATTCACACCGGCCGACCGGGCGCCGATTCACCCCGAGGAAGGTGGGTCCCCGGCTCCGACTCGACGGCTTCCCCAGTTGGGCCGCCCTGGGTGCCGGATGGCCCTGCCGCGTCGTCGAACTCGACGGTAACCGCCGCTGTCGCCCGGGATGGGCGAACGCCTGCGCGGAGGTTCGGCCCATGACCCTAGTGACCGAACCGTGATCAGTTCAAATCCTTGTCAGAAAAAACACGAGTCACTTACGACGACTCGTCACCCAGGGGACACAACGTAGCCACGCCATGACCAACGGCCATGACATGGGGGCCAATTCGGTCATTCGCCCGCAGGATGAGGCGATTTCGTGCGCATGACCTGTGAGTGGATTCACAGATCCGTCGGCGCGCCACATTCCGGCGCGTCAGCTGACGCACCGGAACACTGACAGACGAGATCACATGCGGCGGATCGCGACAATCGAGCCGAAGTAGGACAACGGCTGCACCGAGACGTCGTAGCCGTACTCCGGCGCGTTGAGCAGCATGCCGTTTCCGGCGTACAGGCCGACGTGGCCGCCCTGCTCCAGGACGATGATGTCGCCGGGCTGTGCGTCGGCCAGGCTCGCCACCGGCGAACCCACCGACTCGTCGGAGTAGGAGGAGTGCGGCAGCGAGACGCCCGCCTGGCCGTACGCCCACATGACCAGGCCCGAGCAGTCGAAGCCGGACGGGGTCGAACCACCCCACAGGTAGGGGGTCTTGCCGATCCACTGCTCGGCCGCCAGCATCGCGGTGCGCGCCGTGGAGGAGATGCCGCTCAGGTCGATGGTGCCGTTCCAGTTGCTGGTGGAGCCACCGCTACCGTAACCGCCGCCGTTATTGGCGTTGTTGACCGCGGCCTGCTCGGCGGCAGTCAGCGTGCTGAGGATCGACTGCGCGTGGGCCAGCTTGGCCAGCGCCTCCGACTTCGCCGCGCTCATCTGCGAGAGCAGCGCCTGCTCCTGGGCCAGCTCGGACGCGGCCTGGGTCTTCTCCCGGTTGAGCGTCTCCTCCTGGGCCACCAGCTGGGACAGCTCGGAGGTCTGGTTGGCGGTGAGCTCGTCCTGCGAGGTGGCCTGGTCCAGGAAGTGCTGCGGGTCCGAGGAGAGCAGCAGCTGCACGGTGGGGTCGATCTCGCCGGACGCGTACTGCGCGTTGGCGATCTGCCCGAGCTGGCCCAGCTCGTTGTTGATCTGCGCCTGCTGACGCGCGATCTCCTGCTGGATGACCGCCACCTTCTGCTGCAGGTTCTGCTGCTGCTGGTGGGCGTTGTCGTACTGCTCCGTCTTGACGGATGCGTCCTGGCGGTCTGCGTCCACCTGGGTCTGGGCGTCCTTGACCGAGACGGTCGGGGCAGCCTGGGCAGCGGTCTGGGCGGACAACGCCACCACGGTCGCCGCTGCCGCGGTCAGCACGGACACGCGGGCACGGCTGGTCTGCCTGGGACGACGATGATTGGCCACGACGGATGCAATCCCTTCACACGCGGACTCGTCCGCATGCACGACAGAGTGCACGGCTGAAACACGATGTTTGGAACACGAGTGCGGACGTTTGCGCGATGACAATAGTGATTGAGGAGGCCTCGTGTCTTCCCCGTGACCGGATCGGACGTCCGCTCTTAACAAAGCCTCAAGATCACGAAGCCGCCCACGCGCGTCGCGGACCGTCACAAAGCCCAGGTCAGAAGCGCTCATTGGCACTCCGCCACGCATCGCCCCCAAACAAGCACGCGCGCTGGGAAGTGGCGTTCGCAACATCCTCGCCACCCCGTCACGAGCGGATCAGCCGCCGCAGCAGCATCGTGGACGGGACCGGGCGTGCGCCCGATTTGCGCACTCCGTCCGCTACTTCACGGTCTGTCGAGACCACCACGACCGGTCGTCCCTCCGGTTCCGCGCGGACCAGACGGCGGATCAGCTCGTCGGCGGTCTCCCCGGTCCGGCTGAACAGCACCCGCACCCCGCGCGGCGGCGGCGCCATCGGGATCGGACCGTCCAGGTCCTGCCCGTCGAAGACGCAGGTGATCTCGGCACCGGTCTGCGCCGCCAGCAGGCCGAGCCCGCGCAGCAGCTGCTGACGCTGCCGGTCCAGCGCCATCCCGGGCCAGCCGGTCTTGGTGACGTTGTATCCGTCGACCAGCAGGTGGACCTGCGGCAACTGGAGCAGCTGCTCCAGCAGGGCGGGGTCGTCCCCCTCCAGCGCCCGGCGGGCCACGTCGTGCGGCGAGGCGGCAACCGGCGAGACCGCCTCGACCGAGTCGGCCGGACGGCCGCTCAGCGGCGCAAGGCCGAGCTCGCGTTGGAGGCCCTGGGCGCCCTGGACCACGGTGTCGAGCAGCAGCCGCAGCCGCATCTCCTCCGCCGAGCGCCCCTCGCGCGCCGCGCGCCGGGAGGCCTCCAGCGCCGTCTCCAGCTCGGCCACGCGGTGCTTGAGCCGGCGCACCTCGCTGTCCTGCGCCCCCCGCTCGGTGGCCCCGGTCGCGCGCAGCGCCTCCAGCTCGGCCACCGCCTTGCGGGTGGCGGCCTCGGCGCGCTTGGTGTCGGCGGCCAGCGAACGCAACTGACGGCGCAGGCTGTCGCCGTCCTTCCGGGCCACGTCCAGGTCGGCCTTGGCCCGCTCGGCTTCCGTACGGGCGGCGGCGCGCAGGGCGACGAGCTCGTCCTGGAGCTTCTCGGCCAGCCGGGCCGACTCCGCTGCGGCGCCCTCGTGTTCGGCGCGCTCGACCTCCTCGCCGACGCCCTCCACGATCCGGGTCCAGCCCGCGGTGCGCAGCAGGTACGCGGCGGCGGCCACGTCCTGCGGGTCGGCGGCGGCCGGGACGGTACCGGCCTCCAGCGCGGCGACCAGGTCCGGCTGGCCCTGCCGGAGCCGCTCGGCGATCCGGGAGCGGAACAGCGAGTCGGTCTCCAGTGCGGCGGCGATCGCGGTGGCCCCGCGCTTGACGCGGGCTTCGCGGGTGAACTTCCCGTAGGGACGCAGCCGGATCGGCAGGTCGCCCGCCGCGAGGCCGCCGAGCGCGTCGGCGGCGATGCCGACCACCCGGCGCCGCACGCCCTCCGGCAGCGGGCGCGCAAGCGCCTCGCCGCCCTCGGGCAGCGCGGGGTCACCGCCCTCCGCGGGCGTCGACGCCTGGTCTGGCTGCTCCACCTGATCCGCTCCGATCCGCTCCGGGGGACGTACCGCCCGGACCGCTATTCTCCCCGCCGACGCCCCCCGCCTGTCGCTCCGCCACGTCCGCCGTGTCCCCGGCCCGTCTCGGGGTCGCCCCCGACGGCGGACTACTTCTGACGTGCGGCCTGCTCGGCGGCCTCGGCCTCGGCGCCGGGGCGGTCCACCAGCTCGATCTGGTCGACGGCGTCGCACCAGCGGCAGCGCACCGACTCGACGGTCTCGCTGAGCACCTCGCGCTCCTCGACGGTGGGGTCCCCGGCCAGGTCCAGATGGACGAACTCGACGACCCGTGAGGAGCGGGTGACGTCGAAGCGGGTCAGGTTGCCGCACAGGGTGCAGCGCCAGCGGGTTCCCTCGGTGGGAAGCGGGACGGCCATGGCGAGATCCTCTCGTCGGCGGGCAGCGTCAGCGAGCTGTCCGGTAAACCCTATGGCCTGGGCGCTGCCCTCGGGCACGGTCCCCCACAGGCCTCCACGAACGGGTGTCAGATTCGTCCGGAGAAGGAATGCTTTGTCCATGGTGACCATGGCGACCCCGGCGGATCCGGCACCCCCGGCGGCTCCGACGACTGCTGACGGCGTTCCCCGGCCGGTGCCGTTCGTCCCGGTCGCGACCTACGGACTGATCGCGCTCTGCGTCCTGGTCTTCGTGGTCGGCCCGGTCTCCGGCCTCGACCCCCTCTACGGCTCGGGCACGCTCCGGGCCTGTGCCGAGACTGCGTACTACCACCGCTGGGGCGTGGTCCCGGCCGAGCTGCTCCACAACGCGGTGCTCCGACTGCACCTCTCACACCGGTGCCCGACCGACACCGGCCTGCCCAAGGTCCCGGCACTCTCGGTGCTCACCGCCATGTTCGTCCACGGCGGCTGGCTGCACCTGGCGGGCAACATGCTCTTCCTCTTCGTCTTCGGCGCGATGGTGGAGGAGCGGATCGGCCCGGTGGCCTTTCTCCTCTTCTATGTGGCACTCGGTTATCTGGCCACCTACGGCTACGCCCTCTTCGAGGCGGGCAGCCCGGGCGCGACGCAGACCCTGGTCGGTGCGTCGGGCGCGATCGCGGGCGTACTCGGGGCATACCTCTGTCTCTATCCCCGGGCACGGATCACCAGTCTGATCCCCTTGCTGCTCTTCCTGCCGCTCCGGTTCCCCGCCTGGCTGGTGCTGGGCTTCTGGTTCCTGGTGCAGTGGCTCTCCATCCGCGCCACCGACCCGTCCGTCCCGGGCGTAGCCTACGCCGCCCACCTGATCGGCTTCGCCGGCGGCTTCGCCTTCGCCTGGCTGCTGTGGCGTCGCGGCGGGCGGCGCAGCGGGCAGCGGGCAGCGGGGAGGGACGCGGTCGCGGGGTCGCGCGTCCGGCCGCAGCACTAGCATGTGAGAGCCCGCATCCCGCGCGACAGGAGACTCCGTGATCACCGCCATTGTCCTCATCAAGGCCAGCGTCGACCGGATCCCGGAGATCGCGGAGAGCATCGCGGCGCTGGACAACGTCACCGAGGTCTACTCGGTCACCGGCGGCTGGGACCTGATCGCCGTCGTGCGGGTGCGCGCGCACGAGGAGCTGGCCGACGTGATCCCCGGTCAGGTCAACAAGGTTCCGGGCGTCGCGCACACCGAGACGCACGTGGCGTTCCGCACCTACTCCTCCCACGACCTGGACGCGGCCTTCGCCATCGGGCTCGACGACTGAGCCGCGCCTCGTCTCCCGTACCGTTCAGCCGCGACGGGTGTCCGGCACGCAGCGACCGCCCTCGGTGCGGTAGGACCACTGCGCCCCGTCGGTCACCAACTCCCGTACGGCGTGCAGGAACCGGTCCACGTGCTCGACCGGCGTGCCGGCGCCGAAGCTGACCCGGATCGCGTTCAGACTGCGCTCCCCCGGCAGGGACGCCTCCGGCGCGCCGCACTGGGAGGGAGCGGCTTCCTCGCCCCCGAGAAGCGTCCGCACCAGCGGGTGCGCGCAGAACAGACCGTCGCGCACGCCGATCCCGTACTCGGCGGAGAGCGCGGCGGCGAAGTGCGAGCTGTTCCAGCCCTGCACCACGAAGGAGAGCACGCCCACGCGCGGGTGGTCCTCCCCGAAGAGCGTCAGCACCCGTACCTGCGGCACCTCCGCGAGGCCCGCCCGCAGCCGGTCGATCAGCTGCTGCTCGCGCTCCTGAAGCGCGTCGAACCCGATCTCGGTCAGCGCCCGGCAGGCCGAGGCGACGGCGTAGGCACCGATCACGTTCGGCGAGCCCGCCTCGTGCCGGGCCGGGCCCTGGTGCCACTCGACGGCGACGGAACCGTCCACCTCCCGCGCCACGGTACGGCTCGCGCCGCCGCCCGCGAGGTACGGCTGCGCGTCGTCGAGCCAGTCGGCACGTCCCGCCAACACCCCTGCGCCGAACGGCGCGTAGAGCTTGTGCCCGGAGAAGGCCACCCAGTCCACGTCCAGCTCGCGCACCGAGACCCGATGGTGCGGCGCCAACTGCGCGGCGTCCAGCACGATGCGCGCACCGTAGGCGTGCGCGGTGGCAGCCAGCTCCCGGACCGGCCAGATCTCCCCCGTCACGTTGGACGCGCCCGTGACGCACACCAGCTTCGGTCCCCCGCCTGCGGCGCGCAGCGCCTCGTCCAGCGCGGCCACGGCCTGCTCCGGCGAGCGCGGCGCGCGGAGGTAGGTGACCTCCAGGCCACGTCCCGGCCAGGGCAGCAGCGAGGCGTGGTGCTCGGTCTCGAAGGCGAAGACGCGGGTCCCGGCGGGCAGCGCGCCGGCCAGCAGGTTGAGCGAGTCGGTGGTGGCCCGGGTGAAGACGACCTGGTCGCCCTCACGCAGGTCGAGGAAGTCCGTGACCGTCGCCCGGCTCTGCTCGAACAGGTCCGTGGACAGCTGCGAGAGGTACCCCGCGCCCCGGTGGACGCTGCCGTAGTACGGCGCGTACGCGGCGACGTCGTCCCAGACCCGCTGGAGCGCGGGCGCGCTGGCGGCGTAGTCGAGCGCGGCGTAGGTGACCTTCTCGCCGGAGACCAGCGGGACCTCGACGTCCCGGCCGAGGACCTCGAGCGGAGCGCAAACAGTCACATGCTCAGAAATAGTGACATTACGGGCGACGACAGACATGGCGGTACCTCCGGAAGTTGCACATGGGTATGCGAACGAACCCCGGGCTACGGGGCAGGGAACGGAGAGTTGGAGGCGCTGAGAGCCTCTACCGCATTCGCTTCGACACGAGAACACTCCTCGGGAGATCCGCGCTTGCCTGGCGGCGTTCTCGCCACAGGCCTGGTCGTCACCCGGAGGCACCCCACCACGGTTGGAGGGTTGCCGGACAGCGAGCCGGGGCTTCAGCGGCTGACGCCGCGTGCTATCACTCGTGACCTGTCAGGGAGTATGGCAGATGTTCACTCCGTGGGCGAAGCGCGTTTCAGATAATGGGACGCTGCACTGTCCAGGGGCGCGGCGGAGCCGCACTTCAGCAGAGCCCCGCGCCCCTGGAGGTACCGCAACTACCCCTTCGAGGTCGCGTTGGCCCACTCGGCCAGCTTGCGCTCCGCCGCGCCCGAGTCGATCGACTCGGCGGTCCGCTCCATCGTGGAGCGCATCTGCTCCACGAACGGCGCGGTGGAACCGCCCTGCTCCAGCGCCACCAGCGCCGACGCGCTGTTCAGCACCACCGCGTCCCGGACGGGGCTCCGCTCGCCCGCCAGCACCCGTCGGGCGACCTCCGCGTTGAAGGACGCGTCCGCGCCGCGCAGCGCCTCGATCGGGGCCAGGGAGATGCCGACCTCACGCGGGTCGAAGACGAACTGCTCGACCTCGCCTTCCCTCACCCGCCACACGGTCGAGGTCGTGGTGATGGTCAGCTCGTCCAAGCCGTCGTCGCCGCGGAAGACCAGCGACGAGTTGCCCCGGCGCGCCAGCACGCCGGCGATCAGACCGGCCATGCGCCGGTCGAAGCAGCCGACCGCGTTCGCGCCCACCCGGGCCGGATTGGTCAGCGGGCCGAGCAGGTTGAAGAAGGTGGGGACGCGCAGCTCCGCGCGCGCCGTCGCGGCATGCCGCATGGAGGGGTGAAAGACCGGCGCCGGACAGTAGGTGATGCCCGTCTCCACCGCGACCTCCGCCACCCGACGCGGCGTCAGGGCGAGGTTGACGCCCAGCTTCTCCAGCACGTCCGTCGCGCCGCTCGCGCTGGACGCGGCCCGGTTGCCGTGCTTGGCGACCCGCGCGCCCGCGCCCGCCGCGACGATCGCGGACATGGTGGAGATGTTGACGGTCTTGGCCCGGTCGCCGCCGGTACCGACGATGTCGACGGCGGGGCCGGGGACCTCGATCACCGTGGCGTGCGCGTACATCGCCTCGACCAGACCGGTGATCTCCTCCACCGTCTCGCCCTTGGCGCGCATCGCGACCATGAAGCCGGCCACCTGGGCCGGGGTCGCCTCGCCGGAGAAGATCTGGTCCATCGCCCAGGCGGTGTCCG
Organism: Streptacidiphilus sp. MAP5-3; assembly: GCF_041262505.1. NCBI lineage: Bacteria > Bacillati > Actinomycetota > Actinomycetes > Kitasatosporales > Streptomycetaceae > Streptacidiphilus > Streptacidiphilus sp. MAP5-3. The sequence goes on from NZ_JBGCCL010000005.1 coordinate 218,281, forward strand.
CCGCGGAGAGGTCCTCGCCCGACAACAGCGGCATCAGGACGTCCGGCCAGGTGCGCACCCGCGCGGGGTCGTCGCCGCCGAACGCAGGATTGGAGTGCACCATGGCTGTCGCCTCTCGAAGGCCGGGTTCTGATCTGCCAGACCGGCCCAGCCTATCGAGCGGCACACCCTGCAAGACGCAAGATCTCACGCGGCGAGACGTACGTTCTCAGCCTGGCCCGCAGCTCACCGCGTCGGCGCCTCAGCCCGTCAACGCCTCAGCTTGCCAGCGCCTCAGCTTGCCAGCGACGGACGGTGCCCGGGGCGTAGCAGCGCGCACGCCGTCTCCACCAGCGCGACCGGGTCGACCGGCGCCGGGACCGCCGCGTCGGCGTGGCTCCAGGTGGCGAGCCAGGAGTCCTGCGGACGGCCGATCAGCACCAGCACCGGCGGGCACTGGTAGATCTCCTCCTTCAGCTGGCGGCACAGGCCCATGCCGCCCAGCGGCACCGCCTCGCCGTCCAGCACCAGCAGGTCGACCCGCTTGGCGCCCTTGCTGTGCGCGTCCATCGCAGCCACGACCGCCGGCGCGGTGGCGCACTCGAAGTAGGCGAGCTCCGGCAGCTCCGCGTCCGGCCGCTTGCCGAGCGCCAGGCGCACCTGCTCACGGGTGTTCCGGTCGTCGCTGTAGACAAGGATGTTCAGTGCCATCGCTCGTACTCCCCCTCGGGTGTCATCGACGCGAGTGTGAATCGACGTGAGTGTGATCGGGGCCACTGCGGGGTGCTCGCTCCGGATGCTACTCGTGTCCCGCACGCCACAACACCGGGTGAACACAACACCGGGACAACGACGGTCTCCCCCGTAACGTGACGGCCGAGGCGTCGTCTTCCGCCGGACTCGGCCCGGACAGCCCCATCCCCTTCACTACTTCGAGGGACACCACGGCCCGTCGCGCAAGCGCGACACGCGCCGAATGGGCAGGCCATTCGAGGGAGAACAGGAAGATCGGCGAGGTCGGAGGGTACGTCACACCCCGGACACACCGAGGATGACCCCCCGGCGTTAGTGCGGAATAAGGGACCGACATAATGTCGGTCGTGGCGACAGCAACTGCAGTAGAAACCGGGCACGCACACGGTTCGGTCAACCGGCCGAACCTCACCAGCGTCGGAACCATCGTCTGGCTGAGTTCCGAGCTGATGTTCTTCGCGGCCCTCTTCGCGATGTACTTCACGCTTCGTTCGGTGACGGGTACCGCCTTCTGGCACTCGCAGAACCAGGCGTTGAACGTTCCCTTCTCCGCAACGAACACCACGATCCTGGTGCTCTCCTCGTTCACCTGCCAGATGGGTGTCTTCGCCGCCGAGCGCGGCGACGTGAAGAAGCTCCGGGCCTGGTTCATCGTGACCTTCATCATGGGCTCGATGTTCATCGGCGGTCAGATCTACGAGTACACGGAGCTGGTCAAGCACGACGGCCTTTCGCTGTCGTCCTCCCCCTACGGCTCGGTGTTCTACCTCACCACCGGCTTCCACGGGATGCACGTGACGGGTGGTCTGATCGCGTTCCTGCTGGTGCTCGGGCGCACCTATGCGGCCAAGCGCTTCACGCATGAGCAGGCGACCGCGGCCATCGTCGTGTCGTACTACTGGCACTTCGTCGACGTGGTCTGGATCGGCCTCTTCGCGACCATCTATCTGATCAAGTAGCAGGGCCGGACCGTCCTGACGGTCTACCGGACTCCAAGACGCTCCAGATCCTCACACCGGGGTTAATCCGTGAAAAAGCTCTCCGCACGACGGCGCCACCCGCTGGCAGCGCTCGTCGTCCTCATCTTCGCGCTGGCGTTCACCGGGGGGCTGTATGCCGCGCTCGCGCCGACGAGCAGCGCATCGGCCGACGCCAGCCAGTCCCTCCAGGTCGAGGAGGGCAAGCGGCTGTACCAGGTCGGCTGTGCCAGCTGCCACGGTCTGGAAGGACAAGGCACCAAGGACGGACCCTCCCTGGTGGGCGTCGGCCAGGCGGCCGTCGACTTCCAGGTCGGCACCGGCCGTATGCCCGCGCAGCAGCCCGGCCCCCAGGTGCCCGCGAAGAAGGTCATCTACAACCAGGCTCAGATCGACCAGCTCGCCGCTTTCGTCGGCACGCTGGGCGCGGGCCCGGCGATCCCCTCCGCCGACCAGTACACCGGTGGTGACGTCGCGGCAGGTGGCGAACTGTTCCGCACCAACTGCGCGCAGTGCCACAACTTCGCGGGCGCCGGTGGCGCACTGAGCGAGGGCAAGTACGCACCGCCGCTGGCGGGCGTCAGCGACAAGCACATCTACGAGGCCATGCTGACCGGCCCGCAGAACATGCCCCTCTTCCCTGACTCCACGATGCCGGAGCAGCAGAAGAAGGACATCGTCGCCTACGTCACCCACGCGACGAACAGCAACTCCAACCCGAGCTACGGCGGTATGACGCTGGGCTCCATCGGTCCGGTTTCCGAGGGTCTCTTCGGCTGGATCTTCGCGCTGGGCGCCCTGATCGGCGTGGCGATCTGGGTCGCTGCCCGCACCCCCAAGGCCAAGAAGTCATGACGAGCCAGGACAACATGTCTGAAGAACACCTGCCGGAGGCCTCGCACGGCCAGGGCGGCGAACCCGTCGTAGGACCTGACGGTTACTTCGCCGACCCGGGCCTGCCGCCCCACGAGCACCGCCGCACCGACATCGACGAGAAGGCCGCCCGCCGTGCGGAGCGCCAGGTCGCGATGTGGTTCATGCTGTCGATGGTGGCCACCGTGGCCTTCATCGCCAGCTATGTCATCTTCAAGCCGGGGCCGACGCACCACGTCTACATCTGGCCCATCGGCAACGTGGCCCCGCTGAACTTCGCCCTCGGCGTCTCGCTGGGCGTGTCGCTGTTCGCCATCGGCGCCGGCGCGGTCCACTGGGCCCGCACGCTGATGTCGGACGAGGAGCACATCTCCGAGCGTCACCCGATCGAGGCCACCCCGGCGGTCCGCGAGCAGGTCTTCTCGGACTTCCGCCAGGGCTCCAAGGAGTCGGGCTTCGGCCGTCGCAAGCTGATCCGCAACACGATGATCGGCGCCATGGCGATGGTCCCGCTCTCCGCGGTCGTGCTCTTCCGCGACCTGGGCCCGCTGCCGGAGAACAAGCTGGAGACCACCGGCTGGAAGGCCGGGATGCTCCTGAAGAACATGAACACCGGTGAACCGATCCAGGCCTCCGACGTCCAGGTCGGTTCGCTGACCTTCGCGATGCCGTCCGACCTCTCGGAGACGGACGACGACTTCCAGGAGCGCATCGCCAAGGACGCGCTGATGCTGGTTCGCATGCAGCCGTCCGACATCAAGGACAAGAAGTCGGCGTCCATGGGTTACCAGGGCGTGCTGGCCTTCTCCAAGATCTGCACCCACGTCGGTTGCCCGATCAGCCTCTACGAGCAGCAGACGCACCACGTCCTCTGCCCGTGCCACCAGTCGACGTTCGACCTGTCGGACGGCGCCCGCGTCATCTTCGGCCCGGCCGGTCACCCGCTGCCGCAGCTGCAGATCGGGATCGACACGACTGGCAACCTCGAGGCCCTCAACGGCTTCACCGCCCCCGTCGGCCCCGGCTTCTGGGAGCGCAGCGAATGAGTACCCACGCACACGAGGACTCCCACGTGGAGCAGATCGGCCACAGCGAGGCCGGCATCGAGCAGAAGCACCTCGGCGAGAAGGCTGCAGACTGGGCGGACGGCCGCCTCGGTATCTACAACCTGGCCAAGTCCAACCTGCGGAAGATCTTCCCGGACCACTGGTCCTTCATGCTCGGTGAGATCTGCCTCTACAGCTTCATCATCATCATCCTGACCGGCGTCTACCTGACGCTGTTCTTCCAGCCCAGCATGGCCGAGGTCGTCTACCACGGCTCGTACGTGCCGCTGCAGGGCATCAAGATGTCCGCGGCGTACGAGTCGGCGCTGGACATCAGCTTCGACGTGCGCGGCGGTCTGCTGATCCGTCAGATCCACCACTGGGCGGCGATCGTCTTTGTCGCGGCCATGCTGGTGCACATGATGCGCGTCTTCTTCACCGGCGCGTTCCGCAAGCCGCGTGAGATCAACTGGCTGTTCGGCTTCCTGCTGCTCTTCCTGGGCATGTTCGACGGCTTCATGGGCTACTCGCTCCCGGACGACCTGCTGTCCGGTACGGGTATCCGCTTCATGGAGGGCGCGATCCTGTCGGTGCCGATCGTCGGCTCCTACCTGGCGATGTTCCTGTACGGGGGTCAGTTCCCGGGCAACGACATCATCCCGCGCTTCTTCACGATCCACGTGCTGCTGATCCCGGGCATCATGCTGGGCCTGCTGGTGGCCCACCTGATCCTGGTCTTCTACCACAAGCACACCCAGTTCGCGGGCCCCGGCCGCACCGAGAAGAACGTCGTCGGCATGCCGCTGATGCCGGTCTACATGGCCAAGGCCGGTGGCTTCTTCTTCCTGGTCTTCGGTGTCATCGCGTTCGTCTCGGCGATCGCCTCGGTCAACCCGATCTGGGCGTACGGTCCCTACCGCCCCGACCAGGTGTCCACCGACGCCCAGCCGGACTGGTACATGGGCTTCTCCGAGGGCCTGATCCGCATCATGCCGGGCTGGGAGATCCGGGCCTGGGGTCACACCCTGGTGCTGGGCGTCTTCATCCCGCTCGTGGTCTTCGGTCTGATGTTCGTCGTCATCGCGCTCTACCCCTTCATCGAGGGTTGGATCACCGGTGACAAGCGCGAGCACCACATCCTCGACCGCCCGCGCAACGCCCCGGTCCGCACCGGTCTGGGCGTCGCGTGGATCGTGGAGTACATCATCCTGCTGGTCGGCGGCGGCAACGACCTGTTCGCCACCCACCTGCACCTGTCGATCGACTCGATCACCTGGGCCTGCCGCATCCTGTTCTTCGTCGGCCCGGTCATCGCGTTCATCGTGACGAAGCGTTGGTGCATGGGTCTGCAGCGCGCGGACCGGGACAAGATCCTGCACGGTCGCGAGACCGGCACGATCAAGCGCCTGCCCCACGGTGAGTTCATCGAGGTCCACGCGCAGCTGCCGCAGGACGAGCTGTTCCGCCTCACCGCCCACGAGCAGAACGCCCCGGCCGAGCTGCCCCCGGCGGTCGACGAGAACGGCGTCAAGCGCAAGGTCGGTCGCGTCGCCAAGCTCCGCGCGAAGCTCTCCGACGGCTACTTCGGCCCGCAGAGCCAGATCGCGAAGCCGACGGCCGAGGAGCACGCCGAGCTCACCAGCGGCCACGGCCACCACTAAGCGCGCAGCGCACCTGCAGTAAGCCGCCGCCACAGCGGTAGGGCCCCCTCCCGAAGTCGGGAGGGGGCCCTTGCTGTTGCCGCCACGAGCGGGCAGACCACCTCCGCACCGGGTGGTTACTCGCGCAGTTCCCCGCGCCCCTGAGGCACCTGCAACTCCAGGTCCGTTCCTATCCTCCGGATGAACCCCTCCCAGCGGGCGACGAACTCCGGGTCGTGGGGGGAGAGTCCGGTCGCCATCCGGGTGATCTGCGGCAGCAGCGCCGGGTAGCTCGCCAGGGCGAAGCAGAGCAGGCGGAAGAGGGCCGGGTCCAGCTCCGGGTCGATCAGACCCGCTTCCTGGCGGCGTGTCACCTCCGCAATCTGCGCGCGGATGACCGGCTCGCGCTCGTCCTCCTTCGGAATCGTGCGGTCCCCGTACGCCAGCGCCTCGCGTTGGAGGTACGCGAGCCAGGCCGTGTCGGCCGACTCGTGCTCGCGGTAGTGGAAGGCGAGGAACTCGCCCAGCCGTTCCGGTGCCTGCTCAGTGCGGGTGAGCCGCTGGCCGCGGACGCGGCTGAGCAACTCGTCGAAGAACGACTGGCCGACCCGGCCGCCGGTGGCGAGGAACATCGACCAGGCGAAGCCGCCCGCCCAGCCCGGAAGGCGCTCGATCAGCGCGTTCGCAGGCTGTCCCGGGCTGACCGGCAGCCGGTGGACCAGCAGGGCCGCGCCCAGCAGCAGCGCCGCGCTGATCGGCATCAGCTCGCCGAACGCCGTGGCGTACGCCGCGCCCGGCGGCTGCGTACCGACGAGGCTGAAGAAGAGCAGCCCGAAGAGCGCGACGCCCAGCACGTTCGCCGTCTGCATCGACGTCGTGACGATGCCCGACGCGCCGCCCGCGTCCTGCGGTGGCACGCCGGAGAGAATGGTGCCGACCAGCGGGCTCATGCCGAAACCCTGGCCGATGCCGGTCAGCAGCATGGTGGGTGCCAGTGACCAGACCGTCAGCGAGCTCCCGGCGACCGCCGCCGTCGCGGCCGTGCCGAACAGACCCAGCGCCGCCAGCACGTAGCCGGCGCCGAGGACGTGGCGCCCCAGCATCGGGACCAGTCGGGGCGCCACCAGCGAGGCGGCGAAGAACCCCACCGCGCTCGGCGTGTAGACCAGCGCCGACTTCAGCGGAGAGAAGCCGAGCCCCGTCTGCAGGTAGACGGCGAGGGTGAAGAGGAACCCCGCGTAGGACATCATGAACAGGATCGCGATCGGCACGCCGCCGGCGAATCCCCTGTTCCGGAAGAGGTCCAGCCGTACCAGCGGCTGCCCGCCACGGGACGCGACGCCGCGCTCGAACCGCAGGAAGACCCAGCCCACCGGCAGCGACGCGACCAGCAGCAGCACCAGCCAGAGCGGCCACCCCTCATCCCTGCCCAGCAACAGCGGCACGCTGACCAGCAGCAGCAGCGCCGTCACCAGGCCGGCGCCGCCGAGGTCCAGCCGCGTCCGCGACTCGCTCCGGTCGTCCGGCAGCCACACCACGGCGGCCACCGCCGCGAGGATCCCTACGGGTACATTGACCAGGAAGACCGGCCGCCAGGTCCACCCGAACAGGTTCAGCGCCAGCAGCGCGCCCCCGATCAGCTGACCGGCGATCGACGCGATCCCGATCACCGCGCCGAAGACGCCCAGCGCCCTGCCGCGTTCGGCGCCCGTGTAGGTGGTCTGGATGATGGCCAGCACCTGCGGGTAGAGCATCGCCCCGCCGACGCCCTGCAACACCCGGGCCAGCACCAGCACCGGGATGTCCGGTGCCGCCCCGCACAGTGCCGAGGCGGCCGTGAAGACCAGCAACCCCAGCACGAACATTCGTTTGCGGCCCAGGATGTCCCCGAGCCGCCCGCCCGTCACCAGCAGCGACGCATAGGCGATGGTGTATCCGGAGACCACCAGTTCCACCGCGCCGAACCCCGCGCCGAGTCCGGAACGGATGGACGGGATCGCCACATTGACGATGGCGACGTCCAGGATCGCCATGAACGTTCCGACCAGCACGATCGGCAGCGTCAACCGTCTGCCGAGTTCTCTGCCTGCCACGCACCCCTCCCTCGATCACTCCCCTGATCACGCAGCACCCCATTGTGGAGGGGGCGCTCCGTGTTCGCAGGAGTTTTCGAAGGAGGGGTGCGTGGCCTCAGGTGCCCGGCCGGAGGTAACCCGCCGTCAGCGCGCCTGCGCCGCCCTGCCGCGTCGCGTCACCGCCCGCTGCGCCGGAGCCCGAAACGGACGCCGTCGTCGACGCCGTGGTCGACGCCGTCGTGGACGCGGTGGTGGTGGAGGCCGTGGTGGAGGCCGTGGTCGTGGACGCCGTGGTCGTGGACGTCGAGGAGCTCGCCGCCGCGAGGTCCGCCGCCGTCACCGGCGCGGTGCGGACCGGGCCGCCGAGCGCGGTGCCCTGCTGCCACGCGGACCAGCTGAGGTTCCAGTCGCCGAAGCCGTTGCCGAACGGCTCCATCTGGTGGCCCGCGCTGTTGATCACCTGGACCAGGTCCCCCCGCCGGAAGGCGTTGTAGAACCACTCGGCGTTGCCGGTGCTCATGCCCGTGCAGCCGTGGCTGACGTTGGCGACGCCCTGGGAGCCGACCGACCAGGGCGCGGCGTGCACGAACTCGCCGCTCCAGGTGACCCGGGTGTCCCAGTAGACGTCCAGGTGGTAGGCGTTGGAGCTGTCCGCGGCGATGCCGACGGTCGAGGAGTTCATGAAGACCTCCTGCGACTGCTCCAGGACCACCTTGATGCCGTTGCGGGTGGAGAAGCCGGGCTTTCCGGTGGTCACCGGGATGCTGCGGATCTCCTGGCCGTTCTTGTAGACCGTCAGGTAGTCGCTGGCGGCGTCGGTGACCGCGAGCATCCGGTCCCCGGTGCGGAAGGCCACGGAGGCCGGAGCGCCCCCGTAGAGGCCGTTCTGGACGCGTGCGCCGCCGAGGTCGAAGGCGGCCGCGATCGTCGCGTGCACGGGCCAGTAGGACTGCGGACGGAAATGCAGCGTCTTGTCGTCCACCCAGTACCAGCCGCCGACCACCTGTGGCGTGGAACGCACGGTCAGCGCCCGCTCCACGATCTTCCGCGCGGCCGGGTCGTGCACCGGCGCGCTGAGCGCGACGGCGATGGGTTCCCCGACGCCGTACACCGCGTGGTCGCGCGGGGTCATCGTCGCGGTGAGCAGCGCGGAGGAGTTGAGGGTGGTGAAGTCCCGCTGGACGCTGCCGCGTCCGTCGCCGTTCGCGGCGGTCACGTGGACCGTGTAGTGCGTAGCGATCGCCAGCGGGCCGCTGGAGCGCCAGGAGCGGCCGTCCGCGGCCAGCGTGCCCGCCACATGGCGGCCGTTGTCGGCGACGACGGTGACGTCGGTCAGCCGGCCGCCGTTCCTCGCGGTGATGACGACGGGCAGGTTCGGGTCGACGCCCGTCCTGCCGTCGGCCGTCGGGGAGACCTGGACCAGCGTGGCCGCGTCCACCTGGGCCGGCGGCTCGACTCCTCCCCCGCTGCAGGCCGTCAGGACCAGCGGGGTCGCCAGCACCGCGCCGGTGAGCAGACTGCGCACCCATACCGACTTCGCGGACTTCATGCGGTACCACCCTCTTCCAGATTTCGACGCTCCGTCACATCGTAGGAAATCAGGACATTTTCCACCGCTCCGCTGACCCACCGGAGTGGTCCGGGTAACACGAAGGGCCGAACACTCCGCCCGAAGGCGGGGTGTTCGGCCCTTGCATCACGCTCTGCCGGACGAACCGTCAGCGGTGTTGCCCCACGTGGGTCACTGCGTCTGGTTCTCGCCGCGGTAGTACTCGAAGCTCCAACCCCAGATGCCCATGAGGATCACCGGCATGGCGAACATCATCAGCCACCAGCCGAAGATGACGCCCAGGAAGGCCAGCGTGCCGCCGAGGCCCAGGGCCAGCGGCTGCCAGCTGTGCGGGCTGAAGAAGCCCTGCACACCCGCGTCGTCCGAGACCTCGGCCTGCGGGTTGTCGCTCGCGCCCGTGTCCACGCGGTTGGCGGTGAACAGCAGATAGAAGGCGATGAACGAACCCAGACCGAAGGCCAGGAAGAGGCAGGTGGTACCGGTCGGGTCCTTGGACCAGATGCCGTACCAGATCGCCATGCCCAGAACGAAGACCGCGAAGCCGGCGAAGATCTTGCCCTGTTCCTTCATCGGTCACCCGCCTCCTTCTTCTCCAGTGCGGCCTGCAGATGGGCCGGCACCTCGCCGTGGTTCTCCAGGTAGTCCTGCGCCGCGATCTCCGGGTGGTGCAGGTCGAACGCCGGGGATTCCGAACGGATGCGGGGCAGCGTGAGGAAGTTGTGCCGCGGCGGCGGGCAGGAGGTCGCCCACTCGAGCGAGCGGCCGTAACCCCACGGGTCGTCGACCTCGACCTTCTTGCCGTACTTGGCGGTCTTCCAGACGTTGTAGAGGAACGGCAGGATCGACGCGCCCAGGATGAAGGAGCCGATGGTCGAGATCAGGTTCAGCGTGGTGAAGCCGTCGGTGGGCAGGTACGTCGCGTAACGACGCGGCATGCCCTCGGCGCCCAGCCAGTGCTGCACCAGGAAGGTGGTGTGGAAGCCGACGAACAGCATCCAGAAGCAGATCTTGCCCAGACGCTCGTCCAGCATCTTGCCGGTCATCTTGGGCCACCAGAAGTGGAAGCCCGCGAACATCGCGAAGACGACGGTGCCGAAGACCACGTAGTGGAAGTGGGCGACGACGAAGTACGAGTCCGAGACGTGGAAGTCGATCGGCGGGGAGGCGAGCAGAACACCCGTCAGACCACCGAAGACGAAGGTGACCAGGAAGCCGATGGTCCACAGCATCGGGGTCTCGAAGCTCAGCGAGCCCCGCCACATGGTGCCGATCCAGTTGAAGAACTTGACGCCGGTCGGAACGGCGATCAGGAACGTCATGAAGGAGAAGAACGGCAGCAGCACCGCGCCGGTGACGTACATGTGGTGGGCCCACACGGTCACGGACAGACCGGCGATCGCGATGGTGGCCGCGATCAGCGACTGGTAACCGAACATCGGCTTGCGCGAGAAGACCGGCACGACCTCGGAGATGATGCCGAAGAACGGCAGCGCGATGATGTACACCTCTGGGTGCCCGAAGAACCAGAACAAGTGTTGCCAGAGGATGGCACCACCGTTGGCCGGGTCGAAGACGTGCGCACCGAACTTGCGGTCGGCCTCCAGCGCCAGCAGCGCAGCGGCCAGGACCGGGAAGGCCAGCAGGACCAGGACAGCGGTCAGCAGGACGTTCCACACGAAGATCGGCATCCGGAACATGGTCATGCCCGGGGCACGCATGCAGAGGATGGTGGTGATGAAGTTCACCGAACCGAGGATGGTGCCGAAGCCCGAGAGCGCCAGACCCATGATCCACATGTCGCCGCCGACACCGGGGCTGTGGATCGCGTCGGAGAGCGGCGCGTAGGCGAACCAGCCGAAGTCGGCCGCACCCTGCGGGGTGAGGAAGCCGCCGACGGCGATCAGCGAGCCGAACAGGTACAGCCAGTAGGCGAACATGTTCAGTCGCGGGAACGCGACGTCAGGGGCGCCGATCTGGAGCGGCATGATCCAGTTCGTGAAGCCGGCGAAGAGCGGCGTCGCGAACATCAGCAGCATGATCGTGCCGTGCATGGTGAACGCCTGGTTGAACTGTTCGTTCGTCAGGACGCCGCCGTCCGGCTGTGCCAGCTGCGCACGCATCGTCAGCGCGAGGATGCCGCCGATCAGGAAGAACGCGAACGACGTCACCAGGTACAGGGTGCCGATCGTCTTGTGGTCCGTCGTCGTCATCCACTTGATGATCGACGTCCCGTGCTTCTGCCCCTTTGCCGGGCGCGCGGCGGTGGCGGTCCCCCCGCTGAGCCCATGGGGTTCATTGAGGATGGTCATTTCTGGAGGTTCCCTGCTCCCGTGGTGACGATGCCGGACGGAACGTTGCCGCCCTGGCCCTTGGCCCGCAGCTGAGCCAGGTGGGCCTGGTACTGGGCCGGCGTGACCACCTTGACGTTGAAGAGCATCTCCGAGTGGTCGACACCGCAGAGCTCGGTGCACTTGCCGCGGAAGGTGCCCAGCACGGTCGGGGTGACCTCGAACTTGTTCACGATGCCCGGGATGACGTCCATCTTCATGAGGAAGTCGATCGGCCAGAAGCCGTGGATGACGTCACGCGACGTCAGCTCGAACTCGGTGGTCTCACCGAGCGGCAGCCACAGCGTCGGCTCCTGACCCGGCGTGCCGACGTCGTAGGCGCCGGGACCGTTCGGGTTCGCAGCGGTCTGGTTGTGCGGGTCGACCGTGTAGTCGTAGTTGAACGCCCAGCTCCACTGGAACCCGACCACGTTGACGTGGTTCGTCGGGTTGTCGATCTTGAGCAGGTCCGTCTCGTCCCGCGCCGTGTAGTAGAAGAAGACCGACACCATGATCAGCGGGACCACGGTGAACAGTGCCTCGAGCGGCATGTTGTAGCGGAACTGCGGCGGCACCTCGACCTTGGTGCGGCTGCGCCGGTAGAAGAAGACCGCCCACAGGATCAGGCCCCAGACGAGCGCACCGACCGCCAGCGCGGCGATCCAGGAGCTCTGCCAGAGGAAGAGGACCGTGTGGCCCTGCTGGTCCCTGGGAGTGGGGAGGCCGAGCCGGGGCAGGTCACTGGACTGGCAGCCTGTGGCGGTGGCAAGGACGAGGCCCAGCGTCAGCGCTGAAAGCAGCTTCCGCCGCATCGAGCGCCGCGGCGAGCGGTCGGAGCCGTTGGGACTCACGTAGCGCCTTCCCGAAGTCTCGCCCGCTCACCAGCCGACCGAAGAGACACCGGAGAGCTCTCCGGGATTCCCGATGGCGTGGTCACGGGCAGGGTTTGGATGTTTATGCGGCCCAAACCCTACTCCAGGCGAATCGAAGGTTCGCGGGCAGGTCCCACTAACGCGCCGATCATGCCTCCGGATGGCCCCCGGACAGGCGGAATCGCAGGTCAGAGCGGTTTGCCCGGACCGGGCGGACAGCCCGGCGACACGCCGGGGGGCCGCCTTCTGACGCCTTATGAGCACGTAATACGATCAGGGGCGAACGGGAGCGGTGTCCCTTCTGCCGCTGGTACGGCGGTTGCCTGCACTGCGCCTGCTCCTGCGCCTCCTGCCCTGGCTGCTCTGTACCTGCTGTTGCGCCTGCCTGACGGTGTGCGCAGCACCGGCTGACACTCTGCCACCCGCGCGCTCGTTACGGTGGGACCGTGCCGAACTTTGATGTCGCGTCCACCGCGCCGTTGCACCCACTGGCCAGGCAGGCGCTGCTCTCCGCCCTGGACGAGGGATGGGCCGACCCGGCCCGGCTCTACCGCGACGCCCGGCACGCCCGGATGCTGCTGGACGCGGCCCGCGAGAGCGTCGCCGCCGATCTCGGCGTCCGTGCGGACGAGGTGAGTTTCACCGCTTCGGGTACGCAGGCGAACCATCTCGCCGTTCTCGGCCTCCTCTCCGGAAACCACCGGAAAGGACGTCACCTCGCACATTCCGCCGTCGAACATTCCTCCGTACTCCACGCGGCGGAACAACACGAGGCGGCCGGAGGCACCGTCAGCACCGTGCCGGTGGATATGACGGGACGGGTGAACCTGGACGCGCTGGCCGTCGCCGCCCGCGCCGAGGGGACCGCGCTCCTCTGCCTCCAGTCGGCCAACCACGAGGTCGGCACCGTCCAACCGGTCGCCGAGGCGGCACAGCTGTGCGCCGAGGCGGGCGTCCCGCTCTTCGTCGACGCCGCACAGTCGGCGGCCTGGGTACGGGTGGCCGGCGACTGGTCGGCGCTGGCCGCGTCCGCGCACAAGTGGGGCGGTCCGGCCGGGGTCGGCGTCCTCGCGGTGCGCAAGGGCGTCCGCTACCGCTCACCGCTTCCTGCGGACGAACGCGAGGGCGGCCGGGTACCCGGCTATGTCAACGTTCCCGCCGTTGTGGCCTCGGCCGTCGCGCTGCGTGCCGCCCGCCAGGAGGCGGCGGAGGCCGACGCCCGGCTGCGCCCGCTGATCACCCTGCTCCACGAGCGGGTACCCGCCCTGGTCCCGGACGTGTCGGTGCTCGGCGACCCGGCGCTCGGCGATCCGGCGCGACGGCTGCCGCACCTGCTCACCTTCTCCTGCCTGTACGTGGACGGAGAGTCCCTGCTGGGCGCACTCGACCGGGCCGGCTTCGCGGTCTCGTCCGGCTCCTCGTGCACGTCCAGCACCCTGACGCCCAGTCATGTCCTGGCCGCGATGGGGGCGTTGACCGAGGGCAACGTCCGGGTCTCGCTGGGCCGCGACGCGACCGCCGCGCAGGTGGAGGAGTTCCTCGCGGTGCTGCCCGGCGCGGTCGCCGAGGTCCGGGCCCAGCTGCTGGGCCCGGCCGCGGGCGGAACCGTGCCGACGCCGGGCGGAACCGGGCAGGTGACGGACGTGACCGTGGTGGACGCACTGGGCATGCTCTGCCCGGTCCCCGTCTCCGAATTGGCCAAGGCCTTCGAACAGGTGCCGCTGGGCGGCCGGGTGGCGCTGCTCGCCGACGACGAGGTCGCCGCGATCGACGTCCCGGCCTGGTGCCACCTGCGGGACCAGGAGTACGAGGGCCAGGCCCCGGCGGACCGGTACCAGCCGGGCGCCGAGGGCACGGCCTACCTGGTCCGCCGGGTCTCCTGACGCTCCACCTGCACAGGGGGCGCTCAGCCGAGTCAGGGGCTCAGCCGACGAGTTGGGGGCTCAGCCGAGGTGGGAGCGCAGCTCTGCCGCCGCCTCTTCCCCGTAGGCCACGGCGAACCGCTCAGCGAAGTGGCCGCGGCGCAGCTCGTACTCCTGGGTGCCCAGCGTCTCGATGACCAGTGTCGCCATCATCGCGCCGACCTGTGCGGCCCGCTCCAGCGAGATGCCCCAGGTGAGACCGGCCACGAAGCCGGCCCGGAAGGCGTCGCCGACACCGGTCGGGTCGACCTTGGCGTTCTCCTGCGGGCAGGAGACGAAGATCGGCGCCTCGCCCTTGCGGTCGATCCGCGCGCCCTTGGCCCCGAGCGTCGTGATCCGGACGCCGACCCGGTCCAGCACGTCCTCCTCGGACCAGCCGGTCTTGGACTCGATCAGGGCCTTCTCGTACTCGTTGGAGAAGAGGTAGGCGGCGCCGTCGACCAGGTTGCGGATGTCGTCGCCCTCCAGCCGGGCCAGCTGCTGCGAGGGGTCGGCGGCGAAGGCGTAGCCACGGGCGCGGCACTCCTCGGTGTGACGGACCATCGCCTCCGGGTCGTCCGCGCCGATCAGCACCAGGTCCAGGCCGCCCGCACGCTCGGCGATCGGCTGCAGCTCGATGTTGCGGGCCTCGCTCATCGCGCCGGTGTAGAAGGACGCGATCTGGTTGTGGTCCTGGTCGGTGGTGCAGACGAAGCGGGCGGTGTGCCGGGTCTCCGAGATGTGCACCGCACCGGTCTCGACGCCGTGCCGGTCCAGCCAGGAGCGGTACTCGGCGAAGTCGGCTCCGGCCGCGCCGACCAGCACCGGCTTCAGCCCGAGCAGGCCCATGCCGAAGCAGATGTTCGGCGCCACGCCGCCACGTCGCACGTCCAGGGTGTCCACCAGGAAGGAGAGCGACACCGTGTGCAGCTGCTCCGCGACGAACTGCTCGGCGAAGCGGCCGGGAAAGGTCATCAGGTGGTCGGTGGCGATCGAGCCGGTGACAGCAATACGCACGGCGGCGGACTCCTATGACTGCAAGGCGGGGCTGCGGTGAGTGCAGGCGTTCTACCGTACCGGCCTGCCTCCACCGGTGGGGCGGGTCCCGCCTCCGGGCTGTTCTTGCCGCGTCCGGGCGTTACCGCAGCGTAGGGGTGGAACCGCTCCGTGCGCGGTTCTAGTGTCGAACTGAGAGAGCGAGAGGCGGCAGCTCAGCCGCCGAGGAGGCCTTGATGATGCCCGACCGCAGCCCTGTGAGGATTCCGGCGCACCTGCGCGGCGACGCGGACCAGGACACGCTGGCGGCGCTGGTCGAGGGCGGACGTCGACTGGGCCTGTTCTGGCCGCTCCAGCCCGCCCCGAAGGAGTCGGCGACGTCGGTGCGCCACCCCGGCTTCAAGGTCAGCGCCCGCGAGGCGCGCAGGTTCGGCAGCATGTCGCCCTTCGGCGACTGAACAGACGCCAGAACAGGCGACTGATACAGGCGACTGATACAGGTACCTGCGCAAGCAGCCGGGCAGGGGAACCGCTTCTGTCACTCCCACGTCCCATGGTCGTTCAGCAAGGAACAGACCAGGAGGCCGAACCGTGGAGTTTCGCAGCAGTCCCCGCCCGCCCGGCGCCCGCCCGCGCCCGCGGGTCCGCGTCGCTCTGGCCGTCGTCGCCGCGGCGGGCGCCGTCGGCCTGACGGCCTGCGCCTCCGGAGCGGGCACCAGCTCGGTCACGGCGGGTTCCAGCGTGTCCGCCTCACCGTCGGTCAACCCCGGCGGCCCGGTGCGCACGCTCTCCCCCAGCCCGTCCGCCCCGCGCGCGCAGGTCGTCCCCGCCACCGGATACAGCGCGGCGGGCAACGACCTGACCGTCTACTTCGACGCGGGCACCTGCGACAAGTACGGCGCGAACGCCGACCAGTCGCAGCCGGGCAAGGTGCTGGTCCGCATCGTGATCACGCAGCGCGCGCCCGCCACCCAGATGTGCCCGCTGGTGATCACCCCGCAGCACGTCACCGTGGACCTGGGCCGCCCGCTCGACGGCCGCCGCGTCGTCGACGCCTCCGACAGCAAGGCGCTGGCGCAGGTCAGCACCATGCCGACCAGCAAGGTGACACACGGTCCGATGACGGGGTGAGGACCGCATACGTGGGGCCCCGGCCGTCATCGGCCGGGGCCCCACGGGACTGCATTCACTTCACCGGATTCGGCTCCGCTCAGCTGAAGGAGTCGCCGCAGGCGCAGGAGCCGGTCGCGTTCGGGTTGTCGATCGTGAAGCCCTGCTTCTCGATCGTGTCGACGAAGTCGACCGTGGCGCCGGTCAGGTAGGGGGCGCTCATGCGGTCGGTGACGACGCTGACGCCGCCGAAGTCGGCCACGACGTCGCCGTCGAGCGAACGCTCGTCGAAGAACAGCTGGTAGCGCAGGCCCGAGCAGCCGCCGGGCTGCACCGCGACGCGAAGCGCCAGGTCATCGCGGCCCTCCTGCTCCAGCAGGCTCTTGACCTTGGCGGCGGCGGTGTCGGTGAGGATGATCCCGCTCTCGACGCTGGTCTCGTCCTGGACGGTCATCTGCATACTCCCGGGTTTGACGACGTACTTCCACCGGCGAGAACCGGCGGCGCCCCGGATGTATTCCGGGTGAAGTCCTGAACCTCCATGCTCGCACACCCGGGCGCGCACGAGAATGCAGAGATGATCCTGCGACCCGTGCACGACTCCGCCGCCGACGCGAGCGCCGTCCGCTCGATCTACCGGGCCGCGTTCGCGGTCCCACCCCTCTCCGACCGGGAACGGGCGCGCGCCGACGTCCGCACCAGGCGGCTGGCCGCCGCGGACGAGGGCGGCTGCTGGTTCGCCGTGGACGACCGCGAGGGTGACGGCGATCCGCTGGGCGTGTCGCTGTCGCTGCGGCGCGAGGGCCTGTGGGGGCTGGCCCTCTTCGCGGTGCGTCCGGAGGCCCAGGGGAAGGGCGTCGGGCGGCTGCTGCTGGACCACGCGCTCGCGCACTCCGGAGGCTGTCTGCGCGGCATGATCGTCGCCTCCGACGACCCGCGCGCGGCGCGGCGCTACCACGCGGCGGGCTTCCGGCTGCACCCCACCATGGCGATGACCGGGACGGTCGACCGCACCGCGCTCCCCGAGACCGGCGGCGTACCCGTCCATCTGGGTGACGCGAACCACTTCGACCTGCTGGACTCGATCGACCGCCGCACGCGTGGCGCCGCGCACGGCGAGGACCACCTCGCGCTGCTGCGCACGAGCGACGAGTTGCTGGTCGCGGACACCCTGGCCGGTTCCGGGTACGCCTACCGGCTGGGCGGCCGGGTGATGATGCTGGCCGCGACCTCGCGCCGGGTCGCCACGGCGCTGCTGGTCGGGGCCCTGGCCCGGATACCGGAGTCCACGAGCGCCGAGATCCGCACCGTCACCGCGGAGCAGGACTGGGCGGTGGACGTCTCGCTGGCCGTCGGACTCTCCGTCAGCACCCGTGGCTACCTCGCCCTGCGCGGCATGAGGCCCCCGACGCCGTACCTGCCGTCGGGGGCCTACCTGTAGCGGTCCGGAAGGCCGGATCGGAGCGCCGTGCTCTCGGACCGCCGCGCTCTCAGACCGCCGTGCGCTCAGACCGCCGTGCCCTTAGACCCCCGTGCTCCCAGGCCGCCGTGTCCTCACACCATCGTGTCGAGGATCTCGCGGACCATGTCCATGGTCGTCCCCGGGTGCAGGAACGCGAACCGGGCCACGACCTCGCCCTCCCAGCCGGTCGGGGTGACGAAGCCGGTCTGCTCCGCCAGCAGCCGCTCGGACCAGGCGTAGTACTGCTCCGCCGTCCAGCCCTTGCGCCGGTAGACGATGCTGGAGAGCTCCGGCTCGCGGATGACCTCCAGGTCCGGGTACTCGGCGCGGATCAGCGCAGCGGTGTCGCGGGCCAGCGCGATGCCGGCCTCGATCGCCTCGCTGTAGGCCTCGGTGCCGTGGACCGCCAGCGAGAACCACAGCGGCAGGCCGCGGGCGCGCCGGGTCAGGTGGTACGCGTAGTCGGTCGGGTTCCACTCCTGGTCGTGCTCGCCGGTGTGGAGCACGTCCAGGTAGGACGCGTCCT
The DNA here is from genome assembly GCF_041262505.1 of Streptacidiphilus sp. MAP5-3. Taxonomy (NCBI): domain Bacteria; kingdom Bacillati; phylum Actinomycetota; class Actinomycetes; order Kitasatosporales; family Streptomycetaceae; genus Streptacidiphilus; species Streptacidiphilus sp. MAP5-3. The sequence goes on from NZ_JBGCCL010000005.1 coordinate 236,388, forward strand.
GGGTGTGCACGGACTTGGCCAGGCGCGGGTCGCGGTAGATCAGCGCGGCGCAGTCGAACGGCGCGAAGAGCCACTTGTGCGGGTCCACCACGAACGAGTCCGCGTGCTCGATGCCGTTGTACTTCTCCCGCACCGACGGGGCGAAGAGCCCGGCGCCGCCGTAGGCGCCGTCGACGTGGAACCAGAGGCCGTGCTCGCGGGCGACCTCGGCGATGCCCGCCAGGTCGTCGACGATGCCCGCGTTGGTGGTGCCGGCCGTGCCGACGACGGCGATGATCGAGCCCGGGTCCCCGTCGGCCTCGATGGCCTTGCGCAGGGCCACGCCGGTCAGGCGGTGGTTCTCGGTCGGGACGACCAGCTTCTCGACGCCGATGATGTTGAGCGTGTTGGTGACCGAGGAGTGGGTCTGGTCGCTGACCGCGACCCGCAGCCGTGCGCCGATGCCCACGCCGAGCCGGCGGCGGGCCGAGTCCCTGGCCACGACCAGCGCGGACAGGTTGCCCGCGGAGCCGCCGGAGACGAAGCAGCCGCCTGCCGAGGCCGGCAGCCCGGCCCGGTCGGCGATCAGGCGCAGCACCTGGTTCTCGGCCGCGATCGCGCCCGCCGCCTCCAGCCACGAGATGCCCTGGAGCGAGGCGCAGGAGACGACCATGTCGAAGAGGAGCGCGGCCTTGGTCGGCGCGCACGGGATGAAGCTCAGGTAGCGCGGGCTGTCGGCGGAGATGACCGCACGGGACAGCTCGTGGTCGTAGAGCTTGAGGACGTCCGCAGGATCGTTTCCGCGCTCGCCCAGCAGGCCTTCGAGCGCCCCGGACAGCTTCTCGCCGTCGCCGGGGTGGTCCAGCGGGACCGGGTCGTACTGCAGACGCTCCCGCATGTAGTCGAAGACCAGGTCGACCATGCGGGCGTCGTACTGGTGCATTCGCTCAGGGTGGGCCACGGGACGGTCCTTTGGTGACGGGTGTGGGGGGCATTGCAACCCTAGGCAGCGCACCCCCCGCCGGGCATGTCGGAATCCGGCAGCCCACGCAGGCAACCGGCGTGATCACCACCCCCGGCGCGGGATTCCTGCGCACCCCCGTACAGCCGCGCGAGTTTCTGCCGTCCGCAAGCGCGCGAGGATCAGCCGATGAGCCGGCTCAGCACCACCGTGCTGCGGCTGCGCTGCACGCCCGGCTCGCGGCGGATCCGCTCGATCACGGCCTCCAGATGCCGCATGTCGGCGGCCCGCAGGTGGACCAGCGCGTCCGGGTCGCCGGTGACCGTCCAGGCCGCGACGACCTCGGGGAACTGCCGCAGGGAGGAGAGGATCTCCTCCGGCGGCGTGCGCTCGCGGCAGAAGACCTCGACGAAGGCCTCCGTGTGCCAGTCCAGCGCCGCGGGATCGAGCACCACGGTGAAGCCGCGCACCACGCCGCGCTCGCGCAGCCGGTCGATCCGGCGCTTGACGGCCGTCGCGGACAGGTTCACCAGCAGACCGATCTCGGCGTACGAGGCGCGCCCGTCACGCCCGAGCAGCTCCAGCAGCCGACGGTCGGTGTCGTCGAGCGCGGCGGAGGGGCTGATCGGCGGCTGCGGGGCTGGCACGCACCCAGCTTTTCACAGGGCGGACCGATCAGGCGTTCGCCGGGTCCCCCGCCCCCGTGCCGACAACCGCATCGCCGTCCTGCAGCCGGTGGAGCAGCAGTCCGACGGCGACCGCCACCGCGCAGACCAGCCCGGCCACCAGCACCGACGGGGAGAACAGCACCGCCACCCCGGCCACCGGCAGCACCCACAGCGCGATCCCGCGCTTGGTGTGCCGCGAGTGCAGCGCCCAGACCGTGATCAGGTAGACCGCGGCCGGGACGGTCACCCCGAACGTGGCCGCCTGCGCGGAGATGTGGACCTTGCCGACGGCGTGCTCGACCGCCACCTCGATGCCCGCCCCGATCGCCGCGGCCGAGAGGAAGACGAAGTAGTGCCCGTAGCCCCAGGTGAAGGCCACCCGGTTGGACCTCAGGTGCTCCTCGACCGAGCGGGCGAAGTAGATCCACCAGGCGGAGAAGCAGATCAGCAGTCCGCCGACGGCGATCGGCAGCAGTTCGTGGAACGCCTGGTGCTCGTCCACCGCCGACTGCACCGCGACGGTCGCCGCCGAGACCGACTCCCCCAGCACGATCAGCGTGAAGCAGCCGTAGCGCTCGGCGATGTGCCCAGGGTGCCAGGCCGTCTCGGCGACCCGCTCGGCCACCACCGGCACCGCCAGGTCGGCGACCAGCCCGGGCAGGAGAGCCCAGCTCTTGTCCCCGGCCGGAACGTACACCAGCCAGAGCACCCAGTACACCTGCACCAACGCGACACCGACCGCGTACCGCGCGGCGGTTCTCCGCTGCGGCCCGGCGTTGGAGGCAGCCGCCCGCAGCCACTGCGCGACCAGCGCCACACGCATCACCACGTAGCCGGTGACGGTCACCGAGAAGTCCGAGTCCGCGAAGGCACGCGGCACCCCGGCGGCCAGGATCAGCGCGCCCACGATGATCACGAAGGTGGCGATCCGGTAGGGCACGTCGTCGGTGTCGTAGGCGGAGGCGAACCAGGTGAAGTTCATCCAGGCCCACCAGATGGCGAAGAAGACGAAGAGGTATCCCGCGATCCCGTGCCGGACGTGTCCCTCCCCCAGCGCGCCGCCCAACTGCGCGCCCGCCTGGGCGACCGCGACGACGAAGCAGAGGTCGAAGAAGAGCTCCAGCGGCGTGGCGGCCCGGTGCTTCTCCTCCCGCCCGCGCGGACGCATCCGCCGCAGCGCTCCCGGCGCCGTCCCCGCTCCCGGCGCAGTCCCCGTTCCCGGCACCGTCCCCGATGTGTCGCCGACCCCCGCGCTCGGCTCCTCGCTCATCGCCGCGTACCCTCTCCTTCGCCACCCTGTGCGTCCGGTGTGTTCGAGCTGGTGCTTTTCTGCCGCTCTGTTCCCGCCAGACGATAAGGCAGGTCCGGGCCGCGCGACGGTAGCGCCGCAACGGCCACAGCGGGGTACGTCACATTGCCTCGGTGACCATCGCCACTGTGATCGGGGAGGGCTATCATAGATTGCGTCAGGTAGACGATAAGGCGGTCGGTCCCTCACCACCGCCGAACAGAAGGGCAGCAGCCCGTGACCACCACCACCGCGCCCGGGACGGGCGCCACCTTCGCCGAGCCCGGGGCGACTCCACTGGCGCTGCTGCTTCTCGGCCGCGAGGCCGACACCGGCAGCGAGCGCGGCGTCGACTGCCCCGGCGAGCTGCCCGCCGCCTCCGACCCCGACCTGGTCGCGCGTGCCGCCGCCGCCAAGGCCGCGCTCGGCGACAAGGTCTTCATCCTGGGCCACCACTACCAGCGCGACGAGGTCATCCAGTTCGCCGACGTGACCGGCGACTCCTTCAAGCTGGCCCGCGACGCGGCGGCCCGCCCCGAGGCCGAGTACATCGTCTTCTGCGGCGTGCACTTCATGGCCGAGTCCGCGGACATCCTCACCGCCGAGCGCCAGCAGGTCGTCCTGCCGGACCTGGCCGCCGGCTGCTCGATGGCCGACATGGCCACCGCCGAGCAGGTCGCCGAGTGCTGGGACCAGCTGGTCGACGCGGGCGTGGCCGACAGCGTGGTGCCGGTCGCGTACATGAACTCCTCGGCCGACATCAAGGCCTTCACCGGTCGCCACGGCGGGACGATCTGCACCTCGTCCAACGCCAAGCGCGCCCTGGAGTGGGCCTTCGAGCAGGGTGAGAAGGTGCTCTTCCTGCCGGACCAGCACCTGGGCCGCAACACCGCCGTGCGCGACATGGGCCTCTCGCTCACCGACTGCGTCGTCTACAACCCGCACAAGCCGAACGGCGGCCTGACCACCGAGCAGCTGCGCGCGGCCAAGATGATCCTCTGGCGGGGCCACTGCTCGGTCCACGGCCGGTTCAGCCTGGACTCGGTCAACGAGGTCCGCGAGCGGGTCCCTGGCGTGACCGTGCTGGTGCACCCCGAGTGCAAGCACGAGGTCGTCGAGGCGGCCGACATGGTCGGCTCGACCGAGTACATCATCAAGGCGCTGGACGCCGCCGAGCCCGGCACCAAGTGGGCCATCGGCACAGAGCTCAACCTGGTCCGCCGCCTGGCCAAGGCGCACCCGGACAAGGAGATCGTCTTCCTCGACCGGAGCGTCTGCTTCTGCAGCACGATGAACCGGATCGACCTGCCGCACCTGGTCTGGGCGCTGGAGTCGCTGGTCGACGGCCGGGTCCCGAACGTGATCACGGTCGACCCGGAGACGGAGAAGTTCGCCAAGGCCGCGCTGGACCAGATGCTGGCCCTGCCGTAGGCAGCAGCAGGCGCGGGCAGCACGAAGGGGCGTGAGGCTACGGCCTCACGCCCCTTCGTCGTGTGCAACTAACCGGGGATCAGCCCGTCGGGCTTGAGCAGCGCGCGGACCTCCTCCACCGTCGCGTCCGCGTACGGAAGCGTGGCGTCCGAGGCGCCCAGATAGTCCTGGGCCACCGGCTCACCGCCGGACCGGACCGCGGCCAGGAGCTCGTTCAGGCGGAGCCGGAACTCCTCCTCGTGGCCGCTGTCCAGCGACGCGAGAACCGCGTTGTCCAGCGCGTTGAGGTGGTCGACCAGGGAGTCGGGCACCTCGTACTGGCCCTCCGTCAGGATCCTTACGATCATGGCGGCTCTCCCTACTTGTCGAAGCGGGGCTGGTCCTGCGGGGTGGCGTCCTGCTGCCCCTGCTCGATCGCCGGGGTCGGCGTCGAACCACCGGTGAGCTCGGCCTTCATCCGGGCCAGCTCAAGCTCGACGTCACTGCCCGCGGACATGGCGTCCAGCTCGGCGGAGATGTCGTCCTTGCGCAGACCGCTGGGGTCGTCGAGCGCGCCGCTGGCAAGCAGCTCGTCGATCGCACCCGCACGGGCCTGCAGCTGGGCCGTCTTGTCCTCGGCCCGCTGGATCGCCAGGCCGACGTCGCCCATCTCCTCCGAGATGCCCGAGAACGACTCGGCGATCTGGGTCTGCGCCTGCGCGGCGCTGTACTGGGCCTTGATGGTCTCCTTCTTCGTACGGAAGGCGTCCACCTTGGCCTGCAGCCGCTGGGAGGCGAGCGTCAGCTTCTCCTCCTCGCCCTGCAGCTGCTGGTACTGGACCTCCAGGTCCTGCACCTGCTGCTGGATGCCGGAGCGGCGGGTCAGCGCCTCCCGGGCCAGGTCCTCACGACCCAGCGACAGCGCCTTGCGGCCCTGCTCCTCCAGCTTTGCGGACTGCTGCTGCAGCTGGGTGAGCTGCAGTTCCAGCCGCTTGCGGCTGGTCGCGACATCCGCCACCCCACGACGCACCTTCTGCAGCAGTTCGAGCTGCTTCTGGTACGAGTAGTCCAGCGTCTCGCGCGGATCCTCCGCACGATCCAAGGCCTTGTTCGCCTTGGCGCGGAAGATCATCCCCATCCGCTTCATGATTCCGTCGCTCATGGGCTTCGCGCGCCCCCTTCTCGGACCTGCCGGTTTCTCGTACCAAGCCTACGGGTCGCGCGGCCTTCACCGCAGCGGTCCGCGCTGCAACAAGACTGCTACAGCGAAAACAGTCCAGGCCTCATCCGTGGGGCTGATTGTTCCGGTGGGATCCACTACCCGGGGGGCTGGGGAATACACCCGTTCACCACGTACTCTTGCTGTTGTGTTCCGACGAAGCTCCCAGGATGCCCCCGCCGACGCCGTGACGCTCGACAAGAGCGACGACGCCGAGGCGGCAGAGGCGGACGTTCCCAGCGCCGAGGCCAAGAAGGGCCGCCCCACGCCCAAGCGCAGCGAGGCCGAGGCGAACCGCCGCGGCCGCGCCTACGTGCCGCCGGACCGCAAGGCCAGCGCGCGCAAGTCTCGCGAGGCCAACCGCAGCGACCGGGACAAGACCATGCTGGCGCTGCGCGGCGAGGCCGACGCCAAGTACCTCCCGGCCCGTGACCGCGGCCCGGTGCGCGCGTTCGTCCGCGACTACTTCGACTCGCGCTTCACGGTGCTGGAGTTCTTCCTGCCGTTCGCGGTCGTCTTCATGGTGCTGGCGTTCTTCCGCTCCCCCGCGGCCGTCGAGCTGATCTACGTCCTGTGGCTGGCGTTCCTGGTCGCCGTCGTGATCCAGATGCTGTGGCTGGCGACCCGGCTGCGCAAGGAGCTCGCCACCCGCTTCCCGGGCCAGAACACCAGGGGCGCCCTCGCCTACGGCCTCATGCGCTCGATGAACCTGCGCCGGATGCGTCTGCCCAAGCCGGCCGTCAAGCGCGGACAGAGGCCCTGACCGGACACCCGGGCTACCCCGGGTACTCCTACTCGCCGCTCGAGCCGCGTCCGGGAACGGACGACTCGACGATGGTGCTGCCCGCCCAACGGACCCTCCCGTCGGGCGGGCAGGCTGGTTTCACGCCGGGATCGGCCTCCTGGCTGGCCAAGCTCGGCGGGCTGCGCAACGTGGTCCGTCAGGAGCTGGTCACCCGCCAGCTGACCGAGCAGCTGCACGACCGGTTCGGCCCGGACGCCCGGCTGCGGGTACTGGACGCGGGCTGCGGCCAGGGCACCCAGCTGCTCCGCCTGGCCCGGGACGGCCACCAGGTCACCGGCCTGGACCCGGATCCCGGCACCCTCGCCGCCGCCCAGCAGGCGCTCACCCGGGAACCGCTCGCGGTCCAGGCCCGGGTACGGCTGCTGCAGGGCGAGGGCGGCGACTGCGGCCGATGGTTCGGCCCGGCCAGCTTCGACGTCGTGCTCTGCCACGGCGTGCTGATGTACCTGCCCGACCCGGAACCGCTGCTGGCCGCGCTGGCCCGGGTGCTGGCGCCCGGCGGGCTGCTGTCCGTGCTGGCCCGCAACGGCGACGCCCTGGCGCTCCGTCCCGGCCTGGCCGGGGACTGGGGAGCCGCTCTGGCCGCCTTCGACGACGACGCCTACACCAACCGCCTCGGCCTGCCGACCCGCGCCGACCGCCGTGCCGTGCTCGCCCGCACCCTGGCCGAGCTGGACGTCCCGGTGCAGGCCTGGTTCGGCGTCCGGGTCTTCACCGACCAGGCCGACGACGACGCGCCGCTGCCGTCCGGGCCGGAACTCTCCTTACTCCTCGACGCCGAGGACCGGGCCGGCCGCACCGACCCCTACCGCCGCGTCGCCGCCCTGCTGCACCTGGTGGGCATGCGGCCGTAGCGCTTCGATCCGGGGTCGGGTCATGGAGTCGGGGCCCCTGAGTTGGAGTCGGGGCCCCTGAGTTCGGGTCAGGCCATGGAGTTAAGGTCAGGCCATGGAGTTTCGTCACTTGGGCCGTAGCGGCCTGGTCATCAGCGAGATCGCCTACGGCAACTGGCTCACCCACGGCTCCCAGGTCGAGGAGGACGCGGCGACCGCCTGCGTCCACGCCGCCCTGGACGCGGGCATCACCACCTTCGACACCGCCGACGTCTACGCCGCCACCCGCGCCGAGGCCGTCCTCGGCCGCGCGCTCAAGGGGCAGCGCCGCGAGGGCCTGGAGGTCTTCACCAAGGTCTACTGGCCGACCGGTCCCGGCAAGAACGACCGCGGCCTGAGCCGCAAGCACATCATGGAGTCGATCGACGGCTCGCTGCGCCGTCTGCAGACCGACTACGTCGACCTCTACCAGGCCCACCGCTTCGACGTGGCGACGCCGCTGGAGGAGACCATGGTCGCCTTCGCCGACGTCGTCCACTCCGGCAAGGCCCACTACATCGGCGTCTCCGAGTGGACCGCCGACCAGATCCGCGCCGCCCACGGGCTCGCCCGCGAGCTGCGGATCCCGCTGGTCTCCTCGCAGCCGCAGTACTCCGCGCTGTGGCGGGTCATCGAGGCCGAGGTCGTCCCGACCTGCGAGGAGCTGGGCATCGGTCAGATCGTCTGGTCCCCCATCGCCCAGGGCGCGCTGACGGGCAAGTACCTGCCCGGCGCCGAGCCCCCGGCGGGCTCCCGCGCCACCGACGACAAGGGCGGCGCGAACATGATCTCCCGCTGGCTGCGGGACGACGTGCTGGAGCGGGTCCAGCTGCTCCAGCCGCTCGCCGCCGAGGCCGGTCTGACGCTGGCTCAGCTCGCGGTGGCCTGGGTGCTGCGGAACGCGAACGTCTCGGCGGCGATCGTCGGCGCCTCGCGTCCCGAGCAGGTCGCCGAGAACGTCAAGGCCGCGGGCGTGAAGCTGGACGCCGAGCTGGTCAAGCGGATGGACGAGATCCTCGCCCCGGTCGCGGAGTTCGACCCGGCGAAGACCCTCGAGAACTCCCCGCAGGCGCGCCCGTAACAAGCGCGAGGAGCCCGCCCCCGGCACGTGGCGAGGGCGGGCTCCCACACGTCAGTTCACTGCTCGCCTCACTGCTCGCCGGAGTGCAGGCTCATCGGGCCGTAGATCTTCCGGCTGTCCTCGAACAGCACGACCTGGTCGACACCGTCGGACAGCAGGTCCTTCCAGGACTCGCCGATCCAGGTCTCCGCGTCGCCCTGGGTGGGGAACTCCTCGGTCCCGTTCGGCGCGGTGACCGCGGACCCGTCGGTCTTCTCGAACCGCCACGTCCACACCATGCTGGGCTCCCTTCCGCACCTGATCACATCTCGGACAGGACAGTACCCAGAAAGTCGCTGCCGAGCCGTCGTGCCGCAGAATGACGCCGTGAGGATCTTCAAGGAGCGAACAGCCGACGGGGCCACACGGATCGGCATTGCCTGGGGGCAACGCGCGCACACGCTCCCGCCGCAGCGGACGCTGCTGCTGGGCGGCGCCCGCTCCGGCAAGTCCTCGCTCGCCGAGCGACTGCTGCTCGCCGACGGCCGTGACACGCCAGGCGGCGTCACCTACGTCGCCACCGCCGGACGCCGCGAGGGCGACGCCGAGTGGGCCGAGCGGATCGACCTGCACCGGGCCCGCCGCCCCGACCACTGGCGCACCGTCGAGACCTGCGAGCTGGCCCCGCTGCTCGCCGAACCCGCCCACGCCGGGTCGCTGCTGGTCGACTGCCTGGCACTCTGGCTGACCGACGCCATGGACCGGGTCGGCGCCTGGGACGACGCCACCTGGTACGCGACCGGCGAGAAGCAGCTGCGCGAGCGCACCGCCGAGCTGGTCGCCGCGCTGCGTGAGAGCCGCCGCCGGGTCGTCGCGGTCAGCAACGAGGTGGGCAGCGGCGTCGTCCCGGCCACCCCCTCCGGCCGCCGGTTCCGCGACGAGCTGGGCCGCCTCAACGCCGCGTTCGCCGCCGAGTGCGCGGACGTGCGGCTCGTGGTGGCGGGCCGCTCGCTGCCGCTGGCACGGGGCTGAAGGCGGGGACTGACCGGGCCTTCTCGCTGACGGGGCCGCCGCTGGTGACTGACTGGACCTTCGCACTGACGGCTCCGCCGCCAGTGACGGTAACGTTCCGCGCGTGAGCACCTTCGACCTCGACGAGTTCTCCGCGCAGGTGGCGCGCCCCGACGACGAGTACCGCCTGGCCGCGGAGCAGCGTTTCGACGCGCTGGACCTGCCGCACGGCGCGCTCGGCGAGCTGCAGGACCTGGCCGGCTGGCTGGCCGCGGTCCAGGCCCGCGTCCCGACGCGGCCGATCAGCCAGGCCAAGGTGCTGGTCTTCGCCGCCGACCACGGCATCGCCTCGCTCGGCGTCTCCGCCCTCCCGCCGGGCACCACCGCCCGCAGGGTCCGCGAGGTGCTGGACGGCACCGCGCCGGTCAGTGTGTTGGCCCGTCAGTTCGGCGCCCAGGTGCGCGTGGTGGACATGGCCGTCGACGCGGAGGAGGGCGTGTTCCCCGCGGAGGTGAGCCGCCACCGGATCCGGCGCGGCTCGGGCCGGATCGACGTCGAGAACGCGCTGACCCGCGAGGAGGCCGAGCGCGCCTTCGCCGTCGGCGTCGCGCTCGCCGACGAGGAGGCCGACTCCGGCACCGACCTGGTGGTCCTCGGCGACCTCGGCGTCGGCTCGACCACCGTCGCCTCGGTCCTGATCGGCGTGCTGTGCGGCACCGACGCCGCCGCCGTCACCGGTCGCGGCTCGGGCATCGACGACAGGGTGTGGATGGTCAAGTGCGCCGCCATCCGCGACTCGCTGCGCCGGGCGCGTCCGGTGCTGGCCGACCAGATCGACCTGCTGGCCGCCGTCGGCGGCGCGGACTTCGCGGCGATGGCGGGCTTCCTGCTGCAGTGCGCGATGCGGCGGGTCCCGGTGCTGCTGGACGGGGTGGTGTCCACCGCGTGCGCGCTGGTCGCGCAGCGGGTCGCGTTCCGCGCCCCGGAGTGGTGGCGTGCCGGGCAGCTCACCGGCGAACCCGCCCAGGCGAAGGCGTACGAGCGGATGAGCATCACGCCGCTCCAGCAGCAGCGGGTGGCCGCCGGTGGCGGCGCGGGCGCGCTGATGGCGCTGCCGCTGCTGCGCGGCGCCGCCGCGCTGCTGGCCGAACTGCCGCTGCCGGAGCCGGAGCCGGTTGCCAAGCCCGCCGAGGTTGCCGAGCCGGTCACCCCCGCCGACGAGGCCTGACCATCTTGTTCACGGCCTTGTTCACCGCCTTGTTCGACGCACTGCGCTTCTCCTTCGGCACGCTCTCCGTGCTGCCCGTCCGGGTCACCCGCTGGGACCGGCCCACGGCGGGGCGCGCGATACTCCTCGCCCCGCTGGTGGGGCTGGTGCTGGGCGGCGTCGCCGCCGCCCTGGCCACCGCACTGGCGTGGGCGCATGCCGGACCGTTGCTCGCCGCCGTCGCGGGCGTGTCCGTGCTCGCCGCGTCGACGCGCGGGCTGCATCTGGACGGCCTGGCCGACGTCGCGGACGGCCTGGGCAGCAACCGCCCGCCCGAGGCGGCGCTGAAGATCATGAAGGCCTCGGACATCGGGCCCTTCGGCGTGCTGGTGCTGCTGCTGACCCTGCTGGCCCAGGTCGCGGCGCTGGCCCGGTGCTTCGAACTCGGCCTGGCCGACGGCGCGTTCGGCGTGCTGCTCGCCGCGGTCACCGCCCGGACCGCGCTGCTGCGCGGCTGTCAGGTCGGCGTCCCGTCCGCGCGGCCCGACGGACTCGGCGCGATGGTGGCCGGGACCGTGCCGCGCCGACAGGGCGCCTCGGTGGCGGCGCTGACCCTCGTCGTGCTCGGACTGGTGGCCTACGGCATCGCCCGTACGGGTGACAACGGACTGCCGCTGGCGCTGGGCACGGGCCTCGCGGTGGTGGCCGGACTCGCCGTCGCCTCCCTGCTGCTGACGCACTGCGTGCGCCGTTTCGGTGGAATCACAGGAGATGTCCTGGGTGCGATGGTTGAGTCCGCTGCCACCGGCACGCTCATTGTGTGGGTGCTTTTCGCAGCTGCCACCCCGTAGCGGGGTGCTGTCTCGAAATTGGGGCCTCCTGGGCGGTCTCAGGGCCCACCATGCGGACTACCATGCCAGTGGCCGGTCCGTTTCCCACCCGTAGCGCACCGGACACTTATCTCCGACAGAACAGGACGCATTTCCGTGACTGCAGTGTCATTGAGCACCTCCACGGCCGCCGCGCTGCGCGCGGACGCCGTCGTCGTGGCCGTGGCGAAGGGCCCCAAGGGCCTCGTGCTGGCCCCCGGCGCCGAGGCGGTCGACGAGGCGTTCGAGGGCAGGCTCGCCGAGGTCCTCACCACCGTGGGCGCGACCGGTGCCGAGGGCGAGGCCGTCAAGGTCCCCGCGGCGGCCGGGATCAAGGCTCCGCTGGTGCTGGCCGTGGGCCTGGGCGAAGCCACCGACGGCTCCTACGACGCCGAGGCGCTGCGCGCCGCCGCCGGTGTCGCCGCCCGCACGCTGGCCGGCTCCAAGAAGGCCGCCTTCGCGCTTCCGGTCGCCGACGCGGACGCGGCGGGCGCGGTCGCACTCGGCGCGGTGCTCGGCACCTACGAGTACACCGCCACCCGTAACGTCGCCGCCGACGCCAAGGGCTCGCTGGGCGAGATCGCCATCGTCGGCACCAAGCGTGGCGACAAGGCGGTCAAGGCCGCCGTCGAGCGCGCCACGGTGCTGGGCGAGGAGATGAACCGCACCCGCGACCTGGTGAACCTGCCCCCGAACGACCTCTTCCCGAAGACCTTCGCCGAGCGGGTCGTCACGGCGGGCAAGGAGTACGGCCTCAAGGTCGAGGTGCTCGACGAGAAGGCGCTGACCAAGGGCGGCTTCGGCGGCATCCTCGGCGTCGGCATCGGCTCCGAGCACGGTCCGCGCCTGGTCAAGATCGCCTACACCCACCCGAAGGCCAAGACCTCGCTCGCCTTCGTCGGCAAGGGCATCACCTACGACTCGGGCGGCATCTCGCTCAAGCCGGCCGGCCACAACGAGACCATGAAGTGCGACATGGCCGGTGCCGGCGCCGTCTTCGGCGCCGTGGTGGCCGCGGCCCGTCTGGGCCTCCAGGTCAACGTCACCGGCTGGCTGGCGCTGGCCGAGAACATGCCGTCGGGCACGGCCACCCGCCCCGGCGACGTGCTGCGGATGTACGGCGGCAAGACCGTCGAGGTGCTCAACACCGACGCCGAGGGCCGCCTGGTACTCGCCGACGCCATCGTCCGCGCGGGCGAGGAGAAGCCGGACACCATCGTCGACGTGGCCACCCTGACCGGCGCGATGATGATGGCCCTGGGCAGCCGCACCTTCGGCATCATGGCCAACGACGACGAGCTGCGCGCGACCGTGCACACCCTGGCCGAGGCCGCGGGCGAGCCGGCCTGGCAGATGCCGCTCCCGGCGCACCTGCGCAAGGGCATGGACACCGGCGTGGCCGACCTCGCCAACATGGGCGAGCGGATGGGCGGCGGCCTGGTCGCCGGCCTCTTCCTCAAGGAGTTCGTCGCCGACGGCATCACCTGGGCCCACCTGGACATCGCCGGCCCGGCCTTCAACGAGGCCGCCCCCTTCGGCTACACGCCCAAGGGCGGGACCGCCACGGCCGTCCGCACCCTGGTCGCCCTGGCCGAGCACGCGGCAGGCTGATCACGCGGCCGACCAGCACGCAGTCGGCCATCACGCAGTCGGCTGATCACGCGCTATACCAGCCGGTAACCGGCGGTGGACCTCGCCCACACGTTCGCCATCAGCGAACACGGGCGGAGGTCCTCCGCCGGTCCGGCCGGGGCCCCGGGTGACCTGGGCCCCTTCCTCAGGCCGGAATTCCCCTACCGACCTGCGGAAACAGACATTTCCGAGCGAGCCGCCCGGTCCGCCGCACCTGATTCGCCCTGTCCACACCGTGGCCCGGTCCATCACCACCAGGCAACAAGTGCGAGGATGTATCTCCGGCACGACGGGTCTCCCCACAAGGGAGCACCACACCCGGCCGGCGATCGACCGGGAGCATCCGCACCCTTTGCATGGAGGACGTGACGTGGCGAACGACGCCAGCACCGTTTTCGACGTTGTCATTCTCGGAGGCGGAAGCGGCGGTTACGCCGCGGCGCTGCGAGCGGCCCAGCTGGGTCTGCAGGTCGCCCTGATCGAGAAGAACAAGCTGGGCGGCACCTGCCTGCACCAGGGCTGCATCCCGACCAAGGCGCTGCTCCACGCCGGCGAGGTTGCCGACCAGACCCGCGAGGCCGCGGGCTTCGGCGTCAAGGCCGTCTTCGAGGGCATCGACATCAACGCCGTGCACGCCTACAAGGACGGCGTCATCTCCGGCCTGTACAAGGGCCTGCAGGGCCTGGTCGCCAGCCGGAAGATCACCTACATCGAGGGCGAGGGCCGCCTCTCCTCCCCGACCTCGGTCGACGTCAACGGCCAGCGCGTGACCGGCCGCCACATCGTGCTGGCCACCGGCTCCGTGCCGAAGTCCCTGCCGGGCCTGGCCATCGACGGCAACCGGGTCATCTCCTCCGACCACGCGCTGACGCTGGACCGCGTGCCGAAGTCCGCCATCGTCCTCGGCGGCGGCGTGATCGGCGTCGAGTTCGCCTCGGTCTGGAAGTCCTTCGGCGCCGAGGTCACCATCATCGAGGCGCTGCCGCACCTGGCCCCGCTCGAGGACGAGAACTCCTCGAAGCTGCTGGAGCGCGCCTTCCGCAAGCGCGGCATCAAGTTCGAGCTGGGCGCCCGCTTCGCCGGGGTCGAGTACACCGAGACCGGTGTCCGCGCCTCGCTGGAGAACGGCAAGCAGGTCGAGGCCGAGATCATGCTCGTCGCCGTCGGCCGCGGCCCGGTCTCGTCCGGTCTCGGCTACGAGGAGGCCGGGGTCGCCATGGACCGCGGCTACGTCCTGGTCGACGAGTACTGCCAGACCAACGTGCCCACCATCTCCGCGGTCGGCGACCTGATCCCGACCCTGCAGCTGGCCCACGTCGGCTTCGCCGAGGGCATCCTGGTCGCCGAGCGCATCGCCGGCCAGAAGGTCGTCCCGATCGACTACGACGGCGTGCCGCGCGTGACCTACTGCAACCCCGAGGTCGCCTCCGTCGGCATCACCGAGGCCAAGGCCAAGGAGCTGTACGGCGACGACAAGGTCGTCACCGCCAAGTTCAACCTGGCCGGCAACGGCAAGAGCAAGATCCTCAAGACCGCCGGCGAGATCAAGCTGGTCCAGGTCAAGGACGGTGCCGTGGTCGGCGTCCACATGGTCGGCGAGCGCATGGGTGAGCAGGTCGGCGAGGCCCAGCTGATCTACAACTGGGAGGCCCTGCCCGCCGAGGTCGCGCAGCTGATCCACGCGCACCCGACCCAGAACGAGGCCCTCGGCGAGGCCCACCTCGCGCTGGCGGGCAAGCCGCTGCACAATCACGACTGACCTCCCCTCGCACACGCCAATCATCCGTACGCACCACAAGGAGCAACTGAAACCATGGCGGTCTCAGTAACACTGCCCGCACTCGGCGAGAGCGTGACCGAGGGCACCGTCACCCGTTGGCTCAAGGCCGAGGGCGAGCGCGTCGAGGTCGACGAGCCCCTGCTCGAGGTCTCCACCGACAAGGTCGACACCGAGATCCCGGCCCCCGCGTCCGGCATCCTGGCCTCGATCAAGGTCGGCGAGGACGAGACGGTCGAGGTCGGTTCCGAGCTGGCCATCATCGACGACGGCACCGGCGCCCCGGTCCCGGCGGCGGCCCCGGCCGCTGCCGCCCCCGTCGAGACCCCGGCCCCCGCGCCGGTCGCCGCCGCGCCCGCTCCGGCTGCCGCACCGGCCGGTGGCGCCACCGGCACCGACGTCACCCTGCCCGCCCTGGGCGAGTCGGTGACCGAGGGCACCGTCACCCGCTGGCTCAAGTCGGTCGGCGACACCATTGCCGTCGACGAGCCGCTGCTCGAGGTCTCCACCGACAAGGTCGACACCGAGATCCCGGCCCCGGTCGGCGGTGTGCTGCTGGAGATCCTGGTCGGCGAGGACGAGACCGCCGAGGTCGGCGCCCGTCTGGCCGTCATCGGCGCTCCGGGTGCCGCCCCGGCTCCGGCGGCCCCGGCCGCTCCGGCTGCTCCGGCCGCCGCCCCGGCCCCGGTCGCGCCTGCTGCCCCGGTGGCCCCGGCTCCGGTCGCGCCTGCTGCTCCGGTCGCCCCGGCTCCCGTCGCCGCTCCGGTTCCGGCTGCTGCCCCGGCCCCCGTCGCCCCGGCCGCGCCGGTCGCCGCCCCCGTCGCTGCCGCCCCGGCCGCCGCGGAGGCATCCGACGCCTACGTGACCCCGCTGGTCCGGAAGCTCGCCGCCGAGAACGGCATCGACCTGAACGCCGTCAAGGGCACCGGCGTCGGTGGCCGCATCCGTAAGCAGGACGTGCTGGCCGCCGCCGAGGCCGCCCGCGCCACCGTGGCTGCCCCCGCCGCCGCGACCGGTGCCCGCAAGGCCCCGACGACCATCGCCGCCGCGTCCCCGCTGCGTGGTCAGACCGTCAAGATGACCCGCATGCGCAAGGTCATCGCCGACAACATGGTCAAGGCGCTGCAGACCGCCGCGCAGCTGACCACGGTCGTCGAGGTCGACGTCACCAACATCATGCGTCTGCGCGAGCAGGCCAAGGGCGGCTTCGCCGCCCGTGAGGGTGTCAAGCTCTCGCCGATGCCGTTCTTCGTGAAGGCCGCCGCCGAGGCGCTCAAGGCGCACCCGGTCGTCAACGCCTCCATCAACGACGACGACACGATCACGTACCACGCGGTCGAGAACATCGGTATCGCCGTCGACACCGAGCGTGGCCTGATGGTCCCGGTCATCCACGACGCGGGCGACCTCAACATCGCCGGCATCGCCAAGAAGACCGCCGACCTGGCCGCCCGTACCCGCGACAGCAAGGTCAGCCCGGACGAGCTGTCCGGCGGCACCTTCACCGTCACCAACACGGGCTCGCGCGGCGCGCTGTTCGACACCCCGATCTTCACGCCGCCGCAGGTCGCGATCCTCGGCATCGGCGCGACGGTCAAGCGCCCGGTCGTCATGGAGACCGAGGAGCTGGGCACCACCATCGCCGTCCGCGACATGGTGTACCTGGCCCTCTCCTACGACCACCGGATCGTGGACGGCGCCGACGCCGCCCGCTTCCTGGGCACGCTCAAGGCCCGCCTCGAGGAGGGCGCGTTCGAGGGCGACCTCGGGCTGTGATCCCCTCGCCCTGAGACGTGTCACGGGTTGACACTCGTCACGGGCTTCGCGCCGTGGGCCCCGCTCCCCGTTCCGGGAGGCGGGGCCCACGGCGTTTCGCGTGCGGTCCGGGCTGCCGACCGCGATGCTGGTGGACGTGATGGACGAGACGGACTTCTGGCTCCTGATCGACGAGACCCGGGACGCGTCCCAGGGCGATCCCGTCGACCACGCCGACCTACTGGTCGAACGTCTGGTCGGGCTGACGCCCGACGAGGTGATCGACTTCGCCCGGCTCTTCGAGGCACGGATGGCCCGCGCGTGGCGCACCGACCTGTGGGGCGCCGCCGACCTGCTGCTGGGCGGCGCGGGCGAGGACGCCTTCGAGTTCTTCTGCGCCTGGCTGATCGGCCAGGGCCGCGAGGTCTTCGAGGGCGCGCTGGCCGACCCCGACGAGCTGGCCGACCTCCTCCCCGACTTCGACGAGGACGAGGACGGCGACGCCGAGGAGCTCGGCTACGCCGGTGACCGCGCCTACGAGCAGCTCACCGGCCTGCACATCCCCGATCTCGGCCGTCGCGCCAACGACCCGGTCGGCACCGACTTCGACTTCGACGACGCCCGGGTCATGGAGCAGCGCTATCCGCGCCTGTGGGAGCGGTACGGGGGCTGAGGGCAGGGCCGAGGGCGGCGTTGAGCCCACGCCGCAGTTCAGCCGCGTCCGGCGGGTTGGCGCCCGCCCGGGCGACGGTGATCGCGGCGGCCGTGGTCGCCAGCTCCAGCAGGGCGGTCAGCGTCGCCGTGTCGGGTTCCGTGACGTCGCAGGCGGCCAGCCCGTGCAGGACGGCCGCCATGAACGCGTCCCCCGCACCGACCGTGTCCACCACCGGCGTCGGTCGGGCTTCCACGGAAACCGCGCGCTCCCCCGCGTACGCCGCCGCGCCGGCTGCGCCGCGGGTGACGAGCACGAACTTCGCGCCCGCCGCCGACCAACGCGCCGCCACCTCCGCCTCGGTGGCGCCCGGGTAGAGCCACGCCAGGTCCTCGTCACTCGCCTTCACCACGTGCGCCGCCGCCACGCAGCGCTCGACGCGGGTCAGCGCCGCGTCCCGGTCGCCGATCAGCGTGGGCCGTACGTTCGGGTCGTAGCTGACCACGGCCCCGCGCTCGCGCAGGGCCCGGACCAGCGCCAGCGCGGCGTCCGCGCCCGGTTCCGCGACGGAGGCGATCGAGCCCAGGTGCACGTGGTGCGGCGGCTCGGGCAGGGCGGCCAGGAGCGTCTCCGGGTCGACGTGCCGCAACGTCCAGGCGATGTCGAAGGCGTACGAGGCCCGGCCCGCCTCGTCCAGCGAGACGATGGCTGACGGAGTGTCAATACCCTGCTGTCCGTCGTCGAGCAAGGTGACACCCGCCGAGGTGAGGTGGGCGCGGATCAGGTCGCCGAGCGAGTCCGCGCCGAGCTGGGTCAGCAGCGCGGGGCGGTGCCCGAGCCGGCCCAGCCCGTAGGCGACGTTGGCGGGACTGCCACCGGGATGCGCCACGTCCCGCCGCCCCGGGCTCCGGACGATGTCGGCGACGCTCTCGCCGATCACCAGAAATCTCGACCCCGGAAGAGCGCTCACAGCTCGATCCCCATCAGCACGTCGTCGACGTAGGCACCCGCCAACAGGAACTCACCCGGCTGGACCCCGGTCACGGTGAATCCGGCCTTCTCGTAGAGCGACCGGGCCACCGAGTTGCCGCCCAGGACCCGGAGCGTCACTCGCCGGGCGCCCTCCTCGCGGGCTTTCAGCAGGGCGGCGTCGAGCAGGCGGTGGCCGAGCCCGTGCCCGCGCGCCTCGGGCGCGACCAACAGCCCCTGGATCGCCCGGATATGCGCGTTGCTGGTCAGCGGCGTCGGCGGCAGCACCCGCACCCAGCCGACGATCCGGCCGTCCAGTTCGGCGACCAGCATGTGCTCCGGCTGATGCCGCTCGTCGCGGAACGCCGTGCTGTCCGGCAGCGGCGGGTCGGGACGCTCCGAGACCTCGGACTCCGGCGACCAGCAGCGGTACTCCAGCGCGTAGACCTCGTACCCGTCGGCCGCCACCGCCGGACGGAGGACGAGGCGGGCGGTGACGCGGCCGGTGTGAGCGTCACGGCCCTCCGCCCCGTGGTCAGCCGCGTGGCGAACTCCGCCGCCGGCCGCGCCACCTTCAGCCGCGTCGCCTTCAGCCACGTCGCTTTCAGCCGCGCCGCCTGCGAATTCTCCGGTTCCCATGGCGGGAGCCTACGCGGTCCTTACCGGCCCGCCTGATTGAATGTCGGCATGCGCATCGCGGTCACCGGCTCGACCGGGCTCATCGGCTCCGCACTGGTCCGCTCGCTGCTGGACGACGGACACGAGGTGGTCCGCATCGTCCGGCGGGAGCCGCAGGAGCGTGCCGACGGCAGCGTCGAGGTCCGCTGGAACCCTCCCCTGCGCGCCATCGACCGCACGGGCCTGATCGGCGTCGACGCGGCCGTCCATCTGGCCGGCGCCGGAGTCGGCGACCACCGCTGGACGGCCTCCTACAAGCGGAAGATCCACGACAGCCGGCTCCTCGGCACCGCGACGCTCGCCGACGCCCTGGCCGGGCTGCCGCAGCCGCCGCGTGTCCTGGTGTCCGGCTCCGCGGTCGGCTACTACGGCCAGACCGGGGACGCCGTCATCGACGAGTCCGCGCCGGCCGGCGGGGACTTCCTGGCCCGGGTCTGCGTCGGGTGGGAGGCGGCCACCGCGCCCGCCGCCGACGCCGGGATCCGGGTCGCCCACGCCCGCACCGGGCTGGTCGTCGGCAGCGGCGGCGGGGCGTTCGCCCGGCTGTTCCCGCTGTTCAAGCTGGGCCTCGGCGGACGGCTCGGCGACGGTCGGCAGTACTGGAGCTTCATCTCGCTGCGCGACGAGGTGGCGGCGTTGCGCCATCTGATCGACACCCAGGGCCTGTCCGGTCCGTTCAACCTGACCGCTCCGGTTCCGGTCACCAACGCCGAGGTGACCGCGGCGCTGGGCCGGGTGCTGCGCCGCCCCACCGTCTTCGCGGTGCCGGAGTTCGCCCTCAAGGCGGTGCTGGGCGACATGGCGGTCGAGGTGGTGGGCAGTCACCGCTGCGTCCCCACCCGGCTGTTGGACTCGGGCTTCCGGTTCGCGCACACCACCGTCGACCAGGCGATCCAGGCCGCGCTGTAGGTCGCCTCCTGTCAGATCCCGCGCAGCCGTCCCGCGCCCGGGCGCAGGTAGACCGCCCAGGTGACCGCGAAGCAGCCGGCGTGGCCGCGTCCACCGCGGTGCCGAACTGCTGCGGGAACTGCACCTGGAGCACCTGCGCGGAGGTGAAGCCGAATCCGATGAACGAGCAGAAGCTGCCGATGCAGAGCAGCGCCATGACCCCGGCTGTGCGGCTCGCGGACGACCTCGCGCAGCGCGCCACGCCGGCTCGTGCACTCGCGGGCGCAGCCGGCTACCGCCGCCTTGAGCTTGTGCGGGGAGCGCAACCCCGGTAGCGCAGCTCCAGTTCGATCGCCAGCCCGACCGAGCCTGGACGCCGTAGCGGCACCAGGTCTCCCCGGCACACGGGTTCGCTAACGCCGACGTGATGGCCGGGCAACCTCCCGGTAACGAGCCGGCCTGAGTCTGCGTTCATGGGCACTGCACCACCTGCTTCAGAACCATCGACTCGTTCGGAACCATCGCCTGCTCCTTCGGCGGCACCGTGTGCGTCTCCGGCGGCACCGTCTGCTGACGGCTTCGCCGGGATGGGTCCGCTGACCGGGTTCACCGTCGGCGTCACCGCCGCGCGCCGAGGCGACAAGCTGGTCGCGCTGCTGACGCGACGCGGTGCGCGGGTGGTGGAGGCCCCCGTCCTCCCGCTGGAGGACGACGTGGCACTGCGGCGCGCCACGGAGCAGTGCCTGACCGCGCCGTTGGACTACGTCGTCGCCACGACCGGCGTCGGCTGGCGCGGCTGGATGAGCGCCGCCGACGGCTGGGGACACGGTGCAGACCTGGCCGCCGCCTGCCGCGACGCGGTGGTGCTGACCCGCGGCCCGAAGGCGACCGAAGCGGTCCGGGCCAGCGGCTTGGACGAGGCCTGGTCCCCGACCACCGAGGTCACCGACGAGCTGCTGACCTGGCTGTTGGCCCGTCCCCTGGCCGGTCGCCGGATCGCGGTGCAGGAACACGGCCTGCCCCTCGACACGTTCGCCGCCGCACTGCGCGAGCGTGGCGCGGAGGTGGTCTCCGTCCCCGTCTACCGATGGGCCCCACCGGAGGACCCGGCCTCGGTCCGACGGCTCGTCGAGCAGACCGTCCGCCGCGAGATCCACGCCCTGACCTTCACCAGCGCCCCGGCGATCACCGCCTTCCTGGAAACCGCCGCGGCCGAGGGCCTGCGCGAGCTGACCCTGGAAGCGATGCGGGCGGACGTGCTCTCACTCTGCGTCGGCCCGGTCTGCGCCAGACCGCTGCTGGAGGCCGACCTGCCGGTGGTCTGGCCCGAGCGGGGCCGGCTCGGCGCGATGGTCCGCACCCTCACCGAGGTGCTGCCCGCCCGCAGTCGCCGGCACCTCAAGCTCGGCGGACGCGAACTGGTGCTGCAGGGCAGCGTGTTGCTGGTCGACGGCGAGAGCTACTGGCTCTCCCCCAAGGGCGCCGCCCTGCTGCGTACGCTCGCCGAACATCCCGGCTGGGTGCTCAGCCGCGCCGAACTGCTGCGCCGCGCCTGGGCCGACTCCGACGCCGACGAGCACGCGGTCGAGGCCGCCGTGGCCCGGCTGCGCGCCGCCCTCGGTCCGCACAGCGACCTGGTCCGCACCGTCCCCAAGCGCGGCTACCGCCTGGCGGTCGGATGAAGGCCGACGATGCACCGGCTGGTGACGCTCCGGCTGGTGACGCACCAGCTCGCGGCGCGGCGACTCGCGGCGTGGCTGCTCGTGGGGCGGCGACGCCCCTCGTCGTCACCCACGGCACCCGCGATCCGGAGGGCCTCGCCTCAACCGAGGCCCTGGTCGCCCGGGTCAGGGAGCTGCGGCCCGATCTCCCGTGGCGTGCTGCTACCTCGACCTGGTCGCCCCGTCACGGCCCGAGGCGCTTCTTCGCCCGGAAGGCCGCGCGATCCGGCGCATGGACCACGTCCGCCCCGTCGGGCCCACACGACGCGGTCGCCCAACTGGTCACGCTCCGCTACGAAGAGGCGCACAGCCACGCAACTGCTCGCGGTCGGACTGGTCGGGCCGGGGGCGTACGGGAGCACATCCGGGGCGCACGCTCACACCGGGGTACCGAGGGGCGCACAACTGCCCCGGTTCACTCACGGACCGTGACCGAAGCCTGACCGACCGCCATCGGTGCCGCAAACTCCCTTGTCTGAGTGGGTGCTTGACGGGGCATCACAGGGGGAAGCCCCGGAAGCCTGGCACCCGGAGGGAGCCGTCCGTGCCCGCAGCAGCAACCCCTACCCCCCTGTATCCGCGCCATCGCAGCGCCGACGTCGTGATCGTCGGAGCCGGTCTCGCAGGTCTCGTCGCAGCCGCCAGACTCAGCGCGCACGGACTGTCCGTGACCGTCCTGGAGGCCGCCGACAAGGTCGGCGGCCGCATGGCCGGGCAGGAGTACGACGGCTACCGGCTGGACCACGGCACGCACCTGCTCAACAGCGCCTACCCGGAGCTGCGCCGCGCCCTCGGCCTCTCCAACCCCGGCCTCTCCCACACCGGCCTCTCGGACCCGGGCCTCTCCGATCCAGGCCTGGCCAACCTCGGCCTCGCCGACCTCGAACCGGCCGACCTCGAACTGCGCCCACTCAGCCCCGATGTCATGGTCCACAGTGACGGACGGCGCTACCGCGTGGGCGCGCCCACCTCCGCCCGAGCCGCCTTCGGAGCGGCCCGCGCACCGATCGGCCGCCCCTGGGACCGTGCCCGCCTAAGCGCCAACCTGGCCCGCCTCGCCGCCACGCCGGTCGACCGGCTGCTGGCCCGCCCCGAACGCACCACCGCCGACGCGCTCCGCGAACGGGGCATCCCCGCCGCCACCGTCGACGGCTTCCTGCGCCCGCTGCTGACCGCCCTGCTCAGCGACCCGACCCTGGGCACCAGCTCCCGGGTCGCCGACCTGGTCCTGCGCGGCTACGCACGCGGAGGGCTCTGCCTACCCGCCCAGGGCGTCGGCGCGGTCCCGCTCGCCGTGGCCCAGCGGCTCCCGGCCGGCACCGTCCAACTGGGCGTGCGGGTCACCGCGATCGCCGCCAACGGCGTCGAGACCGAGCGCCACGGCCGATTCGCCTGCCGCGCCGTGGTGGTGGCCACCGACGCCCGGTCCGCCAGTGAGCTGCTCCCGGGCCTGCATCAGCCGTCGCACCGCCCGGTCACGACGTACTACCACGTCGCCGAGTCGTCACCGGTGGCCGAACCCGTCCTGCTCCTCGACGCCACGCCGGACGCGCTCGTCTCACACACCCTGGTGCTGAGCGACGTCGACCGCTCCTACGCTCCGAGCGGGGCGCTGGTCGCCTCCACCGTCCTCGGCAGGGCCGCCCTCAACGGCCGCGCCTCGGCGCCGGCCGAAGCCGCCGAAACTGAAGCCACCGAGACGGCCGAAGCTGCCGAACCCGCCGTCCGACGCTCCCTCGGCCGCCTCTACGACACCGACACCAGCGGCTGGCGGTTCCTGACCGTCCGGCACTTCGCCGACGCCCTCCCGGCCATGCCGCCGCCGCACGTGTTCGGCCGCCCGGTCCGGGTCCTCCGCGGGCTCTACGTCTGCGGCGACCATCGCGGCACCAGCACCGTCCAGGGCGCGCTGGTCTCCGGCCGCCGCGCCGCCGACGCACTCCTCCGCGACCTGGGCCTGCTGCACTCCCCGGCCGCCACGTCGGACGAGCTGGCGGCCTGACCCGTCGCCTGGCGGCCAGACACGTCCCGACCGTCAGACGTGCCCTGACCGGCAGACGTGCCCTGTCCGACGGGCATGTCCAGACCGTCAGGCGAGGCCTGCGGTGCGGGCCGCCTCCTCGAAGGCCCGCACCGACGGGTTGCCCCGGTAGGGCGCCAGCCTCCGGGCGAAGTCCCGCAGGTACTCCACCGCCCGGAGCGACCGCATCTCGGTCACCCCGCGCAGCGCCTCGGTCGCCGCCGCGCACGCCTCGTCCAACTCGCCCAGCCCCAGTCGGGACGTGGCCAGCACCACCCGGCAGAAGACCCGGCTGCGGGCGTAGGTCTGCGGGCGCAGCCGCAGCGAGCGTTCCGCATGCTGCGCGGCAGGCCGCCACTGCTGCAGGTCGCGGTAGCAGTGCGCGAACTCGTCCGCCAACTGTGCCTCGTCGAAGAACCGGGCCCAGCTGGGCAGTTCGTCGCTGCCGTGCGAGGCCTGCAGCGCGCGCTCGGCTCGCACCAGCGCCGCCGTGCAGGAACGGGCGTCGCCCAGCAGCCCGTGGCCGCGCGCCTCCGCCGCGTGCATCAAGGCCTGCACGGCGACCGGCGCCGTGCTACCCACACCCTGCTGGGCCACCCTGGCCAGCTGTACCGCCTCGCGGCCATGACCCAGGTAGACCGCCTGCCGACTCATCGTCACCAGGACGTAGCCGCCGTAGAGACGGTCGTTGGCGGCCTGGGCCAGGCGGAGCGACTGGACGAAGTAGCGCTGGGCGAGACCGTGCGCGCCGATGTCGTACGAGGTCCACCCGGCCAGCCGGGTCAGGTCGGCGACGGCGCCGAAGAGCGCCCGGCCGATGGCCTCGTTGTACCGGCCGCGCAGCATCGGCTCGGCCTCGCTCTCCAGGTACCGGATCAGCGCCTGCCGGGCGTGCCCCCCGCCGTAGGCGTTGTCCAGGGCCCGGAACAGGTCCCCCACGGCCCGCACCGCCGCCACGTCCCCGCGACTGACCCGCTGCAGCCCACGGGTCGCCCCCGCCGGTGCGGCGCGTGACGCGCTCGCAGCCTCCGCCCCGGCTGATCCGGCTGCTCCGGCCGCCGCTGTTCCTGACGCTGCTGCTGATGCGGCCGTCGAAGCGCGGCGGGCCTGCGTGGGGATGCCGGTGCGGCCGAGGTCCTGCGGCGTCTCGCGCGCGACGCGCTCGTCCGTCCGTCCGATCAGCCAGTCCCTGCTGGGCACCACCAACCCCGCTGGCGTGAAGGCGATCCGGCGCAGCTCGCTGTGGACCCCGGTGTCCTTGCGCCACATGCTGGCGACGATGTCGACCGCCTCGGCCGGGCTCTCGGCGAACTCCAGGCCCGCGTAGACCGGGGCGCAGGCGTCCAGCCCCAGGTCCTGCGCGGTCAGGCGACGCCCCAGCCGCCGGGTGAACACCTCGGCGATCAGCGCCGGGGTAGCCCCGCGCGGTTGCTGTCCGCGAAGCCAACGGGTCACCGAGGTCTTGTCGTAGCGCAGGTCCAGCCCGTGCTCGCTGCCGAGTTGGTCCACCCTCCTGGCCAACCCCGCGTGGGAGAACCCCGCCTCCTCGATCAAGGCAGCCAGCCGCTCGTTGTACTGCAGCCGATCGCTGTTCGCTCCGCCCTGGCCGGTGGCTCCGGCCTGGCTCGCACTCCCGGTCTGGCCTGGCGTCCCGGACTCTCCCGCGGCTCCGGACGGCCCGGCCTGGGAGGTTGCGCCGGCTGAGGTCGGGCCGGCCGCGGTGGACTCCGGCACCCGTGGAGCGCCGACGCGCAGGGCACGATCCGCGCGGGCGTCGAAGGTCGGTCGATCGGTGACAGGCCGTTGGGGCATGGGGCACACACCTTCCGGGTGCCCGCGCTGCGGAGCGCCGCGGGCTCCCTAGGGGAACGGCGTGAATGTAGCGAGCATTTGGGGCCCGTGGCCGGTTACGGCCGGACAATCGTCCGAACGGGTGAAGGGCATCCCTCCTGGCGGGGACGATGCGGCGCGTGAGGCGACGTATCGGTTTACCACTGAATCACCCCTGTGGGCGAAGGCGTCGCCTGAGGCGTTGCGTGAGGCGCTGTGTGAGCCGTTGCCCAAGTCGCCCCCAGAGGCGCTTCCTGACGTGCTGTGTGGTGTGCCACCCCACAGTCCGGCCCGACTCTGTAGCGCCGTCCCACATGGGAGCGCCCGCGTCCGCCGCCTACCGTCTCCGCCCATGGAGAGCACCCACAGCACCTTTCTGACCGGGCGGAAGGCCCTGGTCACCGGCGCGGCCGGCGGTATCGGCCGCGCCTGCGCACACGCCCTGGCCCAAGCCGGGGCCGGGGTGTACGTCGTGGACCGGGCCGCGGAGGCCGCGGAGGCAGTCGCCGCAGAGATCGGCGGGACCGCCCTGGTGGTCGACCTCGCCGACGCCGGGGCCGTGGACGCGCTCCCGGACGACGCGGACATCGTCGTCAACAACGCGGGCCTGCAACACGTCGCCCCGCTGCACGAGTTCCCGCCGGAACAGTTCGCCCTGATCCAGAAGATCATGGTCGAGGCGCCCTTCCGCATCCTCCGTCGGACCCTGCCGCACATGTACGCGACGGGTTGGGGACGGGTCGTCAACGTCTCCTCCGTCCACGGGCTGCGGGCCAGTGCCTTCAAGGCCGCCTACGTGACCGCGAAGCACGGTCTCGAAGGCCTCAGCAAGGTCGTCGCCCTGGAGGGCGCAGCGCACGGCGTCACCAGCAACTGCGTCAACCCCGGCTATGTGCGCACGGCGCTGGTGGAGGGTCAGATCGCCGACCAGGCACGCGCCCACGACATCCCCGAAGCCGAGGTCGTCGACCGGATCCTGCTCGATCGCACGGCGATCAAGCGCCTTATCGAACCCGAAGAGGTGGCCGCCTCGGTGCTCTGGCTCTGCTCCCCGGGTGCCGACTCCGTCACCGGTACCTCCCTCCCGATGGACGGCGGCTGGACCGCCCGCTGACAGTCCCGTGCCCCACCCCTCTCCCGCCCCGCAGGTTCTTGCCCCCCGTGTGTTCTTGCTCCCCCACAGGTTCTTGACCCCCACAGGTTCCCTCCGAACGGAAGGCCCCACCGCCGTGGCATCCGCATCCCCCGCTCCGAGAGCCCTCGCCAGAATCGTCGCCGCCAGCCTCGTCGGAACCACGATCGAGTGGTACGACTACTTCCTCTACGGCTCCGCTGCCGCGCTGGTCTTCGACAAGGTCTTCTTTCCGACCACCGACCCGCTCACTGGTACCCTGCTCTCCTTCCTGACCTACGCGATCGGCTTCGCCGCCCGGCCCGTCGGGGCCCTGGTCTTCGGTCACTACGGCGACCGGATCGGCCGGAAGAAGCTGCTGGTCATCAGCCTTCTGATGATGGGCGTGGCCAGCACCCTGATCGGCTGTGTCCCCGGATACGCCACCCTCGGCGTCACCGCGCCGATCCTGCTGACCCTGCTGCGGCTGATCCAGGGATTCGCCCTCGGCGGCGAGTGGGGCGGGGCCGTGCTGCTGGTCTCCGAGCACGGCGACGCACGACGCCGGGGCTTCTGGGCCTCGTGGCCCCAGGGCGGAGCTCCCCTCGGCAATCTGCTGGCGGTCGGCGTGCTCTCCCTGATGACCGCGTTGCAGAGCGACGCGTCCTTCGTCGCCTGGGGTTGGCGGATCCCGTTCCTGCTGTCCGCGCTGCTGGTCGGGATCGGTCTGTGGGTCCGACTCGGTGTCGAGGAGTCGCCGCTCTTCCAGGAGGCGCGCCGCCGGGCCGACGCCCGGGACGCGGCTGCCCGCGCCTCCGGTGGTCAGGCCGAACAGCCGCCGCTGATCGCGGTGGTGCGCCACCACTGGCGGGACATCCTCGTCGCGATGGGCGCCCGGATGGCGGAGAACATCACGTACTACGTGATCGTCACCTTCGTTCTCACCTACTGCGTCGACCACCTGGGCCTCGCCAAGCAGACGGCGCTCAATGCCGTCCTGATCGGCTCCGCGATCCAGTTCTGCCTGATACCGGTCTTCGGAGCGCTCTCGGACCGGGTCGGCCGCAAGCCGGTCTACCTGGTCGGGGCGATCGGTACCGGGCTGTGGGCCTGGGCCTTCTTCGCCCTGCTGGACACCCGGTCCTTCCCGGCTCTGGTGCTCGCGGTGACGGTCGGTCTGATCTTCCACAGCGCGATGTACGCACCCCAGGCGGCCTTCTTCGCCGAGCTGTTCGCCACCCGGATGCGGTTCTCCGGCGCCTCCATCGGCGCCCAGTTCGCCTCAGTCGCGGCGGGCGCGCCGGCTCCGCTGATCGCCGTGGCGCTGCTGCAGAGCTACCACAGCGGCTCACCGATCTCGCTCTACGTCACCCTCTCGGCCGTCGTCACGGTCATCGCCGTGCTCTGCGCCCGCGAGACCCGCGGCTCCGCGCTGGACGCCGAGGACGGGTCCGCCGACCAGCAGGCCGGCACGGCAGCGGTCCCCACCTCCTCGTGAGGTCGGCGGCCCTCGTGACACGAACCGTCGCTGCTGCCACGATGGCCCGCACCATGGACGACGAAGCCCGCACCGACCAGGCCGACAGCGATGTTGACGGCCAAGCCGGCACCATCGCCGACAACGACGCCGACGCCGACGCGCCCGCGACGGCCGAGCGACTGCTCCGGCTACTCGCCGACGGAGCGTCAGCGGAAGAGCTGGGGGCGGTCGGCGCGGGCTTGTCCGGGGCCGCCGCCCAGGCGCTTCGGGTACACCGCACCCTGGCCCAGCACCGCCGGCGCGAGGCCCAGCTCAGCGCGCTCTTCGACACTGCGACCGACCTGGCCGCCTCCCGGGACCTGGACGAGGTGCTCCAGGCCATCGTCCGGCGGGCGCGGCTGCTGCTCGGCACCGACCTCGCCTATCTCACCCTCCCGGACGAGGAGGCCGGCGACACCTACATGCGGGTGACCGACGGCTCCGTCTCGCCGCTCTTCCAGACTCTGCGCCTGGAGCTGGGCGAGGGCCTCGGCGGTCTGGTGGCCCAGACCGCGCGCCCCTACGCCACTCCCGACTACCCGACGGACAGCCGCTTCCACCACACCCGCAATATCGACGCCGGGGTGCTGGACGAGGGGCTGGTCGGCATCCTGGGTGTGCCCCTCCTGTTGGGGAAGCAGGTGATCGGCGTACTCTTCGCCGCCGACCGCAGTGCCCGTCCGTTCGCCCCGGACGAGGTCGCGCTGCTCTGCACCCTGGCCACCCACGCGGCGATCGCCATCGACACCGCACGTGCCCTGACCGACACCCGTGCGGCACTTGCCGACCTGGCCCAGGCCAACGCGGTGATCCGCGACCACTCCGCAGCCATGCAACGCGCCGAGGAGGCCCACGACCGACTCACCGACCTCGTCCTGCGCGGCGGCGAGATCACCGCTGTGGCCGAGGCGGTCTCCACCCTGCTCGGTGGCGGCATCACCGTCCTGGACCCACAGGGGCAGCCCCTGGTCGGCACCCCGGTGCCGCGCGGGAACGCCCGACAGGTGGCCGAGCACGTCGGCGAGTCCCGCGCCAGCGGTCGCGCCGTCAAGGCGGAGGATCGCTGGATCTGCGCGGTACTGGCCGGCCAGGAGTTGCTGGGCAGCCTGGTCCTGACGGACCGTCGAACCCTGGAGGACGCCGACCGGCGGTTGTTCGAGCGGGCCGGTGTGGTCACCGCGCTGCTCCTGCTGCTGCGCCGATCGGTCGCCGAGGCGGAGAACCGGGTCCGGGGCGAGTTGCTGACGGATCTGCTCGACAGTCCGCAGCGCGACCCGGCCGGGCTGATCCAGCGCGGTCTGCGGCTGGGCGTGGACCTCCGACAACCGCACCTGCTGCTGACCGCGCAGGCCTCCGCCCCCGGGACCGTCGCCCAGCTCCGCGGCAAACTGGCAAGCGCCGCAACCCAGTTGCTCTTCGGCAAGGGCGGAATCAGCGCCGAGCACGGGGACGTCGTGGTCCTCCTGGTTCCCGCCTCCACGTCCACGGCTGCTGAGTCGACGCCAGGCCCGCGGGCGCCGGGCGAGACAGCTTCCGCCGGGGCCTCAGCCGCAGCGGCCCAGCTCTCGCAGCTGACGTCCCTTCCCGTCACCGTCGGCGCGGCAGGCCCGGCCTGCGGGATCGCCGAGTTGGCCGCCGCCCATGCCGAGGCCGTGCGCACGCTCCGGGCACTCCGTGCCCTGGGCCGTGAGGGGGACGGCGCGTGTGCTGCGGACCTGGGCTTCCTGGGGGTGCTCCTCGGGGACGGTCACGACGTGGGCGGCTTCGTCCACGAGACCGTCGGACCGCTTCTGGCCTACGACGAGCGCCGGGGCACCGAGCTGGTGCGGACCCTCGACGCCTACTTCGCCTGCGGCGGCAGCCTCACCCGGGCGAAGGACGCGTTGCACGTGCATGTGAACACCGTGGTGCAACGTCTGGACCGCGTCGAGGCCCTCCTCGGCCGGGACTGGAACTCCCCCGATCGCGCCCTTGAGCTCCAACTCGCCCTGCGTCTCCATCTCCTGACACAGTGAAGCGCGACAGGCCTCGCCCCTTACATCAATCCCTTCAGCACCAACCCGACGACGGCGTCGAACTCGGTGTCGACGTCCGGCCGGGACCACTCCGGGGCATACCCCGGATCGTGGAAGTGCGCCGTGACCTGGAAGACGACGCGGCCCAGCATCTGTGCGTCGCCCTGGGCGAAGACGCCCTGCGTCTGCCCCTCGCGGATGATCCCGGCAAGCTGGTCCTCCAGCCCCGTCACATGCTCGGTGATCAGTGCGCTGTTCTCGCCCACCAGTACCTGATAGGTCTCGAAGAGCTCGGGATCGGCCAGTGCCTTCTCCTGCTTGGCGGCGAACAGCGCCGCCAGCCAGTGCCGCAGCCGTTCGCCCGGCTCCTCCTGGCCCGCCGCGATGCCGGGGAGGGCCGCATGGGCCCGGTCCAGCCAGCGCCGGGTGACCGCCTCCCGGAGTGCCGCCTTGCTGGGGAAGTGGCGGTAGACAGTGCCATGGCTGACCCCAAGAGCGCGGGCGACGTCCACCACAGTGGCCTTGGCCGGCCCGTAGCGACGCAGGACCTCCTCAGCGGTCTGGAGGATGTCCTCGGGGGTGAGTGCTGCCTCCGCCATGGGCCTGGGTTTACCTCTCGCTGTCCAGATGTGCCATCTGAGCAGCAACATACCTGTCCCCGGAGACCGCCCCCGCCGGAACAGCCTCCTCGATGGCGGCAAGGTCGGCGGCGTCGAGCGTGAGCCCCGCAGCGCCCAGGGCCTCCGTCAGCCGCTCCCGGCGACGGGCTCCGACCAGCGGAACGATGTCGTCACCCTGGGCCAACACCCAGGCGATGGCGATCTGCGCCACCGTGGCGTCCTTGGCACCGGCAACCGCCCGCAGCGCCTCGACCAGCTTGAGGTTGGCGTCCACGTTCCCCTCCTGGAAGCGTGGACTGACGCTGCGGAAATCCCCAGCGGCAAACGCCCGGTCGGCCTGCCAGTGACCGCTGATCAGGCCGCGGGAGAGGACCCCGTAGGCCGTGATGCCGATGCCGAGCTCCCGGGCCGTGGGAAGGATGGCGGCCTCGATACCCCGGGATATCAGGGAGTACTCGATCTGAAGATCCGTGATCGGGTGCACGGCGTGCGCCCGTCGTAGCGTCTCCGCTCCCACCTCGGAAAGCCCTATGTGCCGGACGTGGCCCGACTGGACCATCTCCGCGATGGCGCCGACCGTCTCCTCGATCGGAACCCGCGGGTCGAGCCGTGCCGGACGGTAGACGTCGACGTAGTCCGTGCCGAGGCGGCGCAATGTGTAGGCAAGAGCGGTCTTGACGGCGTTGGGGCTGGCGTCGTAACCGAGCCACTGGCCGTCGTAGCTGCGCTGGGCGCCGAACTTCACGCTGACGGCCACCTCGCCCCGGGCCCGACCGCTGCTGCGCAGGGCGTCCCGAATGAGCAGCTCGTTGTGGCCCATTCCGTAGAAGTCACCCGTGTCGATCAGGGTGACGCCGGCGTCGAGGGCGGCGTGGATCGTTGCCGTGGACTCGGCCTCGTCCGCCGGCCCGTAGAGGTCGGACATGCCCATCGCGCCGAGCCCGAGGGCCGAGACGGTGAGTGCGCTGCCCCTGCTGTCGCTGTCGGTGCTGTCGCTGCCGAGGGTGCGTTGTGTGAGTGCCATGGCTTGAGTATGCACAGATGCACTGACAGATTTCAATATCTGTCAGTCGTTCGTTTGAATGGGGCCCATATCCGGCGGGAACAGATCGAGCGGGTCGTACAGTTGCGAATGGCAGAACAAGAGAAGGTGAGGGGCGCCCGGTGAGCATCGACACGGCGAGCACCGACAAGTCGAGCATCGACACGGCGAGCGAGCTGCGGTTCGTGCGACTCGGCATCAGCGAGAACGGTCGCGACGAGAACGGTGCCGGTGCGGGCACGAAGGTCCCCTACCAGGAGGCGCTCGACGAGCAGTTGCGGCTGCACTCGCTCCGGGTGGCCGACGAGATCCCCGACACAGTGCTGCTGCTGGAGCATCCGCCCGTCTACACCGCCGGCCGCCGCACCCGCCCCGAGGACCGCCCGCTGGACGGCACGCCCGTCGTCGAGGTGACCCGCGGTGGCGAAATCACCTGGCACGGCCCCGGCCAGCTGATCGGCTACCCGATCATGAAGCTAGCCGAGCCCATGGACGTGGTGGCCTACGTCCGCCGCCTCGAGGAGGCGCTGGTCCGGGCCTGCGCCGAGTTCGGCGTGGGAACCAGTCGAGTGGAGGGCCGCAGCGGCGTCTGGGTGCTCGGCCAGGAGATATCGGGGGCCACGGTCGACGAGTCCCAGGTGGTCAACATCGGCGCCCTCACCCTCCGCATGGGGGCCAAGCTCGGCATCGACCCGCGGATGGCGGGCCCCGAGTACGCGCCCTCCAACGCCGGCCAGCGAGGCGACGACCGCAAGCTCGCCGCGATCGGAGTCCGGGTGGCCCGCAGCGTGACCATGCACGGTTTCGCCCTGAACTGCAATCCGGACATGACCTGGTTCGATCGCATCATTCCGTGCGGCATCCGCGACGCCGGAGTGAGCTCCCTGAGCACGGAGTTGAAGCGGGACGTCACGGTCTCCGAGGCACTGCCCGTCGTGGAGCGCCACTTCGCCGAAGTGTTCGGCAGCTGAGCTGAAGTGTTCGGCAGCTGAGGCGTCGGCTCGGTCCGACCGGAAAACGACCACCCCGTGCGGGCGTAACCTAGGGTCCGCACTGAATTTCGAAGATGAGGGAGCCGCACGTGTCCGCTGTCGCACCCGACGGCCGGAAGCTGCTGCGTCTGGAGGTCCGCAACAGCGAGACCCCCATCGAGCGCAAGCCCGAGTGGATCAAGACCCGCGCCAAGATGGGTCCGGAGTACACCGCACTGCAGTCGCTGGTGAAGCGCGAGGGCCTGCACACGGTCTGCCAGGAAGCCGGCTGTCCGAACATCTTCGAGTGCTGGGAGGACCGCGAGGCGACCTTCCTCATCGGCGGTGACCAGTGCACCCGGCGCTGTGATTTCTGCCAGATCGACACCGGCAAGCCCGCCGAGTTCGACCGGGACGAGCCCCGCCGCGTCGCCGAGTCCGTGCGCACCATGGACCTGAACTACGCGACCATCACCGGTGTCGCCCGTGACGACCTGGAGGACGGCGGCGCCTGGCTGTACGCCGAGACGGTCCGCCAGATCCACGCCGTCACGGCCGAGCGCGAGGCCGGTCGCACCGGTGTCGAGCTGCTGATCCCGGACTTCAACGCGGTCCCGGAGCAGCTGGCCGAGGTCTTCTCGTCCCAGCCCCAGGTGCTGGCGCACAACGTCGAGACGGTGCCGCGCATCTTCAAGCGGATCCGCCCGGGCTTCCGCTACGAGCGCTCCCTCAAGGTGATCACCGAGGCCCGCGCCTACGGCCTGGTCACCAAGTCCAACCTGATCCTGGGCATGGGCGAGACCCGCGAAGAGGTCAGCGAGGCCCTGCGCGACCTGCACGAGGCCGGCTGCGAGCTGATCACCATCACCCAGTACCTGCGCCCCTCTCCTCGGCACCACCCCGTCGAGCGCTGGGTCAAGCCGCACGAGTTCGTCGAGCTCCAGGCCGAGGCAGAGGAGATCGGTTTCGCGGGCGTCATGTCCGGCCCGCTGGTCCGCTCGTCCTACCGCGCCGGTCGCCTCTATCGCCAGGCCGTCGAACACCGCCAGGCCGTCGCGGGCTGAGCGGTCTGAAGTCGCCGGCCGAGTTCACAGGCTGTGGTCACAGGATGAGGGTGAGGCAGCCTGTGACCTCGGTCGCACAGGCTTCACGGGGGTTTGACCGACCGGTCATGGAGCGGTAACACAAAGTGGTGACGATGGCCTGGTAGCCGCAAGGGGAGATGGTCACCATGCAGTTTGCCCGGAGCCTCACCAACGCGCTGCGCATGGCCGAGTCGGTGTTCTTCGGCGGCGGTCAGCAGACAGCCAGGCGCAACGCCTGGGACGCCGTCTGTGAGAACCGCCGCCATGCCCGGGACCGCCAGGAGACCGAACGCGTCCTGCTCCGCGCCGTGCGCTGAAGCGAGCGCTGAGCTTTCGAGCATGCCCGGGCCTTTCGGGCATGCGCGGAGCCTTTCGGGGATGGGCCGACAGACCCTTGAGCGTGCGCTGAGTCGTGGCCGCCGGTCACGACTGGGACACGGGCAGTCCCACCCTGGCACCGGGCTTGGGCAACCGGGCATCCGGCCCCGTACCATGAACGTCATGGCGAGGCAGGAATCCACCAACGGCTCTGGACGGCTCTCACAGATCCGCCAGGCATACACCATGACCAAGCGGGTCGACCCGAAGATCGGTCTTATCGTCGCCGGCGTCGGGCTCGGCACCTTCGTGGTGCTCCTCGCCATCGGTTTCGCGATCGGCCACCCGGCCTACCTAGGCATCCTGGGCTTCGTGCTCGGCGTGCTCGCGGCGGTCATCATCTTCGGCCGCCGTGCCGAGAAGGCCGCGTTCGGCCAGCTCGAGGGCCAGCCCGGAGCGGCGGCCGCGGTACTCAACAACATCAAGCGCGGCTGGAACATCCAGCTGGTCGTCGCCGCCAACCGGAACCAGGACGCCGTGCACCGCGCGGTCGGCCGGGCCGGTGTGGTGCTGGTCGGCGAGGGCAACGTCAACCGGGTCCGCCCGATGATGGCCGCCGAGAAGCGCAAGATGAGCAAGGTCGTCGGGGACGCCCCGGTGATCGACGTCATCGTCGGCAACGACGAGGGCCAGATCCCGCTCAAGCGGCTCCAACTGCACCTGACCAAGCTGCCCAAGGCCATCTCCGGCGCGCAGGCCACCGAGATCAACGACCGTCTGCGGGCGATGGGCGACCTCATGACCAACGCCCCTGTCCCGAAGGGTCCGCTCCCCAAGGGCTCGCGGATGCCCAAGGGCGCCAGCAAGATGCGCTGAGCAGACACACCCACGGCACAACACACAAAGCCAAAGCCCCGGCCTCGTCCTCGCGGACACGGCCGGGGCTTCTTCATGTCTCAGGATTCATACCTCAGGCTTCGTGCCTCAGGCTTCGCACCTCAGCGCCTCAGACCCTCCCTTGAGGCCTCAGACCCGGACCTCGACAGTGTGGACGGCCTTGTCGTGGAGGCCTCGCCCGTCGCGGTCCCAGATCAGGGCAGGGACGGCGAGGACCAGCAGGAAGGTCCGCAGCGCGATCTGGCCGAGACCGGCGCGCCCGCCATTCAGGCTGACCACCCGCAGGCCGACCAGCTTCTTGCCCGGCGTGGACCCCGTCGCCCCCAGGGTCAGTACGCTGACCAGGAAGAACAGCAGGGTGACCCACATGCTGACCTTGTTCACATCCCGCCCCGCGATCAATGCGTAGGCGATCAGGTAGCAGAGCATCCAGTCGATGAGGACGGCGAGCAGTCGCCGCCCGGTACCGGCGATCGACCCGGGGCCCTCCTCCGGCAGGCCGAGGCGCTTGCCCCGGTATCCGAAGTCGGCGCCCATCTGCTCGGCGGCCGCCCGGGGGCCCTCGATCCAGCTGCCTATGGCTTTACGGCTCTCTTCCACGCGACAACATTAGCCCGGCCCCGAGCCACGCCCTGAATGCACCCCTCCCCCAGAAGTCGGCGCGCCCACCGCACCTCGTCGAGGCACCACCACACCCCGCCAAGGCAACCGAGACCGGTCTAGACCACCCTCCTGCGGGTGAACGCCTGGTCAACCCCGTGCCCGACAAGACGCCAGGAACGGCACCGGTTGCCAACTCGTTCACCTCATGCGGTTAACAACCGCGAAACATACGGGTCACGGCCGAGAAATGGCCCGTTCCTATGGTTTCCAGCACGGTATCGCCGGACGGGAACGGCGGTCCGCACCCAAAATCCCGGCACACCCGCCGGGGCCAAGGAGGATGGATGTTCAACAACGCCGACGAGGTGTCGCGCTACATCTCGGACAACGACGTCAAGTTCGTCGATGTCAGGTTCTGCGACCTGCCGGGCGTCATGCAGCACTTCACCGTGCCTGCTTCGGCGTTTGATCCGTCCGAGATGCTGATGTTCGACGGTTCCTCGATCCGCGGCTTCCAGGCGATCCACGAGTCCGACATGGGCCTGGTTCCGGACCTGAGCACGTCGCGACTGGACCCGTTCCGCAAGGACGCGACGCTCAACATCAACTTCTTCATCCACGACCCGATCACCGGCGAGCAGTACAGCCGCGACCCGCGCAACGTCGCCAAGAAGGCCGAGGCCTACCTCGCCTCCTCCGGCATCGCCGACACCGCGTACTTCGGCCCCGAGGCGGAGTTCTACGTCTTCGACGACGTCCGCTTCGAGACCAAGCAGAACCGCTCGTTCTACGAGATCGACTCCGAGGCCGGCGCCTGGAACACCGGCCGGGTCGAGGAGGGCGGCAACCGTGGTTACAAGGTCCGCTACAAGGGCGGCTACTTCCCGGCCCCTCCCGTCGACCACTTCGCCGACCTGCGCGCCGAGATGTCCCTGGAGCTGGCCGCCGCGGGCCTCCAGGTCGAGCGCCAGCACCACGAGGTCGGCACGGCCGGCCAGGCGGAGATCAACTACAAGTACAACACGCTCCTCGCCGCCGCCGACGACCTGATGCTGTTCAAGTACATCATCAAGAACGTCGCCTGGCGGAACGGCAAGACCGCGACCTTCATGCCCAAGCCGATCTTCGGCGACAACGGCTCCGGCATGCACTGCCACCAGTCGCTGTGGACGGACGGCTCGCCGCTCTTCTACGACGAGCAGGGCTACGCCGGTCTGTCGGACACCGCCCGCTACTACATCGGCGGCCTGCTCAAGCACGCCCCGTCGCTGCTGGCGTTCACCAACCCGACGGTCAACTCCTACCACCGCCTGGTCCCCGGCTTCGAGGCCCCGGTCAACCTGGTCTACTCGCAGCGCAACCGCTCGGCCGCGATCCGCATCCCGATCACGGGCGCCAACGCCAAGGCCAAGCGCATCGAGTTCCGCGCGCCGGACCCGTCCTCCAACCCCTACCTGGCCTTCTCCGCCATGCTGATGGCAGGCCTGGACGGCATCAAGAACAAGGTCGAGCCGCTCGAGCCGGTCGACAAGGACCTCTACGAGCTCGCTCCCGAGGACCACGCCGCGGTCCCGCAGGTCCCGTCCACGCTCCCGGCCGTCCTCGAGGCGCTGGAGCAGGACCACGAGTACCTGCTCTCCGGCGGTGTCTTCAGCCAGGACCTGATCGAGACCTGGGTCGACTACAAGCGCACGCACGAGGTCGCCCCGATTGCCCTGCGTCCGCACCCGCACGAGTTCGAGCTCTACTTCGACCTGTAAGAGCGGGCTGCCACTAAGCAACACATCGAGCCGGATCCGCGAGGGCGGGTCCGGCTCGACGCATGACCCGACGCGTGACTCAAGGCGTGAAGCGAGCGCGCCCACGCCGGGGCAGACTGGACGCATGCCCGAGCTGCCCGAGGTCGAGTCGTTGACGCAGTTCCTGGCCGAGCACCTGACCGGGCGCACGGTCGAGCGTGTCCATCCCGTCGCGGTGGCCGCACTGAAGACCTACGACCCGCCGCTGACCGCCCTGGTGGGACGCACGTTCGCCGACGCGACCAGGCACGGCAAGTTCCTGGATCTCGTCGCCGCGCCGGCTTCGTCCGAGGACCCGGAGGGGCAGGCGCTGCACCTCGTGGTGCATCTGGCCCGGGCCGGATGGGTGCGCTGGTACGACGCGCTGCCGACTGCGCCTCCGCGACCCGGCAAGGGACCGCTCGCGCTGAGGGTC
Organism: Streptacidiphilus sp. MAP5-3; assembly: GCF_041262505.1. Taxonomy (NCBI): domain Bacteria; kingdom Bacillati; phylum Actinomycetota; class Actinomycetes; order Kitasatosporales; family Streptomycetaceae; genus Streptacidiphilus; species Streptacidiphilus sp. MAP5-3. The sequence continues at coordinate 274,054 of NZ_JBGCCL010000005.1, forward strand.
GCGCTGGACGGAGGGTCCGGCTTCGACGTCACCGAGGCCGGTACGCAGAAGCACTTGGCCGTCTACCTGGTCCGCGACCCGCACGACGTGCCGGGGATCGCCCGACTCGGTCCCGACCCGCTCTCCCCCGACGTGACGGAGGAGCGCTTCGCGGAGCTGGTGCGCTCCGAGCGGCGGCAGATCAAGGGCGTCCTCCGCGACCAGGCGGTGCTGGCCGGGATCGGCAACGCGTACTCCGACGAGATCCTGCACGCCGCGCAGATGTCCCCGTTCAAGCCCGCGGCCAACCTCTCCGACGAGGAGGTCACCCGGCTCTACCAGGCGATGGCGACGACCCTTGCGGACGCCGTCGAGCGGGCCCACGGGCTCGCGCTCCGCGACCTCAAGGCCGAGAAGAAGAGCGGCCTCCGCGTCCACGGCCGCACCGGGGAACCCTGCCCGGTGTGTGGCGACACCATCCTCGAAGTGTCGTTCAGCGACTCGTCGCTGCAGTACTGCCCGACGTGCCAGACGGGTGGCAAGCCGTTGGCCGACCGCCGCATGTCCCGGCTGCTGAAGTAGACCGAGAACTCACGTACACCAGAAGAGGAACGGGCGGCAGGTCGAGGACGGCGAGGGCTTGGGGGTGGGCGACGGCTGGGTGCCTCCGGTTCCCGATCCGGTCGTGCCGCCCGCTGTCCCGTTGGCCGAACCGGTCCCGGTCGAGCTGGGCACCGCCGAGGCGGAGGCTGGCGCCGACGGATGCGGTTTGCCCGATGCGGAGGCGTGCGGTGAGGCGGACGGCGCGGAAGGCCGGGGCGCAGGAGCGTGGTGGACGCCGGTCTCGGTGGGGCTCGGGCCAGGATCAGGCGATGCGCTCGTCGAGGCCGTGGCGGCGCTGCTGACGGGACCAGGAGTCGGCGCCGCCCCCACCGGCGCCGCGCCGGACGAGACCACCCCGCCCACGATCGCCGTTCCCACCGCGACGATGGCCAGCGCGCCGACTCCCCCGATCACCACGACACCCCGACCATGCCGCCGCGCCTTACGGCGACCCTGTGCCCGTCGACCGCCCGACCGCGGGCCAGGCGCGGCGGCCGCCACGGCGGTCGGTTCGGCGGCCAGGTCGGTCGCCGGATCCGCCGGGCCGGGCTCCGCGTCCAGGTCCGCGGTCGGGACCATGTCAGAGCCCACGTGCGGACCCAGATCCTCGGACAGGTCGATCTCGGAGAAACCGTCCGACGATCCGTCAGGCAGCCCTTGGTAGGACGCCTCGTATGCGGGCTCGTACACCGGCTCGTAGGGCTGCGTGGGCAGCGGAGCGGTGGGCGGGGCGTACGACGGCTGGGTAAACGCCGGCGCGGCCATCGCGGGCGCGGTCATCACCGGTGCGGTCATGACCGGTGCAGGCATCACCGGTGCAGGCATGACGGGCGGAGCGGATCGCTGCGGGGGCACGGAAGAGCCGCGAAGGTCGCCGGCGGAGATGCCGCAACCGGCGCAGCAGAGGGCACCGTTGAGGTAACGGCGGCACGCTGGGCAGTAGTCCATGGATTCTTCCGTGCGGAAATTGCCGTGATCGGTACCGGCTGAGCCTAGAAGTGCCCTGGCAAAGTCGAACAGGTGCTCCATGTGAGACTTCTGCGGAGAATTGGTGCAGTTGAAAGCGGACTGCCCTACTACTAGGTAGTGGGCCCGTGGGTAGGGGCGCTATCCACGGCCATCGACACCGGGCGGCTCACTCCTCGCCGACGAGATGTGCCGTGAAGCTGAAGCGGTCGCCCCGGTAGAGGGCGCGCACGCACTCGACGGGCATGCCGTCGCCGTCCCGGGTCACCCGGTTCATCAGCAGCATCGGCAGGGCCGGGCTGGTCCCGATCAGTTGCACCTCGCGCGGCGAGGCGAGGACGGTCTCGATCCGCTCGTCGGCGTCGGCGAAGATCACGCCGGAGCCCCGGAGGAAGGCGTACAGCGAGGTGGTCGGGTCGAAGTCGTCGGCCAGTGCCGGGAATCGGGCCACCGAGAGGTAGGTGCTCTCCAGCCCTACGCGCTCGTCGTCCGCGAGCAACAACCGTTCGAGGTGCAGCACCGGCGCGCCGACCGCGATCCGCAACCCCGCCGCCAGTGCCGCATCCGCGGCGACCTGCTCGAACACGATCAGCTGACGCCCTGGACGGCGCCCCTGCCGGCGCACCCCCTCGGTATAGCTGGCCAAGGTCAGCGGCTGCACCAGCTTGGGCCCGGCCGCCACCGTGGACCGGCCGCTGCGCTGTACCCGTCCCTCCAGGCGCAGTTCCCGGATCGCCTGACGCACGGTCATCCGGGACACCCCGAACCGCTCGGCGAACTCACGCTCGGTGGGAAGCGGCGTCCCCTGACCCAGCTCGTCGAGGACCGCATCGATCTTCTGCTTGACCTGGAAGTACTTGGGCGGCTCCCCACGCTCCGGCACGCCCGCGCGGACAGCCGCCAGCGGTGCCGGGGACGCAGGGGAGATAAGGGCATGGGAGGCAGAGGAGCCAAGGGCGGCAGAGGGCTCGAGCGGGGGACTGCTCACACGCGGAGCCTAGTGCCTCGCCCGCCGACGCAGCACCGGGCCCGCGCCGGATCACCCGCCTGGTCAGGCGGCCGCGAGCGGTTGCGGAAGGGGCAGGGTTGGCGTGGCATGGAGACCCAGCATGGCAGGGAAGACCTGCGGAGGCGGGCGAGAGAGGAGCGGCGCCATGCGGCAGCGCGGGGTGTCCGGCGCCTCGGGCGGACGGTCGAGCCGACTGCTCCTGCTGCTCCCGCTCGCGCTGATGGCGCTGATCGCCGCCTCCGACATCGTCGCCCCCGCCGACATCCACCTGGGCCCGCTGCTCGTCGTGGCTCCGGCGATCACCGCCTCCTTCGCCGGCCCACGGGCAACTGCCGCCATCGGGGCGCTCGCCGTGGCCGCGCTGGTCAGCATCGGGATCGCCCGCGACGCCATCACCACCGAGAACCTGCAAGTGCAGATCGCCTCGCTCTTCGCCATCTCGGTCTTCATCGTCGTCTTCGTCCGGGTCCGCGAACGACGCTTCCGCGAACTCGAACGGGTGAGATCCGTCTCGGAGGCGGCGCAGCAAGTCCTGTTGCGCCCCCTCCCGACCCGCGCCGGACCGCTGCGGATCGCGTCCGCCTACCACGCCGCCACTGTCGACGCGCATGTCGGCGGTGACCTGTATGCCTCCGCTCGGACCCAGGAGGGCACCCGCCTGGTCATCGGCGACGTCCGCGGCAAGGGCCTGGAGACGCTGGGCGACGCCGCCGTGCTGCTGGGCGCGTTTCACGCCGCCGCACACCGCCAGGCCCCGCTCCCCGAGCTCGCCGCGTCACTCGAGGACAGCGTCAGTTGGGGCTTGGCGGAGCTCGCGCAGAGCCAGGCCCGGATCGACAGACGGACTGCCGCCGACAGCGGCAGCCATGGCGATGACGAGGAAAACGCAGACCCCGGCGGGGGTGCGAAAGCCTTCGCATACAGCGCCGACTACGGCTACGACGCCGATGACTCCGCCAGAGACGACGGCTCCGGCAGCGACTACGGCTACGAGGACGCGGAGGGCGACGTCGGCGAGCGGTTCGTGACCGCGGCGATTGTCGACATCTTCGACCAGCGTCCCCTGCTCCATCTCGTCAACTGCGGTCACCCGCCACCGCTGCTGCTGCACGGAGGCGGCGTGCGGCTGCTCGAAGTGGACGACAAGAGCCCGCCGCTCGGCCTGGGGCTGAACCTGCCGGGGCTGGGAAGGTTCAGCCAGACCGAGTTCCCCTTCGAACCGGGCGACGTGCTGCTGCTCTACACCGACGGACTGATCGAGGCCCGGGACAGCCACGGCCGGTTCTACCCGCTCCTCCCCCGGGTCCAGGCCCTGGCCGTCCACGCCGCCCAGAACCCTGACTCGCTGCTCCGTCTGCTCACCGACGACGTCCAGCGCCACGTGGGCGGCCCGCTGCAGGACGACACGGCGATGATCGCGATCCTGAGGCGGGCCTGATGGCACTCCGGATTCTGCAGCGCCCTGCAGTCCGGTAGTTGTGACCGAGCGCTTCAGTCGGCGGGTATCGCCCGCCGAAGCGCTCAGGCGCTGATGGTTTCCGCCGCAGCTCAGGCAGCGGGGCCGTCGGCTCGCGCGGAGCGATCGACCGTGGCGAGCCCAGGGGTTCGGGAAAGCAACCTCGGGGTCGGCCGGCGACGGTCCGTCGAGCAGCGGCTGCGGGATGCCCTTGAGCTGCTGGGCGAAGAAGGCCCCGAGGTAGGTTCGGGTGATGCCCATCGCGCGCACGGGGGGCGTCTGCCCGTTGGGGGTGGGAAGACCTACCTCGGCGCTGAGGACGGGCAGGTCGGTGAAACTGAAATGGACGGTACCGGCGACGGTCAGCCACCGCTTCCAGCCGTGCAGGCCGGCCCAGGTGTCTCCCCAACTGGCGTCCGAACCACCCACGTTGTGGTCGATCTGGGTGCCGATCATCAGGAATGGGCGGCGCCCGACGGCGGCGTCCGGAATGGGCTTGCTGAATGTACCGTCCAGGTTCGCTCCGGCTCGCACCCGCTTGTCGGTGGCCATGGTCCTGAGTGTGGCGTCGCCGCCCAGGAGTGTCCGGCCATGCCGATCCGGTTCGGGTCGATCAGGTGCGCGTACTTCTGGTCGGTGTTGTCGCGGGTCACCGCCGTGCACTTCACCAGGGCACGACGCCCGCGTCCTCGAAGAACTGGCCGGTCGGCCCGTCGTCGGGCAGCGTCGCGAGCTTGATGGCGATCGCCGCGCCCTGCTCAGGGGTGCGCACGCCACGGAAGCCGTTGAGGTCGGTGGCGACGTAGCCGGGGCAGCCGACGTTGATCAGGATGTTCGTGCCACTCAACTCCCGGGCGTACTGGAGGGTGACGGCGTTCAGGAACGTCTTCGAGGGGGCGTACGCCACGGCCACCGGACCCGCCGTCTGCTCGGCAGCGGTTCCCGACTGCCGGGTGAGGGAGCCGACGCTGCTGGACATGTTCACGATCCGCGGCGAGGCGGAGCGGCGCAGCAGCGGCAGCATCGCGTTGGTGACGCGGATGACGCCGATCACGTTGGTCTCCACGACCGTGCGGATGTTCGCGGGATCGACCTGAGTGGGCTCCTGCGGCATGCCGCCGGTGATGGCGGCATTGTTGACGAGCACGTCGAGGCGCCCGGCTTGCTCCTCGATCAGCCGTGCGGCGGCTGTCGCGCTCGCGTCGTCGGCCACGTCCAGCGGAACACCGAAGGCGTCCACTCCGGCCGCACGCAGTTGCTCCACCGCGACCTTGCGGCGCTGCTCGTCGCGGGCCCCGACGCCGACGCGCCAGCCAAGGGCGCCCAGGCCCGCGGCGATCTCGTAGCCGATGCCCTTGTTCGCGCCAGTGACCAGCGCAATCGTTCGTTCGCTCATGGGGACCATGCTGCTCTCGGCCCCCGGCGGAGGTCCAAGACCAATCGGGTGGGCGCCGATACCGTCCGGGTATTGATCAGGGGTAGCGTGGCCGCATGGAGACGCGGGAACTGCAGTATTTCGTCGCTGTCGCTGAAGAGCTGCACTTCGGACGCGCCGCGCAGCGCCTGGGAATCGCACAGCCGCCTCTGTCACGGGCGATCCAGAAGCTCGAACGCCGGCTCGGAACAGCGCTGCTGGACCGGACCAGCCGCACCGTCACGCTGACCGAGGCCGGCTCGGTCCTGCTGGTCGAGGGTCGGGCGGCCCTGGACGCGGTCGACGCCGCCGAGCGCCGGACGCGCCGCGCCGCCCTGTCCGCGACCGGCCGTCCCGGCCTCGTTCTGGTGACGAAAGCCAGCGCGTCCCGTGAACTGCTGGCGAAACTGCTCGACGCGTACGCCGCCGAACCCGGCGCAGTCCCCGTCGACGTCATCCTGTGCGGCCCGGCCGAGCAGGCACGACTCCTGCGCGAGGGCCGGGCCGACGTGGCGCTGCTGCACCGGCCGTTCGACTCGACGGCGGGGTTCCACACCGAGGAGCTCGGCACGGAGGGCCAGGTGGTGGTCCTGCCGGCCGGGCATCCGCTCACCGTCCGCGCCCAGGTGCACATGGCCGACATCACCGGCCTGCCGGGCCTGCCCCTGCCGCGCTGGCCCGACCCCGACGGCACCTACCCGCCCGGCCCCGGCCCGCTGGTCCGCGACCACGCACAGTTGCTGCAGCTCGTCGCGCTCGGCCGAGCCTGCGCGGTCTCACCGGAGTCGTGCCGAGCCCAACTGCACGGCGACCTCGCCGCCGTGCCCGTGCTGGACGCGCCAGCAGTCACCACCGTCATCGCCTGGCCCCCGCACAGCCGGTCCAGAGCCGTTGCCGACCTAGTCCGGACTGCGACACGTCTCCGATAGTTCCAACATGCCCGGCCAGGTTCCACCTATCGTGCCCCGACTCAGGGGTGGAGCGGACTGCTGAGCCCGGTCCCCGCCAACTCGAACGCTCAGTCGCCAACCGGAGCGCTCAGTCACAGTAGTGCGGTTCATGAAGTGCACCGCGCACGTGCACTCCTTATCGCTCACATGTTCGAATAAGGAGGTAGGCTCGTTCCATGGCCCTCCAGCACTCCGGCGACACGCCAACCTCCGCAGCACTGCAGGCCTCACTGTTCGACGAGGCGGAGGAGACGTGCCTGCGTCCCCTGCGTATGTCCTCTCCGACTCGGACGGACCTGGGCGCCGGCGCCTGGATCGACCTGCTGCCCGGCTGGCTCTCGGGAGCAGACGCACTGTTCGAACGGCTGACGACCCAGGTGCCGTGGCACGCGGAGCGCCGGAAGATGTACGAGCGGGTGGTCGACGTGCCACGCCTGCTCGCCTTCTACGACGAGGGCGACCGCCTGCCCGACCCGCTCCTCAGAGACGCTCGGGACATGCTGAGCGATCACTACACGGCGGAGCTCGGCGAGCACTTCGCCACGCTCGGCCTCTGCTACTACCGCGACGGGCGCGACAGCGTCGCCTGGCACGGCGACACCATCGGCCGAGGCCGGACAGAGGACACCATGGTGGCGATCCTGTCCGTTGGCGAGCCCCGGGCACTGCTGCTCCGCCCCCGCCCCGAGTACAACCTGAGCGGCACAACGGTTCGTCAGCTGCTGGGCCACGGCGACCTGATCGTGATGGGTGGCTCGTGCCAACGAACCTGGGAGCACGCCATCCCCAAGACCGCCCGCCCGGTGGGCCCACGCATCAGCATCCAGTTCCGCCCCCGCGGAGTGCGCTGAGCCCACGCGTGTGAGGGCGTGCCGATGGGCCGCTCCCGGCTGGGACAGCGGCTGGTCGGCGGGCGGGGGGTTGCTAGTCGCGGTGGGGGTAGCGGGTGTTGGGTGGGGGTGGGGTGTCGGGTGGTGGGACAGCTCGGGGTCGGCCGCTCTTCATCTGTAGTTCCCAGCCGGTGTGGTGGAGATCGGTGTGGTGTTCGTTGCAGAGCAGGGCGAGGTTGTCCAGCCCCGTCTCGCCACCGTCGGCCCAGTGGACCAGATGGTGCGCCTCGCACCAGGTGGGCGGCCGGTCGCAGCCGGGCCACACGCAGTGCCGGTCCCGGGCGATGACCGCGTCCCGCAGGTGCGCGGGAACAGTACGGGTAGCCCGGCCGATCGACAGCGGCTTGTCCTGACCCCGGGTGAGGATGACCCGGAGCTGGCAGTCACAGGACTCCTTCCGCGCCTGCCACGCCGGGAGCTGATAGCCACGCGTCGTGGTCGCCGCCGCCTTCGGGCGCAGCAGCCCCGACAACTCGTCGCCGTCCTCGGTGGCGAGGACCGGGTGGGTGGGGCAGGTGGTGCGCAGGGCGTCGAGGTCGGCGATCAGCGTCAGGTGCGGACGCTGCCCACCCGTGGTGGGCAGCTTGTCCGAACCCAGCGCGAGATCCGTGACAGATTCGAGGGCGTCGCCCATCCGCTCGGAATGCGTCCGGGTCTCGCCCTCGACGGGGGCGCCCATCGCCGCCTCCAGAGCCACCCGCAGCTTCTCCCCCGCCACCGGCGACAGCTCCCCCGACAGGACCCAGAACGGCCGGTCCGACGTCCCCGTGGCGGAGAGCTTGACCCAGGACTGGAACACCGCCGGAACGTCCCTCGCCTCGGCATCCTGCTCGGGGACGAGGTGGGCGTGGATCTGCTTCGCCGCCTGACGCACGTGGGCGAGGTGAAGCTTCGGGGTCTGCTCCACCATCAACACCTCCGCCTGATGACGGGCCGAGGTGTCCTCGATGGGGGCGAGCTCCTTCGCGAGGATCTCCACCTGGTCCGTGGAGAGGGAGCCCTCGGCCTGGGCCTGACGCACCGTCGGCAACTTGTCCAAGTCCCGCGCCAGATTCACCAACCGGTTCGCGTGGCCCTGCGCCATCTGCGCATGCGTCCGCAGGAAACCCTTCGTCGAACGACACCGCACCGCCGTCGCACCACCCACGCGATCGAACACCGCGAGACGGCGCAGCTTCTGCGCGTCCAACATCTCCGTCACACGCTCAAGCGCCAGGAACTGCTCCGCGAGGAAATCCACACCCGCACCCAGCAGCGCGTCATCACCCTCATCCGCAAGCGCCGTCAACAACTCCCGCGCACACCCCGGAAGAGTCCGCAGCGGATCCGCGAACCGCGCCTGACGCGAAGAGGAAGGAGTACCCGAGACGAACCGGGAACCCGCCGCATCCCGCGGCAGACCCAGCCAGTCATCACCAGCCGGAGAAGGAGAAGGAATTGAGGGGTTACGGGGATCCGAACCAGAAGACGAACCCTGGGACTCCGGGGACCCACCCCACCCATGGACGCCATCTCCGTCTTCACACCCGCCCCCGAACATCGAGGCGTCCATAGAACAATTATCAAGCCACAACCCCACCCAAGACCATGGCCCATCAGGACTATCTTCCGAACACGAACGAGTTAGTCATTCCGTTCGATTACTCGGATGCCAACGGCGGAACCTCGACACCGCCCTCGCGGGCCTCCCGGAGGGCTTCCTCCAGCTCGTCGAGGGCGCGAGAGACACCCACCGGATCCTTGATGGCCACCGCGGTCGCCAGCGCGGAGCGGGCGTCGGCAACCTGTCGAAGGAGGACCTCGGCCGACTTGCGGCCCGCCTCCCCCAGGTAGCCGGACTGATCGACCTGATCGAATCCAGCGACGTCCTCGACCTGGTCGAGCTGCTCGTTCCGGTCCACCGCGGCCTCCTCACAATGCACGCTGGAAGCCCCTCCCACAGCCACCTTCGCAGGGATTGAAGAATTCTTCAATTCACACTTCAACGGACCTCAATCTCAAGGCCAAGGCAGAGGTCAGGCGGAGGCCAGGCCGAGGTCATGTCGCCAGGGATCACAACCAGCCCAGCCGTGATCCTTGACAGCCGCCCGACCCGCGACGGACGATCAACCGAACATTCGGTTGGCAACCACATCCAGTCAGTGGATCCGTGGCGCGCCCGACTGGTAGGCAGGAGTTCCGCGCATGCCCGTCCCCACCTCGACTCCCCCGGCCGACCTGCTCGACGCCGGCGAGCGGCTCAGCCCGGAGGAGTTGCACGCGCACCAGCTCAGGCAACTGCGCTGGACTCTCCGTCACGCCTACGACAACGTCGAGCTCTACCGGCGCAAGTTCGACGCGGCCGGGGTGGCTCCGGACGACTGCCGCAGTCTGGCCGATCTGGCGCGGTTCCCGTTCACCACCAAAGCGGACCTGCGCGAGACGTACCCGTTCGGGATGTTCGCGGTGCCGATGGAGCGGGTGCGGCGGATCCATGCGTCCAGCGGCACCACAGGGCGGCCGACAGTGGTCGGGTACACGGACGGCGACCTGGACCTGTGGGCCGACGTGGTGGCCCGTTCGATCCGCGCGGCGGGCGGGCGGCCGGGGCACAAGGTGCACGTGTCGTACGGGTACGGGCTGTTCACCGGGGGGCTCGGCGCGCACTACGGCGCGGAACGGGCCGGGTGCACGGTGATCCCGGCGTCCGGCGGGATGACCGCGCGGCAGGTGCAGATCATCCAGGACTTCCGGCCCGAGATCATCATGGTCACGCCGTCCTACATGCTGACGCTGCTGGACGAGTTCGAGCGGCAGGGGGTCGACCCGCGCAGCACCTCACTCCAGGTCGGCATCTTCGGGGCGGAGCCGTGGACCGAGGAGATGCGGCGCGAGATCGAGGAACGGCTCGACATCCACGCCGTGGACATCTACGGGCTGTCGGAGGTGATCGGTCCGGGCGTGGCGAGCGAGTGCGTCGAGACCAAGGACGGGCTGCACATCTGGGAGGACCACTTCTTCCCCGAGGTGGTGGACCCGGTGACGGACGAGGTGCTCGACGCGGACGTGATGGCTGCGGGCGGCACCGGCGAGCTGGTCTTCACCTCACTCACCAAGGAGGCGCTGCCGATCATCCGCTACCGCACCCGTGACCTGACCCGGCTGCTGCCCGGCACAGCCCGGCCCGCGTTCCGTCGGATGGAGAAGGTGACCGGGCGCTCGGACGACATGATCATCCTGCGCGGGGTCAACGTCTTCCCGACCCAGATCGAGGAGGTCGTGCTGCGCACACCCACCGTCGCACCCCACTTCCAGCTGCGGCTGACCCGGAGCGGACGGCTGGACCGCATGGAGGTCCGGGTCGAGGCACGGCCCGACGCCACCACGTCGGAGCGCGACGCGGCGGCTGCGGAGATCGCGCGGGGGGTGAAGGACAGCGTCGGCATCAGCGTCGCGGTGACGGTCGTGGACCCGGAGACGTTGGAGCGGTCGGTCGGCAAGATCAAGCGCGTCTTCGACCTGCGCAGCCAGGACGACACCGGGAACTGAACGGCGCTGAACGGCACGAAGCGGCGCTGAACGGCGCGACTTCCGAGGTCCCGGCCCTGCCGCCTCTTGTTACTGGCGAGTTAACTCCCTAGCATCGGCTCTACGCAGTCATGTCGCCGCTCCCCGTTCTGTGGAGGCCCGATGCCCGAGTCCGCCGCGCCGATCCCCGACCCACCCGCCCAGGCGGGACCGCTCGCCGGTGTCCGGGTGGTGGAGCTGGCGGGGCTGGGGCCCGGGCCGTTCGCGGCGATGCTGCTGGCCGACCTCGGCGCGGACGTGGTGCGGGTGGACCGGCCCGGAGGCGCGCCGCTCGCCGGGGATCCGGCGCTGGACGTCACCAACCGGGGCAAGCGCAGCGTGGTCCTCGACCTCAAGTCGGCGGACGGAGTGGCGCAGGTGCTCGACCTGGTCGGGCGCGCGGACCTGCTGATCGAGGGGTACCGGCCGGGCGTGGCCGAACGCCTGGGCGTGGGACCGGCCGACTGCCTCGCCAGGAACCCCCGGCTCGTGTACGGCCGGATGACCGGCTGGGGGCAGGAGGGGCCGCTGGCCCAGGCTGCGGGGCACGACATCGGGTACATCGCCACTGCGGGCGTGCTCGGGCTGGTCGGCGCGGCGGACGGGCCGCCCGCGATCCCGGTCAACCTGGTGGGCGACTACGCGGGCGGCTCGCTCTACCTGGTCGTCGGCCTGCTGGCGGGGCTGCACCACGCCCGCGCGACGGGACAGGGACAGGTGGTGGACGCCGCCATCGTGGACGGCGCGGCCCATCTGACCACGGTGCTGTGGGGGTTCATGGCGGGCGGGCGCTGGCAGGACCGGCGTGGCGTCAACATCATCGACGGCGGTGCGCCCTTCTACGCCGTCTACGCGACCGCCGACGGTCGACACATGGCCGTGGGCGCGCTGGAACCGCAGTTCTACGCCGAGTTCGCCAAGCTGCTGGACCTGCCCGCCGACGCGCCGGGGCAGCGCGACTTCGGGCGCTGGGACGACTTGCGCACGCTGATCACCGAACGCTTCGCCACCCGGACGCTGGCCGAGTGGCAGCAGGTCTTCGAGGGGACGGACGCGTGCGTCGCGCCGGTGCTCAACCTGCACGAAGCCGCCGAGCACCCGCACCTGCAGGCGCGGGGCAGCTACGCCGTTCACGACGGAGTCCCCCAGCCCGCGCCCGCACCCCGCTTCTCGGGCACTCCGACCGCCGTACCCCGCCCTCCGGCGCTGCCGGACGCGGGACGCGCCTCGGTCGCCGCCGACTGGGACCTGCCCGCCCTGCTCGACGCCGAAGCGGAAGCGGAAGCGGACGTGGACGTGGACGTGGACGCCAACGCGGACGCGGACGCGGACGCCGAAGCCCCGCACGACCCTGACGCCAGGACGTGAGCCCCGGCTCCACGACCTCCGCGCACCCGAAGACCATCACCCCAAGACCATCACCCCAAACACCGTCCCACCCCAAAGACCATTCCACCCCTGACACTTCGCCAGAAAGCAGGCAGTCAGCGTGACCACCGGAACCCCCGAAGCATTCGTCTACGACGCGATCCGCACCCCGCGTGGCCGGGGGAAGGCGAGCGGGTCGCTGCACGGGACCAAGCCGATCGACCTCGTGGTCGGGCTGATCCACGAGATCCGGCGACGGTTCCCCGACCTCGACCCGGCGGCGATCGACGACGTCGTGCTCGGCGTGGTCAGCCCGCTCGGTGACCAGGGGTCGGACATCGCCAAGGTCGCCGCGATCGCCGCGGGGCTGCCGGACACGGTGGCCGGCGTCCAGGAGAACCGCTTCTGTGCCTCGGGCCTGGAGGCGGTCAACCTGGCTGCCGCCAAGGTCCGTTCGGGCTGGGAGGACCTGGTCCTGGCGGGCGGCGTGGAGTCGATGTCCCGGGTGAAGATGGGCAGCGACGGCGGCGCCTGGGCGATGGACCCGATGACCAGCTACGAGACCGGATTCGTGCCGCAGGGCGTGGGCGCGGACCTGATCGCCACCGTCGAGGGGTACTCGCGCACGGACGTCGACGCGTTCGCCGCCGAGTCCCAGGCCCGCGCGGCTGAGGCGCAGAAGGAGGGCCGGTTCGACCGCTCCGTCGTGCCGGTGCGCGACCGGAACGGCATCACCGTCCTCGACCGCGACGAGTTCATCCGCCCGGGCACCACCGTGGAGTCGCTGGCGGGCCTCAAGCCCTCCTTCGCGACCATTGGTGAGCTGGGCGGGTTCGACGCGGTGGCGCTGCAGAAGTACCACTGGATCGAGAAGATCGACCACGTGCACCACGCGGGCAACTCGTCCGGCATCGTGGACGGCGCGGCGCTGGTCGCGATCGGCAACGCCGAGGTGGGCGAGCGGTACGGGCTGACGCCGCGGGCGCGGATCGTCTCCGCGGCCGTCTCCGGGTCGGACCCGACGATCATGCTGACCGGCCCGGCCCCGGCGACCCGGAAGGCCCTGGCCAAGGCGGGTCTGACGGCCAAGGACATCGACCTGGTGGAGATCAACGAGGCCTTCGCCGCGGTGGCGCTGCGCTTCATCCGCGAGCTGGGCTTCGACCACGCGCAGGTCAACGTCAACGGCGGCGCGATCGCGCTGGGGCACCCGCTGGGTGCGACCGGGGCGATGCTGCTGGGCACCGTCCTGGACGAGTTGGAGCGGCGCGACCTGCGCCGCGGCCTGATCACCCTCTGCGTGGGTGGCGGCATGGGCATCGCGACCGTCATCGAGCGACTGTGACGGCCGGTTCGAAGCCGCACCGCCCCTCCCCCTCGCCGCACGCCGACCCCGCGCCTGGAGACCACAACCCATGAGCACCGAGAACACCGCGACCGAGCAGAACACCACCGCAGCCGAGCAGTCCACGGTCCGCTTCGACCAGGACGCCGACGGTGTCGTCACCCTCGTCCTGGACGACCCCAACCAGTCGGTCAACACCATGAACACGGCCTTCACGGCCGACTTCGTCGCCGTCGTCGCGCGGCTGACCGCGCTGCGCGACGCGGGTGAGCTGCGCGGCGTGATCGTCACGTCCGCCAAGAAGACCTTCTTCGCCGGTGGCGACCTGCGCATGCTGAGCGCCGTCCAGCCCGCCGACGCGCAGGAGTTCTTCGAGGGCTCGCTGGTCCTCAAGCGCGCCCTGCGCGGGCTGGAGACGCTGGGCGTTCCCGTCGTCGCCGCGATCAACGGGGCCGCGCTCGGCGGTGGCCTGGAGCTCGCGCTGGCCTGCCACCACCGGGTGGCCCTGGACGCGCCGCAGGTCAAGATCGGGCTGCCGGAGGTGACGCTGGGTCTGCTGCCGGGCGGTGGCGGTGTAGTGCGTACCGTGCGGCTGCTCGGGATCACCGACGCGCTGCTCAAGGTGCTGCTGCAGGGACAGCAGTACCGGCCCGCGCAGGCCCTGGAGCACGGGCTGGTCCACGAGTTGGCAGCCGACCGCGACGAACTGCTGGCCAAGGCACGGGCGTTCGTCGAGGCAAACCCGACCGCGCAGCAGCCGTGGGACGTCAAGGGCTACAAGATCCCCGGCGGCACGCCGAGTTCGCCCGCCTTCGCCGCCAACCTCCCCGCCTTCCCGGCCAACCTGAAGAAGCAGCTGAACGGCGCGCCCTACCCGGCGCCGCGCAACATCCTGGCCACCGCCGTCGAGTCGGCGCAGGTGGACATCGACACCGCCTTCACCATCGAGGCGCGCTACTTCACCGAGCTGGCGACCGGCCAGACCGCGAAGAACATGATCCAGGCGTTCTTCTTCGACCTCCAGGCCGTCAACTCGGGCGCCAACCGGCCCGCCGACGTCCCGGCCCGGAAGGTGACCAAGGTCGCGGTGCTGGGCGCGGGCATGATGGGCGCGGGGATCGCCTACTCCTGTGCCAGGGCGGGCATCCAGGTGGTGCTCAAGGACGTCAGCGCGGAGGCGGCCGAGCGGGGCAAGGACTACTCCCGCACCCTGCTCGCCAAGGCGCTGTCGCGCGGCCGGACCACCGAGGCCAAGCGGGACGCGCTGCTGGCCCTGATCACGCCGACCGGTGACGTGGCCGACCTGGCCGGCTGCGACGCGGTGATCGAGGCGGTCTTCGAGAACCCGGCGCTCAAGCACCAGGTCTTCGCCGAGATCCAGGACGTGGTCCTGCCCGACGCGCTGCTCTGCTCCAACACCTCGACGCTGCCGATCACGTCGCTGGCGGAGGGCGTCAAGCGGCGCGAGGACTTCATCGGGCTGCACTTCTTCTCGCCGGTGGACAAGATGCCGCTGGTCGAGATCATCAAGGGCGAGCAGACCGGCGACGAGGCGCTGGCCCGGGCGTTCGACCTGGTCCGGCAGATCAACAAGACCCCGATCGTGGTGAACGACTCGCGCGGCTTCTTCACCTCGCGGGTGATCGGGCAGTTCATCAACGAAGGCGTGGCGATGGTCGGCGAGGGCGTCGACCCGGCGTCGGTCGAGCAGGCGGCGGCGCAGGCCGGGTACCCGGCGAAGGTGCTGTCGCTGATGGACGAGCTGACGCTGACCCTGCCGCGCAAGATCCGCGAGGAGTCCCGGCTGGCGGCCGAGGCCGAGGGCCGTGCCTGGGCCCCGCACCCGGCGGACGTGGTGCTGGACCGGATGCTGGACGAGTTCGGCCGCACCGGACGCAGCGGCGGCGCGGGCTTCTACGACTACGTCGACGGCAAGCGGGCCGGGCTGTGGCCGGGGCTGCGCGAGCACTTCACCAAGCCCGGCAGCACCGGCTCCGAGGGACTGGAGGCATCCGGGCGAGCGGAGGCATCCGAGGGAGTGGGCGTCCCGTTCCGCGACATGCAGGAGCGGATGCTCTTCGCCGAGGCGCTGGACACCGTCCGCTGCCTGGAGGAGGGCGTGCTCACCTCGGTGGCGGACGCCAACATCGGCAGCATCCTGGGGATCGGCTTCCCAGGCTGGACCGGCGGCGTGCTGCAGTACGTCAACGGCTACGAGGGCGGTCTGGCCGGGTTCACGGCGCGCGCACGCGAATTGGCGGCGGCCTACGGCGAGCGGTTCGAGCCCCCGGCGCTGCTGGTCGAGATGGCCGGTCGCGGCGAGACGTTCACGGACTGAGCCGAGTTCAAGGACTGAGCCAAGAGCCGAGCGCAGGTCGGCGCGTCCGCCCCAGAACGCGAGTTCAGGCGGGCGCGCCGCCGTAGTACACCAGCGACACCCCGTACACGGCGGACGCGACCGCCGCCGTCGCCAGGAACGGCCAGGCGACGGCGCGCCGGTCGGCGAGCCACTGGGCCAAGGGGTAGAGCAGGGTGAAAGCCGGGAGCAGGAACCGGGCGATCGGCGGGTAGGGCGAGGCGTTGACGACGTCGACCAGGACCATGCCCGCCCCGAAGACCAACAGCGGCAGCGGCTGCCTGCGGTAGCCGCGCCGGCACAGGGCTGCCACGAGCAGCACCAGGTAGCCGATCCCGGTGAGCGCCTCCGGGAGTTTGCCGACGGCCCAGTGGCGGGCGCTCGCGTTGGAGCCGAAGAGGTCCGCGGTGAGCCGGGCGTACCAGTGCAGGGTGCTGCCGCCCCAGTCGAGGCCGGTGTTCCACGCGTCCTGGATGTGGAAGTAGGCGTCGAGCGAGTGCGCGGCCAGGCTCACATAGACCACGTAGCCGAGCCAGCCGAGCGGGGCGAGCACCACGGCCGCCGCCGGACGCCATCGTCCGTCCCGCAGGTGCAGCAGGCCGCGCAGGCCCGGCGGGCGATCGCGCCACAGACGTATCAGCGCGGTCAGCGCGACCGCCGCTATCAGCGCGGAGGCGCTCGGTCGGGTCAGCCCGGCCAGGGCGCAGAGCACCCCCGCGCTGACCCAGCGTTCCGCCAGCAGGGCGTAGAGGCTCCAGGCGCAGAGGGCGGTGAAGAGCGCCTCCGAGTAACCCATGGACTCCACCGCGGCCAGCGGCAGGACGCCCCAGAGCACGGCGGCGATGACGCCGACCCGACGGCTCCAGAGGCGGTCGGCGATGGCGAAGATCGCCCAGGCCGCCGCCAGGGAGGACACCCAGGAGACGGCGACCAGGGCGCCGGCCGTGTCGATCCCGGTGACCTCGCGAACCGCGCGGGCCAGGCCGGGGTAGAGCGGGAAGAAGGCGCGCGGCGAGTAGGGGATGCCGTGCGCGCCGATCGCGCCGTTGCTCCGGGAGTAGCCGTGGTCGACGATCAGGGCGTACCAACCGGCGTCCCAGAGCGTGCCGAGCCGGGCGATCGGGTCCTTGCCGTGGGCCCATCCGTACCCGAGGACCAGCACGATCCCGAGCCCGCGGACGGCCGCGAAGGCGACGAGCGCGGGCGCGGCGCGCCCCACGGTCCGGCGCAGCGCGGGTCCGCTGTCAGCGGGACGGGAGAGGGGTACGGGCCGGGCCCGGACGGAGGTCATACACGGCCAGCGTAGGGCGTGGTGTGAAGGTCTCGCCTGCTCAGCGGGCGGCCGGCGCTACCTTCGCACCACGCGCTGGGCGCCCGCCGCGATCACCGCTCGCGGGCCTCCGCGCGCCGGAGGGCGGCTCGGAGGGTGGTGCGGACCTCCGCCTCGGGGGTCTCGGGCACGCCGAGTTCGGCGGCGATGCGGCGGTGGGCGCCGGGGTCGGGGCGAGACCCCGATGCGGCCTCCGGGGTCCGCTGGGTGGGCAGCGGGGCCTGGCCCGCTCCGAGTGCGGCCCGCTCGATGCCGACCAACAGGTCGATCAGGCCGTGGTCGGCGTATCCGGCGGCACCGGCCCGGAGCCGGGTGCTGACGCTGCGGTAGAAGGCGCGGCCCGCCTGGCGGCGGAGTTGGTCGCGCAGGCGCGGCGGCACGGGCGCGAGGGCACGCTCCAGCGCGGGCCCGGTGGCCTGCCAGAGGAATCGCGCGGCACGGACCGACTCCTCGGCGGGGATGCCGTCGAGGGCGCGCCGGGCGCCGAGCAGTTCGACGCTGACCAGTGCGGCATCGGACACCTGGGGCTGCTCGCCACGCAGTCCGGCCGCGCACTCGCGCAGCACGTTCTCGACGTTGCGGCGGACCCTGGGCCAACGGCCGGTCGCGACCAGGGGGCTCTCGGCCTCGGCGAGCAACGCGGCGTAGGCGGCGATGACACCCGGCCGTTCCTCCTCGAACCGGCCGGCCGCCGCCTGATCCGCTGCCACCTGCCGCCCCCTTCACCGGACCTCGACCCACCGACGGTTCGATCCTAAGCGCAGCCCTCCAGCCCTACGCGCAGCCCTGGGCACAGCCCTCCGCGCGGCAGGACGGGGACGGGCGCAGAGGGTTGCCGGACCACCTGCCACAGGACGCGCAAGCGTCGGCCGCGATGTGCAGCGATGAATCCGGAGAGGCATCAGCAGACGCATCCGCAGACCCTTCCGGCGAAATCTCCGGCGACGCTTCCGGCGACCGGCGGAAGATCAGTGCGGCCACCACGCCGCCGAGCGCCGCTCCCATCAGCTGCGCGGCAAGGAAGGCGGGGAGTGACGCCGGAGCCAGGCCGGACGGGCCGCCGGTGAGCGAACGGGCCACGGTGACGGCGGGGTTGGCGAAGGCACCGGAGGAGGTGGACCAGATCCCGGCCGCGACGTAAGCGGCCACCGCCGACGGGATCATCCGGTCCCGGCCGGTGCGGTCGAGGCCCTGCACGACCAGGATCAGCCCGGCGGTGCCGACCACCTCCCCGAGCAGCGTCCCGGCCCCGCCCAGGCGCGCGCCGGTTGCGGCCAGCAGCGGCCTGCCGAACATCGCCTCGGCCAGCACCGCGCCGACGGCGGCACCGAGCAGCTGCGCGACGAGACGGACGACGCGGGCGCGCACGGAGAGACCTCGCACGGTGAGGGTGACCACCGGATTGAGGTGACCGCCGGAGACCGGGGCGAAGAGCAGGATCAGCACCCCGAGCGCACTGGAGGTCGCCAGCGAGGTCGCCAGGAGCACCGTGGCGGGATCACGACCGAGCGCGACCGCCTTGTCCGTCGACCCGACCACCACCGCCGCCAGCAGCGCCGTCCCCACCAGCTCCGCCCCGGCCCGACGCCATGCCACCCCACCGAACCCTGTCCCCATAAGGGGCAGAGAAGCGTCATTTCAACATTTTGTCAATTTTTACCCGAACTCACGCCGCCCGCATACCCGGCACAGGTCCGACATGCAACCAATGCGAGCCCGACACACGTCTGCCCCAAGGCAGGCGCGGCCCTGACACAGGTTGTGCGCAGGTCGTGCGCAGCTCCGCCACTCGAACGCAAAGCCGCACGTCGGCCCGCCTTCACTCCGAACCGGATCTCACCTCAATTTTCCGATCCGTACACATTGAGCTGACAGGATGACGTCATGCTCGGCTCCTCATGCCGACCGATCTTCGAGCCCTTCCCATCACCGAGGAAACCGTGAGCGTTCCGACCAGCGCGCCCGAGCAGCCCGAGCAGAAGGCAGGCCAGGCGCACGCGCCGACCTCCGGCCTCGCGATCCGCCTCCCGGTACGGACCCCGAGAGGGTGGCGCACCGGACTGGCCCTGGCGCTCCGGGCCGCCGAACCGGCACTGCTGCTCTTCATGGTGGCGCGCGCCGTCGGCATGTCGCTCATCATCTTCCTCAGCCCGGGCTCGGTGAGCTACGCACTGCGTCGGCTGGCCCTGCACTGGGACGCGTCCTGGTACCTGGACATAGCCCAGCACGGCTACGACCACGCGATACGTCCGATGCTGCCCGGCGCGACGATACAGACGACCAACCTGGCCTTCTTCCCGGTCTATCCGGCGATGATCAAGGTCACCCACACCGTGCTGCCCTTCCTGAGCTGGGGCACGGTCGGGGTGCTGACCGCCTCGGCGTGCGCGGTAGGCGCGGCCTGGGGCATCTTCGCGGCGACGTCGTTCCGCTACGGCGACAAGATCGGCACGATCGCCGCGCTGCTGTGGGGCGTGGCCCCGGTCGCCGCCGTCGAGACGGCGGGCTACAGCGAGTCGGCGTTCACCATGTTCTCCGCCTGGGCGCTCTACTGCGTGGTCTCCCGGCGCTGGATCGCGGCCGGGGTGCTGTCGGTCCTCGCGGGCCTGACCCGGCCGACCGGCGTCGCCGTCGCGGCGGCGGTGATGTGCGCGGCGGCCATGGAGATCTGGCTGCGCTACCAGGAGCGCCGCTCAGAGCAGGGACGCACCCGGCTCCTCCCCTGGCTGGACCGGCTCCCCTGGTTCGACGGCACCGACCTCGCCGCCGCCCCGGTCGCCGACGAGCCGCCGCTGTGGAAGCCGCTGGCGGCGATCCTGATGGCGCCCGTCGGCTGGGTCGGCTTCGTCGCCTGGACGGCGCTGCGCCTGCACAGCTGGAACGCCTACTTCCAGATACAGGCGGGCTGGCACTCCAAGTTCAACTTCGGCGCGTCGACCGCGCACGACATGCGGCTGCTCTTCACCTCGGCCAACCCGGTCGGCCTGTACTACCCGGTGGTAGCCGGGGTGCTGATCGCGGCGGCAGTGGTCTTCGTGACCTCACTGGCGCAGCGTCAGCCGCTGGCGTTCGTGATGTTCAGCTTCGTCATCATGGTGATCTCCTACGGCGACACCGCCTTCTTCTCCTCGCGGGCCCGGTTCCTGCTGCCGGCCTTCCCGCTGCTGATCCCGCTGGCGGCGGGGCTGGCCCGGGTGCGGACCAAGGCCACGCTCTACGCGGTCCTCGCGGCCTGCGCGATCTCGTCCGGGCTCTACGGCGCGTACATCCTGCTGTACTCGCCCAGCGCGCCCTGAGCCCCAGCACACCCTGAACCCTGCTGCACCCCGAGCCACACTGCACCCTGAACCCCATCGCTCCCTGAACCACAGATTCCACCCGGCAGCTCCTCTTCCGCGCACCCTCTTGTCGGCGAAGCTACTCTCCGGTAATTCTTACTGACACCAGGTCTAGTAAGGGAGTCGCCATGCCCGCCGAGATCGCGTACCAGCACGAAACACCGCACGGCCCGCGCACCGTCACCGTGCGGTACGAGCGCCGGGGCAGCGGTACCCCGCTGCTCCTGATGCACGGGATCGGCCACCACTGGCAGGCCTGGGAGCCGGTGCTCCCCGCGCTGGCCGAGCGGCACGACGTGATCGCGATCGACCTGCCCGGCTTCGGCGCGTCCGCGCCGCTTCCGGCCGGGGTCGCGTACGACCTGGAGTCGGTCGTGCCGGGCCTCGGCTCGCTCTGCGCCGCACTGGAGGTGGAGCGCCCGCACGTGGTCGGCAACTCGCTCGGCGGGCTGCTGGCGCTGGAGATGGGCCGACGTGGACTGGCGCGCTCGGTGACGGCGCTCTCGCCCGCCGGGTTCTGGACCCGGCCGGAGCAGGCCTACGCGTTCGGCGTGCTGCTCGGTATGCGCTTCGGCGCGCGGACCCTGCCCGCCCCGCTGGCCCGCCGGCTCGCCGAGAACCCGTCCACCCGCGGCCTGCTCGTCGGCTCGATCTACGCCCGCCCGAAGCTGCGCGCGCCCGAGGACGCACTGGCCGAGACCCGGGCGCTGCGCGGCGCGAAGGGCTTCGCCGCGACCCTCAAGGCGGGACGCGGCGTCGACTACCGCGTCGACGTCAGCGGTGTCCCGGTGACCATCGGCTGGGGCACCAAGGACCGGCTGCTGGTCCCCAGGCAGGCCGACCGCGCGGAGATCCGGCTGCCCAAGGCGAAGGTCGTCCGGCTGCCGGGCTGCGGCCACGTGCCGATGAACGACGACCCGGCGCTGGTCGCGGAGACCATCCTCGGCGCCGTCGCCGCCGCGGAGGCGTGACACGCGCCCCGGGCGCGCCCCCGTCCCGGATTCCGGACGACCTCACCCGATGGAGTGATACCAGCCCCCTCACTCGCCCGCCGAGAAAGCGCAGGTCAGCGGTGTCAATTCGGCCGCAGCCGGAGCATGCGGGCGCGGCCGGAGCTGCTGACGGCATGTCACGATGCGCTCGTGCCAGTGATGTCCCGAGATCCTGCGGCTCCTCTCGACGACGAGCCGGACGACGGCGCGGTACCTGTCTCCGCCGAGCCGCGCACCGAGCGCCTGCGCCGGGTCGGCCGCTGGGTGCTGGCCGGGCACAGCGCGCCGGAACTGCTGCGGCTGCCGCCTGCCCAGGTCAACCGGATGCTGACGGTGCTCGCCTGCGCGTCCATGCTGATCGGCGCGCGCGACATCTGGAACCGCACCATCGTCAACCAGCAGGTGCACGCCTTCGCGGTGATCCTGTACTTCGGCGCGATCCTGGTGATCGCCGTACTGGCGCTGAGCGTGCGGACCCGGCGGGTGATGACGCTGGTGGACGCGTTCATGCTGGCCGTCGCCGCGCTGCAGTGCGTCAACCGGTTCTACGTGGTCACCGCCGCGCAGCCGCCCGCGCCCGGGGTGGTGTCCAGTCATGTGTACTACGGCACCGACGAGGGCTCGCTGATCCACATGGCGGCCCGGACCCTGCTGCACCACGGCCGCATCTACGGGACCCAGTGGCCGCAGATCTTCTCGATGTTCCACGTCGGAACCACCCCGCTGATGAACGGCGGCGCGGCGACCGGCCTCGACTACCCGCCGCTGGGGCCGATCTTCACCGCGGTCCCGATGAAGCTGGGCCTGAGCCACCCGCCCGCCGGGCTGGCGGCGACGGCGATGCTGCTGCTGGCCTCGGTGGTGATGTTCCTGCTGCTGCCGGTCTCCTGGCGCCCGGTCGCGGTGATCGTCTGCTTCGGCTTCGGCTGGCTGCCCAACTATGCGCAGATGGGCTACCCGGGCTGCATGGAGCTGCCGTTCCTGCTGGTCACCGTGGCCTACTGGCACCGGACCGGGCGTGGCGGACGGCTCGGCCTGATCGGCGTCACCCAGGCCGTCTGCCTCGGGATCGCGGCCTGCCTGCACCAGCTGACCTGGTTCCTGACGCCGTTCCTGCTGATCGGGATGTTCATGATCCGGCGCGGCGAGATGCCCGCGCGGGACGCGGCACGGGTGGTGCTGCGCTACGCGGCGATCACCGCCGGGGTCTTCCTGGCGATCAACCTGCCGTTCATCCTGCAGGGCACGCACGCCTGGCTGCGCGGGGTGCTCACCCCGCTGACCCAGCAGGCGATCCCGGCCGGGCAGGGGCTGGTCGGGATCTCCTCGTTCTTCACCTCCGGCAGCGGTGGCCTGCATCTCTACAGCGTGGCCGGGCAGTTGCTCTGCCTGGCGATGATGGTGCTGCTGGTGCTCTTCCCGCGGCGGCTGGGACCGGCGGTGACCGTGATGCCGTGGCTGGTCTTCTACCTGTCGACCCGGTCGCAGCAGGACTACTTCGACCTGACCGTGCCGCTGTGGGTGATGGCCGCGGCGACGGTCTCCGCCGCCGACTTCGACCGCGCCTGGCACCCGCGCGCAGGCTGGCTCGGCTCGCGGGCGGTACGCGCCGCGCTGGTGCCGGTGCTGCTCGCGCCGACGGTGGTCACCATCTCGGCGGCCATGCTCACTCCCCCGCCGCTGCAGATGTCTGTGACCGCGATGAGCGGCAGCGACGGCGCCGGCGAACTCGCGCTGCTGGACCTGCTGCAGCGGGTGCAGGTGACGGTGACCAACACCAGCGACGAGGCGGTCACCCCGCACTTCGCCACCAGCACCGGGGCGACCATCTCGGACTACTGGAAGGTGCTCTCCGGCCCGGCCACGCTGCCGGCCCGCACCACCGCCGTGTACCGGCTCAAGGCCCCGTACGGCGGCGTGGACACCCCCGGCGTCAAGGGCAGGATCCTGCTGCGCGCGGTGACCCCGCAGCCGATGAGCATCTCCTCGGAGCTGATCGGCGTCGGGCCGGACCCGTCGACGCTGTCGCCGAAGCTCAAGAAGATCCTCTCATCGGGACTCGGCCTCGGCAGGCACAGCTCCGACAGCGTCGGCACCTCCTCGCCCGTCGAGGGGATCAACGGGCGCTGAGCCCGCCGCATCACAGCCTGACCGTCTCTCACGGCTTGTACGGCAGCGCGGGCACCTGGAAGCAGTTGGTGTTCATGTCCGGGACCTGGGTGGCCCAGCCGCCCTGGCCACCGTCGGCCGAGTCCTCCCAACGGGCCACGTTCAGGCAGGCCTTGGTGGGGCCGGTCGGCGGGTGGGCGCTCGGCACGAACGAGGCCGGGATCAGCAGACCGTGGGCGTCGTAGGGCTGCGGGCGCTGCATGTAGGCGTCGACGCAGGAGCGGGTCACGTCCGCGCCGCAGGAGGTGGCGGCGTCGGTGAACCACTGGGCGCCCGCCCAGCCCAGTAGCTCCCACTCGGACAACTGGCCCTGCTGGTCCGGGTAGTACTTCTGCATCGCCGCCCGGAACGCGGCGACCGCCGGGTACTGCGTGTCCTCGTAGTTGCGGGCGTCCGAGGTGGCCCACAGGACGTCGCGGCAGCCGGGCACGGAGGCGTAGTCGGAGCGGATCTCGTCGGACCAGTTCTGCTCGTTGGTCACCTTGGCCGTCACACTGACCCCCGCCGAGGCCATCGCCTGGCAGAGGCCGGTGTTGCCGCGCAGGTCCATCGCGTCGAGTAGGAGCTGGGCGTGGTCGGCCTTCATGCCGGCGGCGACGGCGGCGAAGTCAGGCAGGGCGAAGTCGACGGTCTCGTTGAGCACCGAGTAGCCCTCGGCCTTGAGTCCCTGGGTGAGCTGCGCGGCGTAGCGGAGGGAGTCGGACTGGTTGTAGGCGACGACCACGGCGCGGCTGAGGCCGAGCTTGGTCGTGAAGTACCGGTAGACCTCGGTGGTCTGGTAGAGCACGCCGTTCCAGCCGACCGTCCTGCCGTCGCGCGGTTCGTCGGTGCCGTAGATCTGATAGAGGTGCGGGTACTGGTCGTAGGCCGTGCCGATGGTGATGCCGCCGATGTCGGGGACACCCTGCGCGCTCACGTAGGGCGCGCCCGCGTACTCCAGCTCGGTCCCGGCGACCAGGGCGACCACGTGGTCCTGGTCGATCAGCTGGTGCACGCAGCTCTGGTTGCCGATGCCGGAGCCGCTGTCGTCGCACGGATAGACCTTGACCTGGCGGCCGTTGATCCCGCCGGCCGCGTTGAGCGCCTGGAAGAAGGCCTGGGCGCCGGTCGTCGGCCCGGAGAAGGTGTCGCCGCCCAGCGGGCTGCTGATCGAGGCGATGATGCCGACCGGGATCGGGGGCTGCGCCGTGCCCCCGGGGACGGCTGGCGCGGTGCCGCCGAAGTCCCGCAGCGGCACTCGGCTGCCGCACGCGGTCGCACACAGCAGGAGCAGCGCGAGGACGGCCGCCCGGACCCTCCTCGCGCGTGCGGAGCGCAGGACGCTCACCCGCTCACCTCAGGAGCAGCCGGGGATCGGCGAGGAGCCGGCCTTGAGTTGGAGCAACCCGCACAGGGTCGTGTCGGCGACCTTCCACACTCCGCCCTCTTCGACGGACTTGCCGGTGCTGTTGGGCAGGGCTTCGGCGCCGCTCAGGCAGACGTTGTAGGTGACCTCGGCGGTGGTGGCGCCGGTGAAGTCCACCTTGGTGACGCCGACCGTCGTCTGCGCCGCCTGCGGGTCCTTGCCGAAGGCCAGCAGCACCGGGGTGAACTTGACCCCGTTCTGCAACAGCGCGACCTTGGCGGTGTCGGAGGTCGACGGGTCGAAGAACTTGTTGTAGTTCGCGGCGACCTGCTGGGCGGCCGTCTTCACGTCGGCGGGTCCGCTGCCGGAGACCGTGTACGGCACCGAGCTGCCGCAGGCTGCGGCTGCGGCACTTCCACTGGGGCCGGCGGGCGCACTGCCGGCCGCGCCCGAAGTGGCCGACGCCGAGGGCGAGCCGGAGCCACTGCTGCCGCCACTGCTGCTGCAGGCCGCCGCGAGCAGCAGGACCGCCGCCGCGGTACCGGCCCGGAAGAGGACGGTCCTGGTTCGGCCCGTACCTCGTTCTGTGTCCACCAACCGCTCTGTGTCCATCAACCTTCACCGCCCTGTCCTGGGTTGCGAGAGAGTCGAGAGAGATGGGTGCGGAGATCTGACTTAGCATCAGCTCTGGATCCCCAAGCTAGCTCCCGGGCATCGTCAGGAACCCTCCCGTGCGGGTATTGATGAGGGAACGTGACCATTCGGCCCAGAGCCTGAGAGCCCGAGATCCCGAGAGAGGAACCCCATGATGCGGAGGTTCACGATGCGGGGCTTCACGGTTCGCGGTTTCACGGTGCGAGGGTTCACGGCGGGGTGGACGCAGTTGGGCTGGGTGCTGGGCGCGGCGGGCGCCCTGCTGTGCGTGCTCGGCTGGTACGGCATCTCCGGCGAGCGTTTCGCCGAGCGGCAGATCCCGTACCTCGCGTCGGCCACGGTTCCCGGCGCGGCGCTGATCGTCGCGGGCGCGGTCCTGCTGGCCCGGCCCGGGGCGGCCGAGGAGGAGGCGCGGCGCGATCGGATCGGTGAGGACGACCGGCTGCGCCGCCAGCTGGCCCTACTGTACGACCTGCTGGTCGAGGAGGCGACCCGGTCCCAGCAGGCCTCGGGCGGCGTTTCCGAGCCGGCCGTGACGCACCCCGGCAGCGCCGCCGAGCGGCTGGCGTACCTGCCGAACGGCCGCACGTACCACCGGGTCGGGTGCCTCCTGGTCGAGGGTCGCGGCGACGCGGTCCCGGTGACCCCGGCCGGGGCCCGCGAGCGCGGGCTGCGTCCGTGTCCGCTCTGCACGCCGGACCGGAACGCGGGTCCTGGCGACGCGGCTGACAGCGCGTCGGAGGCCTGACGTGCCCGCCGCTCAGCTGGTGCACGCGCAGTTGCTACACGCGCCGTTGCTGCACGCGCAGCTGGCGTCGCTGCCGCTGGACCTGGCGCAGGCCGGGCTCACCGTCGGGGCCGCCGCCGCGCTCTCCGGGATCGGGCTGGTGGTCTGCTACCGGGCGACCGGCGTGCTCAACCTGGCGCAGGGCGCGATCGCGATGATCACTGCCTATGCGGTGCGGCAGACCGTGGTGGTCTGGCACTGGCCCAAGGCCCTGGCCGTCGCGGTCTGCCTGCTGGTCTTCGCTCCCGCGATCGGCTGGACCCTGGACGCCCTCGTCTTCCGGCCGCTGCAACGGCGTGACGCGGGGCCGGTGGCGACGCTGGTGGCCTGCCTCGGCGTCTTCGTGCTGCTGGTCGGTGCGGCGTTCCTGCTGTGGGGGCCGACGCCGCTGAGCGACGCGCCGAGTCTGCTGCCGTCCACCCCGTGGGCGGTGCTGGCGGTGGTCGGCGTGCTGGCGGTCGGGGTGGCCGTGGTCGGCCGGTGGACGCCGTTCGGCACCCAGGTGCGGGCGGTCGTCGACAACCGGAGGCTGGCGGAGCTGGCCGGAGTGGACGCGGACCGGGTCTCCTCGGTCGGCTGGGCCTTCGGCGCGTTCACGGCCGGCGTGACCGGCGCGGTGCTGGCCCCCGGACTGCGGCTGGACCCGTACGGACTGCCGCTGCTGGTGATGGAGACGATGGCGGTCGCGGTGATCGCCCAGCTGCGCAGCCTGACCGTCGCGGTCGCCTCGGCACTGGCGCTGGGCGTGCTGCAGAGCGAGCTGACCCAGTTCCATCCGAGCGGCTGGGAGCAGTCGCTGCTGCAGGCGGTGGGGGCGAACCTGTTCGCGCTGGCGCTGCTGGTGGCGGTGCTGGTGCTGCCGTTGGACTTCACCGGCCGCGGGCGCGGGGGCGGGGGCGGCGAGGATCCGGAACGCCGCGCGTACCACCCGGTGCTGACCGGGCGTCCGATCGCGTCGGGTGGTGCTGCCGGATCGGGCCGGAACTCGGCGGTGCGGCTCGGCTGCGCGGTGTTGCTGCTGCTGCCGTTCGCGTTCCGCGCCGACGACCTGCGGTCGGCACTGCAGGTGCCCGCGCTGGCGCTGGTGCTGCTGTCGATCACGGTGGTGACCGGCTACGGCGGCCAGGTGTCGCTGGGCCAGGCCGGGTACGCGGGGCTGGGCGCGCTCTTCACCGGGCTGCTGGCGGGCGGGCGGGTGGCGGGGCTGCCCGCGTTCCCTCCTGTGGTGGCGCTGCTCTGCGCCGTGGTGCTGGCCGCGCCGCTCGGGCTGCTGGTCGGCTGGCCCGCGATCCGGCGGCGTGGGCTGGCCCTGGCGCTGACCACCTTCGCGGTGGGCACGGCGATCAGCCGCCTGGTCTTCCAGCAGCCCGCCGCGACCACGGGCGTCATGCTGGACCGGACCGGGATGCTGGGCCAGGACCGCTTCTTCTACGGGGTGGAGTTGGCCCTGCTGGCGGGCGCGCTGCTGCTGGTCCGGGCGCTGCGCCGGGGACGGCTCGGCCGGGCGCTGGGCGCGATGCGGGACCACGAGGCGGGCGCGGCGGCGGCCGGGGTGGACGTGCCACGGCTGAAGCTGCTGGCCTTCGTGCTGGGCGCGGCGCTGGCCGCGCTGGGCGGCGGACTGATGGGGCTGGGCGGGCAGGCCTTCGACCCGAACGCCTTCGACCCGGTGCTGGGCCTGATCTGGTTCGCCGCGGTGGTGGTCTTCGGCGCGGACAGCGCGGTCGGCGCGGTGCTGGCGGCGGCCACCCTGGTGGGTCTGGACGCGGGGACCGTCGCGGGCGTCTCGACGGCGGTCGTCGGAGCGCTGGCGCTGCTGCTCGGTCGGCTCCCGCCGGGCGGCCTGGCCGGGCTGACCCGCCTGCCGGGACGCGGGACCCGGGCCAGGGACGCCGCCCACCGCACGGCGGCGGAGCTGGGCGCGGAGCCGGTCCGGCTGACTCCGCTCGGACGGCGTCTGGCGGCGCGGATCACGCTGCCCGTGCAGGCGGCGACTCCCCCGGCGCCCGCGCCGACGGCTGCGCCCATGCCCGCGCCGGCGCCCGCGCCGACGGTGGCGCGGCGGGAGGGCGAGCGGCTGACCGCGCGCAACCTGACCAAGCGCTTCCAGGGCGTGACCGCCGTGGACGGGGTGACCCTGGCCGTGCCGCCGGGGCGGATCACCGCCCTGACCGGGCCCAACGGCGCGGGCAAGAGCACGCTCTTCGACTGCCTCAGCGGCGCGCAGCGCGCGGACTCCGGCCAGGTGCTGCTCGGCGGCAGGGACCTGACCCGGCTGCCCGAGCATGCCCGGGCCCGGCTCGGGCTGGCCCGGACCTTCCAGCAGATCGCCGTCTTCCCCGGGCTGACCGTGGCCGACAACCTGCGCGTCGGCGCGGAGCAGGCGGCCGGGCGCACCGCACGGGAGTCCGCCGCGGACGCCGACCGGCTGCTGAGCCTGCTCGGCCTCGCCGAGCTGCGCGACCAGGCCGCCGCCGAGCTGCCCACCGGGACGCTGCGGCTGGTCGAACTCGGCCGGGCGCTGGCGGCGCAGCCCGCCGTGCTGCTGCTGGACGAGCCGGGCGCGGGCCTGGACCGGCGCGAGACGGCGCTGCTGGTGGAGCTGCTCCGCTCGCTGGCCGAGGGCGGGCTGGCCCTGCTGCTGGTGGAGCACGACCGCGAGCTTGTCGACGAGCTGGCGTCCGGCGTGCACGTGATGCGGACCGGCCGGACCGAGTTCCACGCCCGGCCGGAGCATCGGTACGGGCCGGAGCATCGGGGCGGGGTGCTGCCGCATGGCGCTTGAGGTGGAGCTGCGGGCGGCCCGCGTCCGGTACGGGCCGCTGGAGGCGCTGCACGGGGTGGACCTGCCGGTCGCGGCCGGAGCGATGACGGTGCTGCTGGGCCGGAACGGCTCGGGCCGCAGCAGCGCCCTGCAGGCGCTGGCCGGGGTCGCGCCGCTGGCTGCGGGCAGCGTGCGCTGGTACGGCGGGTCGGAGCGGGCCCGGGACATCACCACGATGGACACCTTCCGCCGTTCCCGGCTCGGCATCGCCCTGCTCCCGGCGGAGCAGGGCGTCTTCCCCTCCCTGACCGTGGCGGAGAACCTGACGCTGCTCAGCGGCGCGGGGGTCCCGGCCGCGCTGGCGCTCTTCCCCGAGCTGGAGCCGCTGCTGTCCCGGACGGCAGGGACGCTGTCGGGCGGCGAGCAGCGGATGGTCGCACTCTCCCGGGTGCTGACCGGGCCGGGTCGGTTGCTGCTGCTCGACGAGCTCGGCCTGGGGCTGGCCGAGGAGGTCGTGGCGCGCGTCCACACCGCACTGATGGCGCTGGTGGCGGCGGGCCGGACGGTGGTCCTGGCGGAGCAGTCCCTCCCGGCCGCGCCCGCCGCGCCGGACCTCGTCTTCGAACTCCGGCGCGGCGCGGTGGTCGCGGCGTACGAGACGGCAGGTTAGGCCGCTCGTCGGCCGCTCGTCAGAACGCTGCTCGGGCAGCCGGTCAGGACGCGGGTGGCAGCAGACGGAGCACCGTCCCCGCGTCGAGCGCGTTCGGGTCGGGGCCGATGACGGCACGGTTGCGCGCGTACAGCGCGGGCCAGCCGCCGGCCAGGTGGAAACGCGAGGCGATGGACGCCAGCGAGTCACCGGCCCGGACCGTGTACGTGGCGGGCACCGTGCCGGACGGCGGCGTGGTGCTCGGCGGGGGTGTCGTGACCGGCGTGGGCGTGGTGCCGGGCGGGGGTGTGGTGCCGGGCGGGGGTGTGGTGACCGGCGGCCTGCCTCCGCCGGGCGGGCGGTGGCCGACGAGGCCGAGGCTGCGGGCGCAGTTGGGCCAGGCGTCCCAGCCCTGCCAGGCGAGGATCTTCTCGGCGGTGGCTATCTGCTCGATCCGGGCGGCCAGGTCGGGGCGGGACGCGTAGCGCAGTCCGCCGGACTCCCGCCAGGTCTCCAGGGAGATCTGGAGTCCGCCGTAGTAGCCGTTGCCGCTGTTGACGTGCCATCGGCTGTTGCTCTCGCACACGGCGAGCCGGTCCCACACCGTGGCGGGGACACGCGTCCCGGCCGACGCCGACTGCGGCAGCGCGCACAGGACGACAGCCGTCGTGGCCGTCAGACATCTTCCGACTATGCCCATGGCGGCTGACGCTACGTCGGTTTCCGTGCCGGTCAGATGATCTGATGATCTGCCACGCCGCAGCCTCACCCGGACAGCGCACCCCACCGGTGCCCGCGCCGGACAACGCCGACAGCGCGGCCGCCGTCCACGGGGGACGGAGGCCGCGCCGGTGTCGTCAGGCGCTGGGAGAGCCGGTGGCTCAGCCCAGGTTGAGGACCTGGCCCGGGAGGATCAGGTTCGGGTTGCCGCCGATGACGCTCTTGTTGGCGGCGAACAGGTTCTGCCAGGTGGTGCCGTGGGCGGACGCGATGGCGCTCAGCGTGTCACCGGACTTGACGGTGTAGCTGCCGGCCGAGGAGGAGCTGCTCTGCGCCGGGGCGGACTGCTGGACCGGGGCGGACTGCTGCGGCTGCTGAGCCGGGGCCGCCTGCTGCGCCGGAGCGGACTGCTGCGTGGAGGAGGTGTTGACGGAAGCCGGGGCGCCACCGGCGGTCAGGCCGGCCTGCGGGCCGCAGACGGGCCAGGCGCCCGGACCCTGGGAGGCCAGGACCTGCTCGGCGACGGCGATCTGCTGACCCTCGGTGGCCTGGTCGGCCTCGGAGGCGTACTGGGTGCCGCCGTAGGCCGCCCAGGTGCTCGGGGTGAACTGCAGGCCACCGTAGAAGCCGTTGCCCGTGTTGATGGACCAGTCGCCACCGGACTCGCACTGCGCGACGGCGTCCCAGGTGGAGACCGAAGCAGCAGACGCCGTGGTGGCGGTCAGCAGACCCGCCACCGGAGCGGCGACGAGCGTGGCGGCGACAACGGCGGTGCGGACACGGAAGTTCATGAAATGCCTTTCGACAGCCCCGGGCAGGGTCAGCGGGGGCCCGCACAGTCCGTCACGACGGCTCTGCGCTCGGCCGGCCCACGCCCTCGCTCCGACACTCGCCACCGACCTGTCTGTTGTTGCGGCGGCGGGCACCTCCCACGGCCCACGCCCGAAGGACGCAGGGGGAAAGTGCGGAGACGGGCGAACCCGGGCGGTGCTCGTTGCACCGACGCCAATGACGGTAGGAACTCCCCGGTCGTGGACTCAAACCTCGATGGAAAGTCCCTGTTCACACGGCCGTTACCGCTAGTAAGAATCTTGGAAATCTTTACCGGATGTCCGATTTGGGACTTTTGTCGAACCGTCAGCCGGACGGTTTCGTGACGCCCACCACAGGAACCGGGCCATCAGGCCGGGTGACCTCCCCCACATGGTCGACGGACGGTCACCCAACGGTGCGTCAGAGTGACCGAAATCGGTCGAGTTCGCGTCCGATTCGGGGTGGGGCCGTGACCCCGGGCACATCCGGTGCGTTTGTCATCACGGCCGTCATATCGGCTGGGGCCAGACGTCCCCGGCCCAGCGATTCGAGGAGTCATCCGTGCAGCGCATGATCGACGTCAGCGACGAGGTCCGTGCCGAGATCGGTGACGACGAGGCCGATCGTCTGCTCCAGGGGGTCACCGCCCCCGACCGCTACGACTGCACCTCCTGCCGGGCGCCGGGCGACGTCACCCTGGACCCGACCGCCACCGTGCTGTTCGTCGGCGAGGAGACAGCGGTTCTCGCCTTCGCCCACTCCCGGTGCATCCCGTCCCAGGTGGTCGAGGTGGCCGAGGAGCAGCTCCAGGGCGCCGTCCGCAGCATCAGTGCCACGGCCCCACCCGCCGCAGCCGTCCCCGCGCCTTCGGCGCCCTCCGCTCCGGCGGCTGCGTCCGGCCAGGTCGCACCGGCGGTCCTGGGGGTGACCTGCGGTCTGGTGCTCTGCAAGGGCGGGGAGTTCCCCGGAGTACCGCGGGCGGCGCTCGTGGTCGAGCCGACCGGGCCGATCGGGCGCCCCGGCACTGCGGTCGGCGAGGACGCCTTCGGTGAGCTGCTCATGGAGCACGGCTTCCAGCTCGTCCCGGACGTGGACCAGCCGCCCGGCCAGCTGCCCGGCTGGTCGGTGCTGATGGCGATGGGTCAACTCCACGCCGTGCTGCAGCCCTCCCCCGGCGGCGGCACCAACGCGTGGTGGCAGGCGCACCAGCCGCTCCAGGTGACCGACGCGTGGCGCTCGGCCGCCTCGCAGCAGGCACACGTGATGATGCTCGCCGCCCCGGCGGGCAGTATCGGCCGTCAGCCGCGCGAGGACCTGCTGCGCAGCGCCCTGGACAACGCGGCGCGGCGCGGTCTGCTGCTCGGCGCGGTGCTGCCGCTGGCCGGCACCTGAGTCAGGCACCGCAGCCGAGGCAGGCACCGCGCCTGAGGCAGACAGGCAGCAAGCAGGGGCGCGCGCAACCGTGCGCCCCTGCTTGCTGCCCTGACCAGCACAAACGGGCGGCCTGTCGATACTGACGGTGCCGTCCCCGCATCCAGAGCACGGCTGGGTCGTTGGCCATTACGTGCACACCTTCGACACCTTCCCCCCGCCCCGCCGCAGCCCCGGCGTCTGGACGCCTGCGGCCGAGGCCATGGCCGTTCCGATGCCGCCGAGCGTCCCGACCGCGATCCCGGCCATGCGGCCCGCCTTCGAGCGTGACGCCGGCCGGGAGACGCCGATCTACGACTCCCTCTACAGCGAGTTCCGCAGGCTCTTCCGCAGCCTGCCGGGCGACCGGAGCGGCGAGGAGCACTTCCGGCTCCCCTACTTCGCCGACTTCACCGCCCCGCAGAGCGCTCCGGTGCCGCCGGGCGCCGGGCGGCACCGGGGTTACCTCTCCCTGCCGCCCGGCTCCGCCTGATCCGGCCTGCCTGCAAGATCCGGCCTGCCTGATCCGTCCGCCCGACCGGGGCTACTTCTTCTTGCCGCGCTTCTCGCGCACGCGCACCGAGATGGAGATCGGGGTGCCGACGAAGCCGAACTCCTCGCGCAGCCGACGCTCGACGAAGCGGCGGTATCCGGCCTCGATGAAGCCGGAGGCGAAGAGCACGAAGCGCGGCGGCTTGGTGCCGGCCTGGGTGCCGAAGAGGATCCGGGGCTGCTTGCCGCCGCGCACCGGGTGCGGGTGGGCGGCGACCAGCTCGCCGAGGAAGGCGTTCAGACGGGCCGTCGGGACACGGGTCTCCCAGCCCTCCAGCGCGGCCTCGATCGCCGGGACCAGCTTCTCCATGTGGCGCCCGGTCAGGGCGGAGACATTGACCCGGGGCGCCCACTGGACCTGGACCAGGTCCTGCTCGATCTCGCGCTCGAGGTAGTAGCGGCGCTCGTCGTCCATCTGGTCCCACTTGTTGTAGGCGATGACGACGGCACGTCCGGCCTCGACGGCCATGGTGATGATCCGGGTGTCCTGCTCGGCCAGCGTCTCGCTGGCGTCGACCAGGACCACCGCGACCTCCGCCTTCTCCAGGGCGGCCGCGGTGCGCAGCGAGGCGTAGAAGTCGGCGCCGGCGGTCTGGTTGACGCGGCGGCGGATACCGGCGGTGTCGATGAACTTCCAGGTCTTGCCGCCGAGGGTGATCATCTCGTCGACCGGGTCACGGGTGGTGCCGGCCAGCTCGTTGACGACCACCCGGTCCTCGCCCGCGACCTTGTTGAGCAGGCTGGACTTGCCGACGTTCGGGCGGCCGATCAGCGCGACGCGACGCGGGCCGCCGAGGATAAGGTCGGCGGCGAAGGTCTGCGGCGGTGCCTCGGGCAGCTTCCCCAGGACGGCGTCGAGCAGGTCGCCGGAGCCACGGCCGTGGAGGGCCGAGACGGGGTAGGGCTCGCCGAGGCCGAGGTTCCACAGCGCGGCGGCGTCGGCCTCGGCGGACGGGCCGTCGACCTTGTTGGCGCAGAGCACCACCGGCTTGCCGGAGCGGCGGATCAGCTTGACCAGCGCCTCGTCGGTGTCGGTCGCGCCGACCTGGGCGTCGACGACGAAGAGCACGGCGTCGGAGTTCTCGATGCCCATCTCCGCCTGGGTGGCGACCAGGCCGTCCAGGCCCAGCGCGTCGATCTCCCAGCCGCCGGTGTCGACCAGCTTGAACCGGCGGCCGTTCCAGGTGGCCTCGTACTGGACCCGGTCGCGGGTGACGCCGGGACGGTCCTCGACGACCGCCTCGCGACGGCCGATGATCCGGTTGACCAGGGTGGACTTGCCAACGTTCGGGCGTCCGACGACGGCCAGCACCGGCAGCGGGACGTGCTCGTGGTCGTCGAGGTCGCCGAACTCGTCGAGATCGAAGCCCTCCTCGGCGGCCAGCTCCATGAACTCGGCGTACTCGGCGTTGTCCAGGTCGCCGTGTCCGGCGATGTGACCGGCGTTCTCCATACTCATCGGGCGGTGCCCACTCTCGTCTTCGGCTGTTTCAGGCGGTTCTGGGGGCTGACGCCCGGCACGCGTGGTTCGGTGTCCGGCGCGCGATCAGGCTCAGCCCAGGCGGGCGGCGACGCGCGCGTGCACCAGCCCGATGATGTGCGCGACGACCTGATCCGGGGTCATCTCGCTGGTGTCGACCTCGACGGCGTCGTCCGCCTTGCGCAGCGGCGCCGTGGCGCGGCTGGAGTCGGCCGTGTCACGGCGGTTGATGTCGGCCAGGATCGCGGCTATCCCGGTCAGGTCGGTGACGCCGAGCTGCGCGGCGCGACGGGCCGCCCGGGTCTCGGCGGAAGCGGTGAGGAAGACCTTGACGTCGGCGCGCGGGAAGACCACGGTCCCCATGTCCCGGCCCTCGGCGACGATCCCCCGCGCGGCATGCAGGGCGGAGCCGCGCTGCAGCTCGACCAGGCGGGTGCGCACCTCGGCGACGGCGCTGACCGCGCTGACGGCGGCGGTCACCGGCTGCTCCCGGATCGGGCCGGAGACGTCGACGCCGTCGACGGTGATGGTCGGGCCCGCGGCGTCCGTCCCCGAGACGATGACCGGCTTGCTGGAGGCCACCGCGACCGCTTCGGCGTCGTCCACGTCGACGCCGGCGTTGAGCAGCCAGTAGGTCATGGCCCGGTACATGGCGCCGGTGTCGAGGAAGCTGTAGCCCAGCTGCGCGGCAATCTCACGCGACACGGTCGACTTTCCGGTGCCTGCGGGGCCGTCGAGCACGACGACGACCGGGGCAGAGGAGTTGTCCACGGGGCGGCTTCCTTCGGAACGCAGGGGAGAGGTCTACGTAAAGGTTACCGTCGCCGGGCAGGCACGACCGCAGCGCTCGTTGCGGCCCCGCGGCAGCCCCCGCTTTCGGGCCCTACCGCAGGCTCCAGCCGCGCTCGCGCAGCGCCGTCATCAGGGTCGGGACCGCGCCCGGCGCCACGGCCAGCTTGACCAGACCGGCCTGCTGACCGGCGCTGTGCTCGATGGAGACGTCCTCGATGTTGACCCCGGCCCGGCCCGCGTCGGCGAAGAGGCGGGCCAACTCGCCCGGCTGGTCGCCGATCAGCACGGCGACGTCCTCGTAGCGGGTGGGCGGGGCGCCGTGCTTGCCGGGGATCCGGGCGCGGCCGACGTTGCCGCGACGCAGCACGTCGGCGACGGCCGCCGCGCCCTTGCCGCGCTTGGCGGCGTCGGCCGCCTCCATGGCACGCAGGCCGGAGACCGCGCCGCCGAGGTCGGCGGCGACCTCCTCCAGGATGTCGGCGACCACGCCGGCGTTGGCGCTGAGGATGTCGACCCAGAGCCGCGGGTCGGAGGCCGCGATCCGGGTGGTGTCGCGGATGCCGGGACCGGCCAGCCGCACCGCGTTGTCCGAGGCGTGCTCCAGCCGGGCCGCGACCAGCGAGGCGAGCAGTTGCGGGGTGTGCGAGACCAGCGCGACCGCGCGGTCGTGCGCGGCGGCGTCCATCACCACCGGGACGGCCCCGCAGAGCGCGACGAGCTCCAGCGCCGCGTTGAGCGTGTCGGTGTCGGTGTCCGGCATCGGCGTCAGCACCCAGGTGCGGCCGTCGAAGAGGTCGGCGCGGGCGGCCAGCGGGCCGTTGCGCTCGGCGCCGGCCATCGGGTGGCTGCCGATGTAGCTCCGGGTGTCGCAGCCGAGCGCCAGCACGTCCTGCCGCGGGCCCGCCTTGACGCTGGCCACGTCGGTGTAGTGGCGGGCCAGTCCCTCGCGCTGGGCGTCGGCCAGCACCTGGCCGACCCGGGCCGGGGGCACCGCGATGATCGCCAGGTCGACGGGGCCGTCCGGCGGCTCGATCGTCCCTGCGCCGAGCGAGGCGGCGGTGCGGGCGGCGTCGTGGTCCGCGTCGCGCAGGTGGACCGCCGTGCCGCGTTCGGTGAGCGCGAGCGCGGCGGAGGTGCCGATCAGTCCGGTGCCGATCACGACGGCGGTGCGCATCGGGAGTACGTCCTCGCGGAAGAGTGGAAGAAGAGGTGGCGGGGGTGCTGGGAACGTCCGGGTGCAGCGGCGGCCGATCGGGTCGGGGCGCAGTCCGACCCGATCGGCAAAGCCGCTGACGCCCACCGTAACCGCGCGGACACGCCAGGGACACGAGCGTCCGCAGGGCAAGACAGTTGCTGAGACAGTTGCTGCGGCAGCCGCGGGAGCCGGTGCTGCTATCCGGCGAGAATCCGCAGCTCGCGGCTGGTGAGGTTGAGCCGCTCGCCGCCGTCGGCGGTGCAGACGGCGATGTCCTCGATGCGCGCGCCGAACTCGCCGGGGAGGTAGATGCCGGGCTCGATGGAGAAGGCCATGCCGGGCTCCAGCGGGCGGGACGAACCCGCGACGATGTAGGGCTCCTCGTGCGTCTCCAGGCCGATGCCGTGGCCGGTGCGATGGATGAAGTAGTCGCCGTACCCGGCCTTGGCGATCAGGTCACGGCCGACGGCGTCCAGCGCCTCGGCGGTGACGCCGGGGCCGACCGCGTCGCACTGCTCCTTCTGCGCGGCCAGCAGCACCTCGTAGAGCGACTCGTAGCGCTCCGGCGGGCGGCCGACGCAGTAGTTGCGGGTGGAGTCGGAGCAGTAGCCGGAGGGCATGGTGCCGCCGATGTCGACGACGACCGGCTCGCCCTCGCGGATCACCCGGTCGGAGACCTCGGCGTGCGGGCTGGCCCCATTGGGGCCGGAGGCGACGATGACGAAGTCGACCCGGGCGTGACCGGCGGCGGTGATCGCGTCGGCGATGTCGCGGCCGACCTCGCGCTCGGTCCGGCCGGGACGGAGCCACTCCTCCATCGCCGAGTGGACCTTGTCGATCGCCTCGGCGGCCTCCAGCAGCGCGGCGACCTCGGCCGCGCTCTTGCGCATCCGCAGCTCACCGATGACCTGTCCGGCCAGCGCCTGCTCGGCGCCCGGCAGCGCGTCGCGGAAGGCGAGCACCTTCTCCGCGAACATGTGGTTGTCCAGGCCGACCCGGCCCAGCCCCCGCGGCAGCCGGGAGGCGACCAGAGCGTAGGGGTCCTCGGTCTCCCGCCAGGGAACGATCTCGATGTCGAGCGCGCCGACCGGCGAGGCCTCGGCGGCGGGCTGCTCCAGCAGCGGGACGACCAGGAACGGCGCGCCCTCGGCGGGCGCGACCAGGCAGGTGAGCCGCTCCAACGGCAGCGCCTCGTAGCCGGTGAGGTAGCGCAGGTCCGGTCCGGGCGAGACGAGCAGGGCGTCGAGTCCGGCCGCCCTGGCGGCCTCCTGGGCGCGGGCGACCCGGTCCGCGGGGTAGAGCGCGGGGTCGTGTCCCGAGGTGTGTGCGGAGGCGTCGTGTCCAGCATCGTGTGCCATGCCCCAAGTCCATCACGCCCCGCCCGCCTCCGCAGTGTTCCGGCCTGTCCCGCGGCACACCCCCTACTCGCCGTGCGGCTGTTGCGGTACAAAGTGGACATGCTCTTCCACCTGACGCCGCTCGACGCGTGGCTGGATCACCCGGACCGGCCCTACACGACGTCCTCGCTGGCGTTGGAGGGCTTCATCCACTGCTCCGCCGACGAGGAGCAGGCACTGGCCGTCGCCAACGCCCGCTTCGCCTCCGCCCGCGGCCCGCTGATGGTGCTGCTGATCGACGAGAACCGGCTGGACGCGCCGGTGCGCTGGGAGGAGGCGGCCGACGGCACGCTGTACCCGCACGTCTACGGGCCGGTCAACCGCGCCGCGGTCGCTGGGATGCTGGAGGCCGAGCGGGACTCCTCCGGCCGCTGGGCGCACCTGGCTCTGTGGAGCTGACGCGCAGGCCGGAGCATCACTGATTCTCCGTCAATTCACCTGCGGGCAACGCAGAGGCCCCGCAGGCCCCCTTTTATGTTCGCTGCTCCCGTGCCAGTGTGGTGCGTCACTTTCTACGCGCGTCATCGGGGAAACTCCGACCGATTCACGAAGAGGGAGCAGGATGCGCAAGAGCAAGGTGCTGGCCCTGGCACTGACCGCCGGGCTGGGATTCGGGGCCGCCGTCGCGGCCCCGGCGGTGGCGGCGCCGAGCGCGCCGCGGGCAGCGGCGAACCACGCGGAGTCCTCCTGTCAGCTGGACTCGGCACAGCCGGGCGTCAAGCACGTGATCTACCTGCAGTTCGACAACGTCCACTTCACCCGGGACAACCCCAACGTCCCCTCGGACCTGGAGCAGATGCCGCATCTGCTGAACTTCCTGGAATCCAACGGCGTGCTGGACGACAACCACCACACGCCGTTGATCGCCCACACCGGCGACGACATCCTGACCTCGCTGACCGGCCTCTACGGCAGCGACCACGGTCAGCCGGTGGCCAACTCGTACCGGTACTACAAGCCGGACGGCACCACCAACTCGGCGAGCACCTTCGCCTACTGGACCGACGGCGTGGCCGACAGCTCGGTCCCGACGCCGAGCGACTCCAGCTACACGATGGTCACCCAGAACGGCAAGAACACCCCCGCGCCGTGGGTTCCCTACACCCGTGCGGGCTGTGACGTCGGCGCGGTCTCCGCGGCGAACACCATCCTGGAGAACACCACCGTCGACATCAACAAGGTCTTCGGCGCCAACTCGCCCCAGGCGGCCGAGGCCAAGGCGAACCCGACCAAGGCCCAGGCGGACTACGTCGGCATCGGCGTCCACTGCGCCCAGGGTTCAACGCTCTGTGCGGGCGCGGGCGCCGCCGCCAGCCCGGACCTGCTGCCGGACGAGCCGGGCGGCTACCACGGCTACCAGGCGCTGTTCGGCGCCAAGTCGGTGGACCCGGCGATCA
Organism: Streptacidiphilus sp. MAP5-3; assembly: GCF_041262505.1. Lineage (NCBI taxonomy): Bacteria > Bacillati > Actinomycetota > Actinomycetes > Kitasatosporales > Streptomycetaceae > Streptacidiphilus > Streptacidiphilus sp. MAP5-3. Next base: position 313,720 of record NZ_JBGCCL010000005.1, read on the forward strand.
CCGGCGGTTCGGCCGTGGTCGACTCGACCTCCGGAGCGCCCATCACCGACCCCAAGGGCAACCCGGGCTTCCCCGGCTTCGACAGCATGAGCGCGGCCAACACGCTCGGCTACGTGGCGCAGATGCAGGAGTCCGGCGTCCCGGTCACGTTCGCGTACATCTCCGACGCGCACGACAACCACGCCGCCCCGTACAACGCCTTCGGGCCGGGCGAGGCGGGCTACGTCGCGCAGCTCAAGAGCTACGACCAGGCCTTCGCCCAGTTCTTCAGCCGCCTGGACAAGGACGGGATCAACTCCCACAACACCGAGTTCGTGGTGACCTCCGACGAGAACGACCACTTCGTCGGCGGCGCGCCGAGCCCGGCGAACTGCGACGGCGTGCACGTCCCGTGCACCTACCAGCAGATCGGCGAGATCAACGCCAACGCGAGCGGCCTGCTGGCCACCCAGCAGGGCGTGACCACGCCGTACGGGATCCACGCGGACTCCGCGCCCAACTTCTACCTGAACGGCGACCCGGCGCAGAACGCCCCGGTGACCCGCTCGTTCGAACAGGCGTGGTCCAAGGTGACGGCGGTCAACCCGATCACCGGGAAGACCGACGTGATCAACAACTACGAGGCCGACCAGACGGAGATGAAACTGCTCCACATGGTCACCGGTGACCCGAAGCGAACGCCGACGTTCACCTCGTTCGCCAACCCGAACTACTTCGTCTACGCGGGCGCGGCCAACTGCAACTCCTCCTGCGTGGCGCTCGGTCCGGACTACGCCTGGAACCACGGCGACTTCTCGACCGACATCAACACCACCTGGCTCGGCCTGGTCGGTCCGGGCGTCAGGCACCTGGGCGTCACGAACAAGGTCTGGTCGGACCACACCGACATCCGGCCGACGATGCTGACGCTGACCGGCCTGCGGGACGACTACCGCAGCGACGGCGTGGTGCTGACGCCGTTCCTGACCGCCTCCGCGCTGCCGCGCTCGCTGCGGGGCGACCGAGGCGAGTACGCCGCGCTGGCCGCCGCGTACAAGCAGCTGGACGCGGGCGTGGGCCAGTTCGCCTCGGCGACGCTGGTCCTCTCCAACAAGGGCGTCTCCTCGTCCTCGGCCGGTGACGCGGTCTACCAGGCCGACGAGGCGAAGCTGGCCGCGCTGGGCGCCGCGCGCGACGCGCTCGCCTCGCAGATCGCCGGGCTGCTCGACCGCATGGCCTTCGGCCACGGCCGGGTCGGCGCGCTCGACAGCAGGAAGGCCGGCCCGCTGGTCCGGCAGGCCGACCTCCTGATCACGCAGGCCCGGAAGGCCGCCGCCTGATCAGCACCGCTCGTTCCTGAGTGAGCGAGGCCGCGCCCGTCCCGTCCACATGACGCACCGTCACATGTGGACGGCGACGGGCGCGTTCGCGTCCTGCTGGATCCTGCCGCGACGGTAGAGCAGCAGGCTGAGCACCAGCCCGACTGCGAAGAAGCCCGCCGACCACCAGTACGCGGTGGAGTAGCTGTGCAGCTGCGCCTTCGCCAGCAGCTCCGGCGTCGGCACGCCCTTGCCGACCAGGTAGTGCGTACCGGCGCTGGTGGCCAGGGTGTTGAGCAGCGCCGTACCGATCGAACCGCCGATCTGCTGCATGGTGTTGACCGCGGCCGAGGCCACGCCCGCGTCCTGCTCGCCGATCCGGTCGGTGGCCAGACTCATCGTCACCGGCATGATCAGGCCGAGACCGAAGCCCATCACCAGCAGCGGCGGCAGCACGGAGGTGGCGTAGGAGCTGTTCAGCCCGAGGCCGGTCAGCCAGACCATGGCGCCCGCGGCCAGTGCCATCCCGGTGGGGACGAGCGGCCTGGGCCCGATCCGCGGCAGCAGCCACAGGGTGGCCAACTGCGCGGCGACCATCAGCGCGCCGATCATCGGCAGGAAGCCGAGGCCGGTCTGCACCGGGCTGTAGTGCAGCGTCTCCTGCAGGTAGTAGGTCAGGAAGAGGAAGACGCCGAACATGCCCGCGCCGGTGATGGCGGTGGCCAGGAACGACGCGCCGCGGTTGCGGTCCAGCAGCACGCGCAGCGGCAGCAGCGGGTGCTCGGCGCGGGTCTGCCACCAGCCGAAGACCGCGATCAGCAGCACGCCGGCGACCAGGAACCCCCAGGTCTGCGGCGAACCCCAGCTGTGCGACTCGGCGTTGGAGAAGCCGTAGACCAGCCCGAAGAGCCCGGCGGAGACCAGCACCGTGCCGGGGATGTCCAGCTTGGGCCGCTCTGCGGGAGCGCCCTTGCGCAGGAAGGCGAGGCCTCCGGCGAGCGCGAGGGCCGCGAAGAAGAGGTTGACGAAGAGGGTCCAGCGCCAGTTCAGATGCTCCGTCAGCAGCCCGCCGAGCAGCAGGCCGATGCCGCCGCCCGCGCCCGCGATGGCGCCGTAGATGCCGAACGCCTTGGCGCGTTCCTTGGCGTCGGTGAAGGTGGTGTTCAGCAGTGAGAGCGCGGCGGGCGCGAGCAGCGCGCCGAAGAAGCCCTGCAGCGCGCGTCCGGAGACCAGCATGGTGAAGTCCCCGGCCGCACCGGCCAGCGCGGAGGCGGCGGCGAACCCGCCGACTCCGACCAGGAACACGATCTTGCGGCCGAAGAGGTCGGCAAGCCGGCCGCCGAGCAGCAGCAGGCTGCCGAAGGCGAGCGCGTAGGCGGTGACGATCCACTGCCGGTCGGCGTTGGAGAAGCCCAGCGCGTGCTGGGCCGAGGGCAGTGCGATGTTCACGATCGTGCCGTCCAGCACGACCATCAGCTGCGCGATCCCGACGACCGCCAGCACCCACCACCGCCGGCCGCCACCGGTGGCGGCAGCCGTACTGCCCTCCGCCGCGCGTGCGCGCGAGGCGGGTGTCTGCGTCTGCGACATGAGGACTCCGAACGAAACGGTTTCGTACTCTTCGCGGACAACACTACGCCCATCGAAACGAAGTCGTTTCGATGGGCGGGTGTGAGTCGTGTCTCAGCTTTCCCGGAGCCGCACCGGCTCAGCTGTTCAGCTGTTCAGCTGTTCAGCTGTTCAGCAGGGCGGGAAGCACGACGGCGTTGATGTAACGCTTCATGTACTCGGTGTCCGCGAACCGGTCGTCGAGGATCTTCCGGGCCGGGAGCGCGCCGACCAGCATGTGGCCGAGGAACTCCCCCGCCGCCGCGCCCTCGCGGAGCTCGCCGCGGGCGACGGCCCGCACCAGCATGTCGCGGAGCACCACCAGGACCGGCTCGACCAGCATCTCCCGCAGCGCCGCCCCGAGATCCGGATTCAGATGCACTGCGTGGCCGACCGCGCTCATGAAGACGGTGTCGTCCTCCAGGGCCATCCCCGCCTCCGCGAGCGCGTGCAGGTCACCTGCGAGCGAGCCGGTGTCCACGTCGTCCAGCAGCAGCGGGCGGGCGTGGCGCATCGCGGAGGCGACCAGCTGCGGCTTGCCCTTCCACTGCCGGTAGAGCGTGGCCTTGCTGACGTGGGCGCGGGACGCCACGGCGTCCATGGTCACCGAGTCGTAGCCGAGCTCCCTGACCAGGTCGATGACGTGCCGGTACAGCTCCGCCTCACGCTCGGCGCTCAGCCGCCCGCGTCCCGCCGCAGTCCCCGGCACCGTGGTCACCTGGGTCAGAGCCCCACAGCCTTCATCAGCTGGCCCACCTCGGGGTTGGTCAGGCGGCGCAGCCACCCGGACTTCTGGTCGCCCAGCGCGATCGGGCCGAACTGGGTGCGGACCAGCTTCTCGACCGGGAAGCCCGCCTCGGCCAGCATGCGGCGCACGATGTGCTTGCGGCCCTCGTGGAGGGTGACCTCGACCAGGTAGTTCTTGCCGACGTTCTGCACGACCTTGAAGCCGTCGGCACGGGCCCAGCCGTCCTCCAGCTCGATGCCCTTGGCCAGCTGCTTGCCCAGGTCGCGCGGGATCGGGCCCTGGATCGCGGCCAGGTACGTCTTCTGCACGCCGTACTTGGGGTGGGTGAGGCGGTGGGCCAGCTCGCCGTGGTTGGTGAGCAGGATGATGCCCTCGGTCTCGGTGTCCAGTCGGCCGACGTGGAACAGCCGCGTCTCGCGGTTGTTGACGTAGTCGCCCAGGCACTGGCGGCCGTCCGGGTCCTCCATCGTCGCGACGACGCCGGCCGGCTTGTTGAGCGCGAAGAACAGGTAGGACTGGGTGGCCACGGTGAGGCCGTCGACCTCGATCTTGTCCTTGTCCGGGTCGACCCGCTTGCCCTGCTCGCGGACGACCTTGCCGTTGACCATGACGCGGCCCTGGTCGATCAGCTCCTCGCAAGCGCGGCGGCTGCCCATGCCCGCGCGGGCCAGCACCTTCTGCAGGCGCTCGCCCTCGAGGTCGCTGGTCGCGCTCGGCTTGGACGGCCGCTCGTGGCGGGCGCGGACCGCGTCCTCGACGCGGGCCTGCAGCTCGCGCGGACGCGAGGCACCGGAGCCGGGGCCCTTCTTCGGGCGGATCTGCCCGACACCACCGCCGCTGCCCGTGCCCTCACGGCGCGGACCGCGCGGCTTGGCGTTCTCGCCGCCGCCCCACTCCGGGCGGTCGTAGCGGCGCTGCTCGGGGCGCGGCGTGCCGTTGCCGCTGCCGCCCGCGCCCTGGCCGCGACGCTGGCCCTGTCCCTGGCCGTCCCGTCCCCGGGAGCCCGAGCCGCCGCCGCTGCTGTTCCTGCTGTTACCGCTACGCATCAAATGCCCGCTGCCTGGTCTGTCCGTCGTCGTGTGTCTGTCGTCCGTACTGCACTACTCACTACTGCACTACTCACTGCTCGTCACTGCTCGGCTCACTGTTCAACTGCCAGCACCGCCTCGGCGATCGCGGAGCCCTCCTGCGAGTCCGCCTCCACGTCGTCGGCCTCGGGGAGGAAGGGGGCGAGCTCCGGCAGTTCGTCCAGGCCGCGCAGCCCCATCCGTTCCAGGAAGTAGTGAGTGGTCCGGTACAGGTACGCCCCAGTCTCCGGTTCCGTACCGGACTCCTCGACCAGACCTCTCTGTACCAGGGTACGCATGACGCCGTCACAGTTCACACCACGGACGGCGGAGACCCGGGAGCGGGAGACCGGCTGACGGTACGCGATGACCGCCAGCGTCTCCAGCGCGGCCTGGGTCAACCGGGCCTGCTGGCCGTCCAGCACGAACCGGTCCACGACCGGCGCGCAGACGGCGCGCGTGTAGAAACGCCAGCCCCCGGCGATGTGGCGGAGCTCAAAACCGCGCTGCTGCTCGGTGTACTCCTCGGCCAGCTCGGCCAGCGCCGTGGCGACCAGCTTCTTCGGCCGCTCCAGCACCTCGGCCAGCCGCACGGCGGTGATCGGCTCGTCGACGACCATGAGCACGGCCTCGAGCGCGGCCTTGAGCGGGATCTCGGGAGCAGGCTCCGCGGCAGGGGCGGGGTCGGGCTGGGATTCGGGCTCCGATTCGGGTTCGGGCCACAGGACGGGTTCCGGCTCGGGCTCGGGCTCCGGTTCGGGTTCGGGCCGCAGGACGGGTTCCCGCTGCGGGGGGAGTTCCGGTTGCGCCGCCGGTTCAGGCTCGGCATCGAGCTCGTCGAGGAAGACCGTCTCCAGCTGCTCGCCCGGGCGCAGCTGTCCGGGGAGGCCCAGGCGGCGGCGTGGGGCACCCGTCGCGTCGCTGCGGTCGTCCGCCATCTCAGAGCTCCTTCGTACGTTGTGTACGTGCCTGCGTGCCGTCCTCGGCCACCTCTGCCGGGGGCGCGTCGAACTCCTCGCCCAGGCCCTCCGCCACGGTGACGTCCTCGCCGTCCGCGACCTCGGCCACCCAGCGGACCAGCAGCTCCCCCAGCGCCTCCGGCTGGTCGAAGGCGAGCAGCTTCTCCCGGTACAGCTCCAGCAGCGCGAGGAAGCGGGCCACCACCGTCAGCACGTCGGGCGCGTCCGCCGTCAGCTCGCTGAACCGCGCCTCGCCGCGCTCCCGGAGCAGGGCGAGGACCAGCTCGGCCTGTTCCCGGACGCTGACCTTGGGCGTGTGGATGTGGTCGACGTAGACGACCGGCTTGGGCTTGGGCTCCATCGCCTTGGCGGCCAGCTTGGCGAAGGCGGTGAGGCCGATGGAGATGACCACCTCGGGCAGCAGCTCGGCGTGCTCCGGGTCCAGGCCGACCGTGCGCGGGCGGCGGGCGCCCTCCGCCTCCCAGCGCTCGGCGAAGAGGGCCGCGACGCGCTTGTAGGCGCGGTACTGCAGCAGCCGGGCGAAGAGCAGGTCGCGCGCCTCCAGCAGGGCGAGGTCCTCCTCGTCCTCCAGTTCGGCGACCGGGAGCAGCCGGGCCGCCTTGAGGTCGAGCAGGGTGGCCGCCACCACGAGGAACTCGCTGGCCTGGTCGAGGTCGAAGGAAGGCCCCATGGCCCGGATGTGGGCGATGAACTCGTCGGTCACCTTGGACAGCGAGACCTCGGTGACGTCCAGCTTGTGCTTGGCGATCAGGCTGAGCAGCAGGTCGAACGGGCCCTCGAAGTTCTCCAGCCGCACCAGGAAGCCACCGGCCGACTCCTCCTTCGGAGCTGGCTCGGGCGTCACTTCGGGCGAAGCCTCGGGCAGGGTGCGCATCGGGGCCTATGGTGCCCTGTCCCCACCTGCGGGGGCGAACGCCGCGCGGGTCAGCGACCGCGCAGCCGCCGTACCAGGATGCTGGCCTCGCCGCGCTGCTCCAGGTCGGCCAGGACCACGGCGACCGCCTCGCGGACGATCCGGCCCCGGTCCACCGCTAGTCCGTACTCGCCGCGCAGGGCCAGCCGGGCGTGTTCCAGGTCGAACAGCTCCTCGGCGGAGACGTAGACCGTGATCTTCTCCTCGTGGCGCTCGCGACCGCTCGGGCGGGGGCGCGGGCCGCGCGTCTTGCGGCGGGCGGTCGCCGGCTGGGTGATCGCGTCGGAGGCCGCCTGCGCGGCCTTGGTGGCCGCTCCGGCCTCGACCCGAGGGGGCGGGCCGGGGACGGCCCCGTGCTCGCCCGCCGGATCGGCGGGCTGCCCCTCGGGAGGCCTCGCCGCCGGCGGCGGTACCGCCGCCTGGGCCCCGGCAGGAGCCCCGGGCACCGCGGGGGCCACCGCCTGCCCGACAGGCGCGGAGGCAGGCGGGGCGGCGGGCGCGGAGGACGTCTCCTCGGAGGCGTCCGGTGCGCGCGGCGCGGGCGTGCTGAGTGCGGTCCCCCCGGTGGTCCGGAACAGTTCGTCCGCCCCCGGGAGACTCACTCGACGGGGCACCGTGCGAGCACCTCCCTGGCGAGCTGACGGTACGCGGCGGCCCCGACCGAGTTGGAGGCGTAGGTGGTGATCGGCTCACCGGCCACCGTCGTCTCCGGGAACCGGACCGTACGGCCGATGACGGTGTGGAAGACGTGCTCGCCGAACGCCTCGACGACGCGGGCCAGCACCTCGCGGCTGTGGACCGTACGCGAGTCGTACATGGTGGCCAGGATGCCGTCCAGGCGCAGGTCGGGGTTGAGCCGCTCGCAGACCTTCTCGATGGTCTCGGTCAGCAGGGCGACCCCGCGCAGCGCGAAGAACTCGCATTCCAGCGGCACGATGACGCTGTGAGCGGCCGTCAGCGCATTGACCGTCAGCAGACCGAGGGACGGCTGGCAGTCGATGATGACGTAGTCGTAGTCGTTCATCAGCGGCTTGAGCGCGCGGGCCAGCGCCGACTCCCGGGCCACCTCGCTGACCAGCTGCACCTCGGCGGCCGACAGGTCGATGTTGCTGGGGAGCAGGTCCATGCCGGGCACGGCCGTCTTGAGCAGCACCTCATCGGCCGTCAGACCCCGCTCCATCAGCAGGTTGTAGACGGTGAGGTCGAGCTCCATCGGGTTGACGCCGAGGCCGACCGACAGGGCGCCCTGCGGGTCGAAGTCGACGAGCAGCACCCGGCGGCCGTACTCGGCCAGCGCGGCGCCCAGGTTGATGGTCGAGGTCGTCTTGCCGACCCCGCCCTTCTGGTTGCACATCGCGACGATCCGGGCCGGACCGTGCTCGGTCAGCGGCGTGGGGATCGGGAAGTACGGCAGCGGCCTGCCCGTGGGGCCGACCCGCTCGCGGCGCTGGCGCGCGGCGTCGGGCGCTAGGGTCGCGGCGTACTCCGGATCCGGCTCGTACTCGGCATCAGGGTCGTAGAACTGACCGTCCGCCACGCCGTTGCGGTCCGTCTGGACCAGGCCGGGCTCGATGGGGACGTCCAGCGCGCTCGCATGGCGCAGCGCGTCGTGATCGGAAATCGGGTACTCCAGGCTCGGGTAACCGGGCTGCTGCTGACGTGCGTCGAAAGTGCGCGAGGCGCCGCTCTCGGGAGCAATTGTCGACTCATTCACAAGTCGTCTTACCTCCTTGGCGACCGCCGTAGTGTCGGTGCGGACATCGAGAGCTTGGGGCTCTGCCCCCTCCACTGGGCGGCATTCACCGCACCGCAGCCTAGCAACGACACAGTAGCGTCAACCAGCGCACCAGTGATGCACTAACCAACATGTCGATATGACAATTGCTGACCGCAGGTCCCAGGCACTGTACGAAACCGCTGTTCGGCCCACGGAGACACTGCTCTCCACCGCCGTTCACCCCTCTGCCGAGGGTGACATCAACTGGCGTGGGGTTGACAGAACGCCAGGAGGGCGCCGCACCAGCGTGCGACGCCCTCCTGGGCGGGTGACGAGCCGTCAGGCCGTCATCAGGTATGAACCGGAACGGCTCAGGCCAGGACGTCCGCCAGCTCGACGTGCGGCAGGCCGAAGGCCTCGGCGACCGCGGCGTAGGTGATCTGACCCTCGTGGGTGTTGAGACCCTTGGCCAGCGCGGCGTCGCGGCGGCAGGCCTCCTGCCAGCCGCGGTTGGCCAGCTCGAGGATGTAGGGCAGGGTCGCGTTGGTCAGCGCGTAGGTGGAGGTGTTGGGCACCGCACCCGGCATGTTGGCCACGCAGTAGAAGACCGAGTTGTGGACCGGGAAGGTCGGCTCGGCGTGGGTGGTCGGGTGCGAGTCCTCGAAGCAGCCGCCCTGGTCGATGGCGATGTCGACGAGCACGGAGCCCGGCTTCATGCGGGAGACCAGCTCGTTGGTGACCAGCTTCGGGGCCTTGGCGCCCGGGATCAGCACGGCGCCGATGACCAGGTCGGCCTCGAGGACGGCCTTCTCCAGCTCGAAGGAGTTGGAGGCGATCGCCTTGATCTTGTTGCCGAAGATCTTGTCGGCCTCGCGCAGCTTGTTGATGTCGCGGTCGAGCAGGGTCACGTCGTAACCCATGCCGATGGCGATGGTGGCCGCGTGCCAGCCGGAGACGCCACCGCCGATGACGACGGCCTTGGCCGGGTGGGTGCCGGGCACGCCACCGGGGAGCACGCCACGACCGCCGGTCGGACGCATCAGGTGGTAGGAGCCGACCTGCGGAGCCAGGCGGCCCGCGACCTCGGACATCGGGGCGAGCAGCGGCAGCGCGCCGTTGGCGAGCTGGACCGTCTCGTACGCGATGGCGGTGGTACCGGAGCCCAGCAGCGCGTCGGTGCACTCGCGGGAGGCGGCCAGGTGGAGGTAGGTGAAGAGCAACTGGCCCTTGCGGAGGCGGTGGTACTCCTCGGCGATGGGCTCCTTGACCTTCAGCAGGAGGTCGGCCGTGGCCCAGACCTCGTCGGCGGTGTCAAGAATCGTGGCACCGGCGGCCACGTACTCCTCGTTGGGGATCGAGGAGCCGGAACCGGCGTTGTTCTCGACGAACACCTCGTGCCCGTTGCGGACCAGCTCGTGCACGCCAGACGGCGTGATGGCCACGCGGTACTCGTGGTTCTTGACCTCGCGGGGGATGCCGACCTTCACGGCTAACACGTCCCTTGCACATGGGGGTTCCTCCCGACGACGGGAACGCCGCCGGAAGCCACACGCGGCGACATTGCCATGCGTGGCACTTCCGAGTGTATTTGAAGCCCCAGACATGCGTAAGCCTTCCAATCCGACCAAAAGTCTGGGATCTGTTGGCTGTTTCGTAGGCTTGCACTTCGGCCGAGCCGCCGAATCATAAGAAATGCGACAATCAGGACAATCAATCGAAACCGGATCGTTGTCCCGTCGGCGGCCACAGCGGGCGGACGCGACCGGGGCCGGTCCCGGTGGCGCACTAACGCGGACGGCCCACGCCCAGCGCGGCCGCCTGGTCCCGTTGGACCCGTGCGCCCGCCTGGTCACCCGCGCGGTCCAGGGCCTCGGCCATACGCAGCAGCACCAGCCCTTCGAGGCGTCCGCCGCCCGCGCGCCGGGCCGCCTCCAGCGCCTCGCGCTGGGTCCGCAGGGCAGCCTCGGTGCCACCGGAGAGCTCCTGCACCCGGGCCGCACCGAGGATCGCGGTGACCGCGGCGGCCTCGTCGTCGAGCTTGCGGTACAGCGCGACGGCGGCCCGGTACTCGCGCAACGCGTCCGCGTAGCGGCCCTGGGCGCTGTGGGTGGCGGCGAGGCGGCCGAGCAGCCGGGCCTCGTCGGCGCGCTCGCCGCGGTTGCGGCGCAGGGTCAGCGCGCGGCCGTAGAAGTCGACGGCGCGGACCAGATCTCCCGAGGCGCGGTAGGCACCGGCGGTGGCCTCCAGGATCCGGCCCACCGCGACCTGGTCCTGTGCCGCGCGGGCCGGACCGAGCGCGCTGCGGTAACGCTCCATGGCCCGGGCGTGCTCACCGGCGGCGGCGTGCAGGTCGCCCAGGTTGACCAGGGCCGCGGCCTGCCGCTGCGGCTGGGCGCCGCGCCGGGCCAGCTCCTGGACGGCCGAGTGCAGGGCGTACAGGTCGGTGGCGACCGAACGCCGGCGCGCCTCGCCCCACACCGGCAGTGCCCGGACCAGTGCGGTGGCCAGCCGGGTCACCAGCCCGTCCAGGCCGCCCGCGGCCATGCCGTCGGGGACGGCCAGCAGCAGCGTGGGCAGCTCCAGGTCCAGCCAGGCCCAGGCCTCGGCGGCGCTGCGGAACCGGAGCGGGACCGGCAGCGGCTCGGGCTCGGGCGTCCGGTCCGGCGCGAGCCGGTGGACGCACGCGCCCAGCAGCCGCACCTGCCGCTCCAGCCACCGGGCTCGGGACAGCTCGACGGCGGCGGGCTTGTCGTGGGCCTCGCGCAGCCCGGTCAACACCGGCCGCAGGCTCTCCGGCACCCGGAAGCGGCCCTGCGCCACCGCCTCCTCGTGCAGCAGTTGCTGAGCGGCGAGCGAGGCCAGCTGCGTGGCGGCGGCGTCCAGCGGGCAGCCGACCAGCGCCGCCGCGCCGCGCGCGTCCAGTACACCGCCGGGCACGACCGTGGCCAGGCGCAGCAGTTGCTGCGCGCTGCCGCTGAGCGCGCCGTGGACAAGGGCGAAGGTGCGCCGCAACGGGTCCTCGCTGCGCTGCGCGCCACGCGGCGGAGGCGGGGCTGCGGCGGGGACGCCGATGGTCGGCGCATAGGTCGGCATCGGCGGCACGGCCTGCCCCGGCAGGCCCAGCGCGGAGGGGTCCTTGGGCGGTGGATCCTCTGTGCGCGGGGTCTGCGGGCGGCTCTGTCGGCCGCCGCTGTACCCGGGGTCGGTGTACTGCGCGAAGGCCTCCGGGGCGACGTCCCGCAGTGCCTGGAGGGCGTCGGAGAGGGAGGCGCGCGGCCGGGTTGCCAGCCAGCCGCCGAGCAGCCGCAGCGCCCCGGCGTGGCAGGCCACCGTCTCCGCCATGACCTGCGCCGCGACCGGGTCGTTGACCACCCGGACGTCGCCCGCCATGGCGGCCAGCAGCTCCCGGGCGGCGGTGTAGTCCAGCCCGCCCAGCACGCAGGGTCGGGCGTCCGGCACGGAGCTCAACGGACCGGAGGTGGCGGCCAGCACCAGTGAGCCGGGGGCGGTGGGCAGCAGCGGCTGGATCTGCCCGCTGCTGGTGACGTCGTCGAGGACCAGCAGCACCTGCTGCTCGGCCAGATGCGCGCGGACCGCCTCGGCGGCGGCGGTCTCCGCCTCGTCCGGGGCCAGGGCGGCCGGACGCGGCAGGCCGAGCGCGTCGAGCAGCCGCCGCGCCGGGAACGGGTCGCGCAGCGAGAGACGGACGGCGACCGGGAACCCGTCGACGAGTTCGGCGGCCAGCCGCAGGGCGAGCGCGGTCCGCCCGGACCCCGGGCGTCCGGCCACGACCAGCACCCGCGCCGGTGCGGCGTTCTCCTCAGAACGGTCCGCACGGTCCGCGCTGCCCGCGCGCGCGGTGGCGCGCAGCCCGGGACGGCCGATCTCCTCGCGCAGCAGCGCCAGCTCGGCCCGCCGCCCGACGAACGGCCCGGGCGCGTCGATCATCCCCGAGGCGCGCAGCACCTCGCTGCCGGAGGCCGAAGCCGACTGTGCCACGGACACGAGCGCCGCTCCCGTCGGTCAGTTGACAGGGCCAGAAGGCTGGCCACTGACTTCTGACGCAGCGTAATTCACTCGGAGCACACGCAGGCACACCTTCACACCGGCGTGCGGAAGCACAGTCGAATATCGCTCAATCGGCTCAAATGCCCAGCATTAGAACGGGCGTGCGGGCCAGGGGGCCTCGGCGGGGCGGAGCGCGTCGATGCCGTCGCCCGCCAGGACCGCGGAGAGGGCCAGCGCGCCCGCGACGAGGGCGCCGTTGTGGAGTTCGCCCGCAAGGGTGCGGCTGACGACCTCGGTCAGCGGGAAGCGGGCGACCTGGAGGTCGAGCTCCTCGCCCTCGGCCTGGAAGCGCTCGCCGTCGGACTCGGCCAGGTCGCGGGCCAGGTAGACCCGGATCGCCTCGTCGGAGCCGCCGGAGGTCGGGTAGAGGTCGAGCAGCACCCGCCAGTCCCCCGCCTTGTGGTGCGCCTCCTCGTAGAGCTCCCGCTGCGCGGCGTGCAGCGGGTTCTCCCCGGGGATGTCGAGCAGACCGGCCGGCAGCTCCCAGAGCCGGTGCCGGACCGGGTGCCGGTACTGACGTACCAACAGCACCCGGCCCTGCTCGTCCAGGGCGATCACGGCGACCGCCCCGGGGTGCTTCATGTAGTCGCGCGTCGCGGCGCGGCCGTCCGGCATGACCACGTCGTCCGAGACGATGTCCCAGACCTTCCCTTCGAAGGCGGGCCGTTCGGCGACGACCTCCCACGAGTCGGGCGTGTCCACAAGGTCCTGCTGGACGGGCTGCTCCGCGGCGCTCACGACGTTCCTCCCCTGGCGGTTTCCGCCGACCTTACTCGGCGACCGGGGCAGCGGCCTTGTCCGACGCGGCGGCGGGCGCCACCTCGCCGTCCTGGACCCGGATCGCGGCGGCGACCAGCCCGGCGAAGAGCGGGTGCGGGCGGGTCGGGCGGGACTTGAGCTCCGGGTGCGCCTGGGTGGCGACCAGGTAGGGGTGCACCTCGCGCGGGTACTCGACGTACTCGACCAGGTCACCCTTGGGCGACAGACCGGAGAACTGCAGGCCGGTCTTCTCCAGCTCGGCGCGGTAGTTGTTGTTGACCTCGTAGCGGTGGCGGTGGCGCTCCTCGACGTACTGCTCGCCGCCGTAGACCTCGCGGACGATGGAGCCCTCGGCCAGCTTGGCCGGGTAGAGGCCCAGGCGCATGGTGCCACCCAGGTCGCCCTTGCCGTCGACAATCTCCAGCTGCTCGGCCATGGTCGAGATGACCGGGTGGCGGGCGGCGGAGTCGAACTCGGTGGAGTTGGCGTCGGCCAGGCCGGCCAGGTTGCGGGCCGCCTCGATGACCACGCACTGCAGGCCCAGGCAGAGACCCAGCAGCGGGGTGCCGTGCTGACGGGCGTAGGTGATAGCGCCGACCTTGCCGTCCACGCCGCGCTCGCCGAAGCCGCCGGGGATGCAGATCGCGTCGACGTCACCGAGCTGCGCGGCGGCGCCCTCGGGGGTCTCGCAGTCGACCGAGGTGACCCACTTGATCTCGACCTTGGCGGTGTTGGCGAAGCCGCCGTGGCGCAGCGCCTCGGTGACCGACAGGTAGGCGTCGGGCAGGTCGATGTACTTGCCGACCAGCGCGATCTTCACCTGACGGGTGGGCTCGTGGACGCGGCGCAGCAGGTCGTCCCACTGGGTCCAGTCCACGTCGCGGAAGGGCAGGTCGAGGCGGCGCACCACGTAGGCGTCCAGGCCCTCGGTGTGCAGCACCTTGGGGATGTCGTAGATCGACGGGGCGTCGATCGCGGCGACCACGGCCTCCTCGTCGACGTCGCACATCAGCGAGATCTTGCGCTTGATCGCCTGCGGGACCTCGCGGTCGGCGCGCAGCACGATGGCGTCGGGCTGGATGCCGATGCTGCGCAGCGCGGCGACCGAGTGCTGGGTCGGCTTCGTCTTCAGCTCGCCGGACGGGCCGATGTAGGGCAGCAGCGAGACGTGCACGAAGAAGACGTTGTCGCGGCCGACCTCGTGGCGGACCTGGCGGACGGCCTCCAGGAACGGCAGCGACTCGATGTCGCCGACGGTGCCGCCGACCTCGGTGATCACCACGTCGACGTCCTCGGTCGCCATCCGGCGGATCCGGGACTTGATCTCGTTGGTGATGTGCGGGATGACCTGGACCGTGTCGCCCAGGTACTCGCCGCGGCGCTCCTTGGCGATGACCGTCGAGTAGACCTGGCCGGTCGTCACGTTGGCCGAGCCGTGCAGGTTGGTGTCGAGGAAGCGCTCGTAGTGGCCGATGTCCAGGTCGGTCTCGGCGCCGTCGTCGGTGACGAAGACCTCGCCGTGCTGGAACGGGTTCATCGTGCCGGGGTCGACGTTCAGGTACGGGTCCAGCTTCTGCATGGTGACCCGCAGTCCTCGTGCCTTGAGCAGAGCTCCGAGGCTGGAGGCGGTCAGCCCCTTGCCGAGCGAGGAGGCAACGCCCCCGGTGACGAAGAGGTGCTTGGTCGTCGTGCCGGCCTTACCGGAATGGGGCTGTGCCAAGAGGGGGCTCCCGTGGTCGCGTCATCACCTGCACCGCTCTGCCGAGAGAGGCGGAGGGGGGTGGTGGATCGTGAGGGGTACGGAGCCTGAACCGTCGTGGGACGAGCCCGGCGTAGCCGGCTCAGTACCAATCCACGGGATACCAGGGTATCAGTGCCGCAGGCCGCCCGTGTTCCGACCGGCCGGAACCGGCGCGCCGGTCCGTACCATCGCAGCAGACGAGCAGGCTGCCCCGGAACGCCTCCGGGACATCGGAGCGCGGACCGGCACGCCGGTTCCGGATCGTGTCCCCAGCGACCCAAGATCCGTCGTATTCTGCACGGACACCGTCCGCTTCAGAAGCCCCATCCGCACCCCCCGCCGCACGGCGGGACTGGTGCTCCAACCTCCGCACCCCACGCGGCTTCTGTGACGCAGCGACGTTCAGCTCCACGCTCCCGGCTCGACACCCCCAGCTTGACCCCCCCAGCTCCACACTTCGGCTCCACCCCCACAGCCCCACACTCAGTCCCCGCACTCAGTCCTGCACCCTGCACCGCGAACTGGAGAACCACGTGGCCGCCCGCATCGAGGACTATGCGCTCATCGGCGACATGCAGACCGCAGCCCTGGTCAGCCGGGACGGCGCGGTCGACTGGCTCTGCCTGCCCCGCTTCGACTCGCCCGCCGTCTTCGCGGGCCTGCTCGGCACGGACGAGCACGGCTTCTGGCGCATCGGCCCGGCCGAGCCGGTGCCGGTCGCGGACGAGGAACAGGCGGAGGCGGTCGTCGCGGAGGCCGTCCCGGCCGAGGTGGCCGCGGCCCCGCAGGCGGCCGGTGTCGTACGGGCGGAGACCTTCGAGACCGTGCCTTTCGAGGACACGGGTGAGTTCCGGGTGCTGCCGCCGACGGCTGCTGCTCCGGCACCGCCTGCGGCGCGGCGCCGGTACCGGGGCGATTCGCTGGTGCTGGAGCAGGAGTGGGACATGCCAGGCGGCACGGTGCGGGTGATCGACTTCATGCCGCCGCGTGGCCTGCCCGAGCGGGGCGCGGTGCCGCAGATGATCCGGATCGTGGAGGGTGTGTCCGGGCAGGTGCGGATGCGCTCCGCCCTGCGGATGCGGTTCTCCTACGGGCGGGTGGTGCCGTGGGTGCACCGGGTCGAGGACGGCGAGCAGTCCCGGACGGTGGCGGTGGCGGGGCCGGACTCGGTGTGGCTGGACGGCGCGGCCGAGACCTACGGCCGGAACCTGACCACGTACGCGGACTTCACCGTCACCGAGGGCGAGCGGATCGCGTTCGCGCTGACCTGGCAGCCCTCCCACCTCGGCGCACCCGACCAGCCCGACCCCGAGGACGCGCTGGCGACCACCGAGGAGTTCTGGCGCGACTGGGTGGCCCAGTGCACCTACCAGGGCCCGTATCACGAGGCGGTGGTCCGCTCGCTGATCACCCTCAAGGCGCTGACCTACGCGCCCACCGGCGGCATCGTCGCCGCACCCACCACCTCCCTGCCGGAGGACATCGGCGGGGTGCGGAACTGGGACTACCGCTTCACCTGGCTCCGGGACGCCACGATCACCCTCTCCTCGCTGCTGCGCACCGGCTACCGCGACGAGGCCCGCGCCTGGCGCGAGTGGCTGCTGCGCGCGGTGGCCGGGGACCCGGAGAACCTGCAGATCATGTACGGCATCGCGGGCGAACGCGAGCTGTCGGAGACGACGCTGGACTGGCTGCCCGGCTACGAGCACTCCACCCCGGTCCGGATCGGGAACGGCGCCGCCGACCAGCTCCAGCTGGACGTGTACGGCGAGGTCGTCGAGGCGCTCCACCTCGCCCACATGACCGGCCTGGCCCGCAACGACCACGCCCACATGCTGCAGCTGCGGCTGATCTCCTGGCTTGAGCAGCACTGGAACGACCCGGACGAGGGCATCTGGGAGGTCCGCGGCCCGCGCCGCCACTTCGTCCACTCCAAGGTGATGGCCTGGGTCGCGGTCGACCGGACCGTCCGCATGTTCGAGCAGACCCCCAACGAGGGCCCGCTGGAGCGCTGGCGCGAACTGCGCGACACGATCCACGAGGACGTGTGCGAGCACGGCTACGACCCCGACCGGAACACCTTCACCCAGTCCTACGGCTCCAAGGAGCTGGACGCCTCCCTGCTGCTGATCCCCCAGGTCGGCTTCCTGCCCCCCGACGACAAGCGCGTCATCGGCACCATCGAGGCCATCCAGCGTGAGCTGATGACCCCCGACGGCTTCGTGCTGCGCTACCCGACCTCGGGCGGCGAGGAGGGCGTGGACGGCCTGCCCGGCGACGAGGGCGCCTTCCTGGCCTGCTCCTTCTGGCTCGCCGACGACCTCGCCATGATCGGCCGGGTCGCCGAGGCCAGAGAGCTCTTCGACAAGCTGCTCGCCATCCGCAACGACGTCGGCCTGCTGGCCGAGGAGTGGGACCCCCGCCTGCAACGCCAGGTCGGCAACTTCCCGCAGGCCTTCAGCCACGTCCCGCTGATCGACACCGCCCTGCGCCTCACCGCCTGCGGCGGGCTGCCGGGGCTGTAGGCGACGCCGAGCCGGAGGCACCGGGGGCGGCACCCCGCTTTTGTACACTGGAGGCACAAAACCTGCCGCCCCATCTCACCAGGGAGCCCCCCGTGGACCTGACCGCCCGTGCACTGCTGCTGGACATGGACGGCACCCTGGTCGACTCGGGGGCCGTGGTGATGCGCGTCTGGGGACGCTGGGCCGCCGCGCACGGCATCCCCCTGGAGCGGATCGAGGCGGTCGTCCACGGGCGTCAGGGCCACCAGAGCATGGCCATCCTGCTGCCCGACCGCCCGGCCGCGGAGAACCACGCCGACAACGCGCGCATGCTGGCCGCGGAGACCTCCGATGTCGACGGCATCGTCCCGATACCGGGCGCCCCCGCCTTCCTCGCCGCGCTGGCGGCCGGACCGGTCCCGCACGCCCTGGTCACCTCGGCGGACGTCGCCCTGTCGGACGCACGGATGAACGCGGCGGGCCTGCGCATGCCGCTGACGCGGGTCACCGCCGAGGACGTCAGCGCCAGCAAGCCCGACCCGGAGGGCTTCCTCAGGGGCGCGGCGCAGCTCGGCTTCGCGCCCGGGGACTGCGTGGTCTTCGAGGACTCCGAGGCGGGTGTCGCCGCCGGTCTGGCCGCGGGCATGCGCGTGGTCGGCATCGGCGCGGCGACCGCCCGCTACGGCGCGACCGTGTCGGTGGACTCGCTGGAGCAGGTCTTGGTGACGGCCGACCCTGACGGCACCGTCACGCTCAAGATCACGGGCTGAGCAGGCCTACCGAGCCTGCCCATCGAGCTGCCCACCGAGCAGTCCTCAACGATCGGTGCGGTCCTTCGGGACCTGCTGGACGATCCACCCGTTGCCGTCCGGGTCGCTGAAGGTCACGAAGGTGTTCCACGGGCCACCGTGGCCGGGGTTCTGACCGGTCTCGCCGAAGTGGAACACCTCGCTCGCGCCGACACCGCGCTCGACCAGCTGCGCCCGTGCCGCGTCGATGTCGGTGACGCAGAGCTGCAGTCCCTGGTAGCTGCCGGGCACGGCCCGGGTCAGGCCCTCACCGACCACGACCGAACAGCCGGACCCGGGCGGCGTGAGCTGGACGACCCGCATGGCCGGGCTCATCCGCCGGTCGGCGTCGACGTGGAAGCCGACCTGCTCGCTGTAGAAGACCTTGGCCCGGTCGACGTCCGCGACCGGGAGCACGACGACTTCGAGAGTCCAGTCCATGGCTCCACGATGGCAGCAGGACCCGGGCCGCACGACCCGGGCTCCTGACGGATCAGGCCGAGGTCAGCTCCCGTGGTCAGCTCTCCGTGGTCAGCTCGTCGTAGATGCTGAGCACCTGGGCCACCGTGTCCGCCTGGGTCGGCCAGGTCTCGGCCTGCTGCGGGCCGGCCTCGGCCAGCTCGACGCGGCGGGCCGGATCCGCCAGCAGCGAGGAGACCGCCGCCGCCAGCGCCGTCGCGTCGCCCGGCGGCACCAGCACCGCCGCGTCGCCGACCAGCTCGGGGAGACCGCCGACGGCGGTGGTGACCACCGGGACGCCCGCCCGCAGCGCCTCCTGGGCGACCATCGGCCGGGCCTCCCAGCGCGAGGAGATCACCACGACGTCGGCGGCGGCCAGCAGCTCCGCCACGTCCTCGCGGAAGCCGAGCAGCTTGGCGGGGAGCCGTTCCGACTTGATCCGCGCCTTGAGCGCGGGCTCGTCCGTGCCCTCGCCCGCAATGACGACCAGCGGCTGCGCCTGTGACGTGTCGTCACCACCCGCCCGCCAGCCGGAGGCGGCGTCGAGCAGCAGGTGGAAGTTCTTCTGCGGCGTCAGACGGCCGATCGCCAGCACGATCGGGCGGTCCCGGTATTCCTTGCCCGGCTTGCCGCCGAGCAGTTGACGCCGCGTCTCCTCCCGGCCAACGGTGGGCGGGGCCAACGGCGGCGCGACGACCGGGCCGAGCCGGGCGTCGGTCGCCCCCAGGTCACGGGCGCGGGCGACCAGGTCGGAGGAGGCGCCGAGCATCAGGTCGGCGGCACGCGCCACCCGGCGCTCCATCATCCGCAGCAGTCGCCGCTCCACGCCGGTCGCGAGGTTGGCCGAGTGGGAGGTGACCACCAGCGGCGTCTCCGCCCGGGCCCAGCCGCGGGCGGTACGCAGGGCCAGATCGGACAGCAGCGCGGCGCGCAGGCCGTGGGCGTGCACCAGCGAGGCGCGGGCGAAGGCCTTGCGCAGCTCACCGACGGCCGCGCTGTCGGTGCGTGGACCGGGCGTCGGAGTGATCTCCACGGCGTGGAAGCGCGCCCCGGCCCCGGAGAAGCCGAACAGCTTGTCCGTCTCCGCGGGCCCGCACACGGTCACCTCGACCCCGTGCGCGCTCAGGCCCTCGGCCAGCGAGCGCACGTGGGCGCCGATGCCGCCGGTGGTCCCGGCCAGCACCAGCACGGCCTTGAGCTCCTCGCTCGACACAGCTGGGGTGCTCTGCTCCACGATCAGCGCCGTCTCTCTTCCGTCGGTCAGTCGGTACTACGTCTCAGGCGTTGCGTCAGGTACTACGTCAGGTACTCAGCTACCGGGTCCCGTGCTACGTCAATGGTCCGCTACCCGAGCCGCCGTTCGGTGCATCACCATGGCAGTTCGGGCCGCGGTTGCCCAGGGCAGGGTCACCCCTCGCGGCCCGCCGTGCCGTTGCGCGCGGCGGCCAGCAGCTCCTCGGCGTGGGCGCGGCCCAGCTCGGAGTCCTCCAGACCAGCCAGCATCCGGGAGAGCTCACGTACCCGCTCCTCGTCGGTGAGGGTCTTCACGCCGCTGCGGGTCACCGTGCCGTCGACGGTCTTCTCCACCACCAGGTGCCGGTCGGCGAAAGCGGCCACCTGCGGCAGGTGGGTCACCACCACGACCTGCGAGGTCCTGGCCAGCTTGGCCAGGCGACGGCCGATCTCGACCGCGGCCTTGCCGCCGACGCCCGCGTCGACCTCGTCGAAGAGGTAGGTCGGCACCGGGTCCGCGCCCGCGAAGACCACCTCGACCGCCAGCATCACCCGGGAGAGCTCACCGCCCGAGGCGCCCTTGGCGATCGGACGCGGCGCAGCGCCCGGGTGCGGGGCGAGCAGGACCTCGACCTCGTCCACGCCGTAGGGCCCGAATTCCGCCGTACGGGTGAGACCGAAGCTCACCCGCGCGTGCGGCATGGCCAGCTCGGTCAGCTCGGCGGTGACCGCCTTGGCGAAGGTCTCCGCGGCGGCGTGCCGGGCGGCGCTCAGCTGCTCGGCGAGCTCGGAGACGGTCTGTGTCAGCGACTCGTGCTCCGCCTGGAGCCCCTCGATCCGCTCGTCGTCGCCGTCCAGCTCGACCAGTCGGGCGCCGGACTGCTCGTTCCAGGCCAGCACCCCGGCCAGCCCGCCCGCGGCGCTGCCGTACTTGCGGACCAGGTGCGCCAGCACCGCGCGCCGCTCCTCGACCGCGGCCAGCCGGGCCGGGTCCGCGTCCAGGTCCTCGGCGTAGCCGGCCAGCTCCTGGGCGATGTCGGCGAGCAGGTAGGAGACCTCGCCGACGCGGTCGGCCAGTGCGCCGAGACGCTCGTCGTGGGAGCGGACCGCGTCCAGGGCCCGCTTGGCCTGGGCCACCAGCAGGCTCGCGTCGACGACGTCCGGGTCGGCCGGGTCACCGGCCAGCGCGCCGTGGGCGAGGGTGGCGGCGGTGGAGAGCGCGTCGGCGTGGCCGAGGCGCTCCGACTCGGCGGCGAGTTCGACGTCCTCCTGCTCGCGCGGCTCGGCGGCGGCGATCTCGTCCAGGCCGAAGCGGAGCAGGTCCGCCTCCTGGGCGCGTTCACGGGCCCGCGTGGTCAGCTCGTCCAGCGTCGTCGCGACCGCGCGCAGGCGGCGGTAGGCCGACTGGTACGCGGCCAGCGGCTCGGCGACGGAGGCGCCCGCGTAGCGGTCCAACGCGCCGCGCTGACGGGCGGGCTGGAGCAGCCGCTGCTGGTCGGACTGGCCGTGCACGGCGAACAGGTCCTCGCCGAGCGTCTGCAGCAGGCTGACCGGAACCGTGCGCCCGCCCACATGCGCCCGTGAGCGGCCCTCCGCCGAAACGGTGCGGCTCAGCAGCAATGCTCCCTCGTCCAGCTCCGCACCGGCTTCCAACGCCCGTTCTGCGGCCGGGGACTCGGCCGGCAGCGCGACCCGTCCCTCGACCACGGCCCGCTCCGCACCGTTGCGTACCAGGGCGGCGTCCGCACGGCCACCGAGCAGCAGGCCGAGACTGGTCACCACCATGGTCTTACCCGCCCCGGTCTCACCGGTGACGACGTTGAAACCCGGCGCCAGTTCGACCACCGCATCGTCGATCACGCCCAGGGCTCGTATCCGCATCTCCTCCAGCACGACCCTGACGATACGAGGTTCGGACCCCTTCCCGCGACGAGCCACCCCTCCAGGGAGTGGTTCGCGCACGGGTACGACTGTTCGTAGGACGGCTCGTGCCATGGCTCCGGCGACGGCCCCGCGTCCGCTACGCGTCGTCCCCGGTTCCGCGCCAACCCGTAACCGGGAGCTGGAACTTGTGCACCAGCCGCTTGGAGAACGGGGCCCGGTGGAGGCGGGCCAGCAGCACCGGATTGTGGCCCTTGCGGACCTCCACCCGTGCGCCCGGCGGAAGTTCGAAGGTCCGGCGGCCGTCGCACCAGAGCACGCCGTTCGACGTCCGCGGCTGCACCTGCACCTCCAGCACCGAGTCCGGCGAGGTCACCAGCGGCCGGGCGAAGAGCGCATGCGCGCTGATCGGCACCATGAGCAGCGCCTCCACCTCCGGCCAGACCACCGGACCGCCCGCGGAGAAGGCGTAGGCGGTCGACCCGGTCGGCGTCGCGCAGACCACGCCGTCGCAGCCGAAGGACGACACCGGACGCCCGTCGACGCCGGTGATGACCTCGATCATCCGCTCCCGGGCGGCCTTCTCGACCGAGGCCTCGTTGAGCGCCCAGTCGGTGTGCACGACGTGGCCGTCCTCCCGGACCACCACGTCGATCGTCATCCGCTGCTCGACCTCGTAGTCCCTGGCGACCACCCGCGCGACCACCTTCTGCAGGTCGTCCCGCTCGGCCTCGGCCAGGAAGCCGACCCTGCCCAGGTTCACCCCGAGCATCGGCACCCCGAACTCGCGTGCCAGCTCCGCGCCGCGCAGCAGTGTTCCGTCGCCGCCGAGGACCAGGATCAGCTCGCAGCCCTCACC
Source organism: Streptacidiphilus sp. MAP5-3 (assembly GCF_041262505.1). NCBI lineage: Bacteria > Bacillati > Actinomycetota > Actinomycetes > Kitasatosporales > Streptomycetaceae > Streptacidiphilus > Streptacidiphilus sp. MAP5-3. The sequence goes on from NZ_JBGCCL010000005.1 coordinate 336,343, forward strand.
CGCCGCAGGCCCGGTCGGCACCGCCTCGACGCCCTCGGGGTAGCCCATGTCCGGGGCCTCGGCCGCGAGCACGCGGATCTTGACGCCCTCCTTGAGCAACCCCTCGACCAGGCACTCGACGCTCTGCAGCGCGGCCTCGCGGCCGGTGTGCGCAAGCAGGAAGACCGTCCGGTCGTCGGAGACCGTCCGGCGGTCGGGCACCCGCTCGTCGGGCAGGCGCTCGTCGGGCAGGCGGTCGGTCATGGGCTCCTCCAACGCCGCCGCCCGGACGTCCTCGACCGGACGGCGTCTCCCCCAGTGGCTGTTGTCCCCGATGACGCGTGTCAGGGGTGACTGTAGTCAGGGACGCTCCTGACCCTACCCGTTCGGACGGCATCCACCCCGGGGATTACCGCAGGTCTCACGCCGTTGCTACGTCCGCTGCCGCGTTGCCAGGTCCGCTGCTGCCTCCGCTGCTGCTACTTCGGTCCCTCGGCGACGGCGCGGGCGGCATCCGCCGGGTCGAGCGGCTCGGCGTCGCGCCGGAACCAGAGGAAGTACTCGACGTTGCCCGACGGCCCCGGCAGCGGGCTCGCGGTCACCGCCCGCACGCCGAGCCCCAGTTCGGCGCCCTGCGCGGCGACCTTCTCGATCATCTCCTGGCGCAGCTGCGGGCTGCGGACGACGCCGCCGCTGCCCAGCCGCTCCTTACCGACCTCGAACTGCGGCTTCACCATCAGCACCAGGTCGCCCTCGGGCGCGGTGACGGCCACCAGCGCGGGCAGCACCAGGCCGAGCGGGATGAAGGACAGGTCGCTGACGACCAGGTCGACCGGCTCCCCGCCGATCTGGTCGAGGGTGAGCTCGCGCACGTTGGTGCGGTCCATCACCACGACCCGGTCGTCGCTCTGCAGCGACCAGGCCAGCTGCCCGTAGCCGACATCCACCGCCAGCACCTGCTCCACCCCCGCGCGCAGCAGCACGTCGGTGAACCCGCCGGTGGACGCGCCGGCGTCCAGACAGCGGCGGCCCTCGACGGCCAGCCCCTGCGGGGTGAAGGCGGCCAGCGCGCCGGCGAGCTTGTGCCCGCCACGCGAGACGTAGTCCGGGTCGTTCTCGTCCTTGGCCACGACCACGGCGGCGGAGGTCTCCACCTGGGTCGCGGACTTGGTCGCCACCGTCCCCGCGATGGTCACCCGCCCTGCGGCGATCAGCTCGCTCGCGTGCTCACGCGACCGCGCCAGCTTGCGACGGACCAACTCGGCGTCCAGACGGCGTCGTGCCACTGCCACGTACGGTTCAGCTCCTGCCCAGTGCGTCAACCCAGTGCGTTCAACGGCGTGGGCGCCTGGCCCGGCCGTTCCTCCAACCCCGCGAGCGTATCCCGCAGCAGGTCGTGCACCTCCCCGTACACCCCGGCCCGCACCTCCGCGGGCACGTCCCCGATCGCGGCGAGCCGCGCGAGCGCGCCGTCGACGGCGGCGTGCCCGGTCTCCATGACCGGCGGGAGCGGGACGGGAGGCGGCGGCGCTGTGTCAGCCTCGGCTGCGGCGGTCGGGGCCGGTTCAGTCATCGGGGTTCTCGCGCTTGGGGGCGGCCTTGCGCGGCGTGGTCTGCTTCGCCGGGGCGGCCTTCTTGGCAGCCGTCTTCGTGGTGGCGCTCTTCTTCGCTGCGGTCTTCTTGGCTGCGGTCTTCTTGACCGCCGACGTCTTCTTCGTCGCAGCTGTCTTCGCCGGCGTGGTCTTGGCCGGGGCAGCCTTCTTCGCGGCGGCCGCCGTCTGTGTCGCCGGCTCCGACGTCTTCGCGGCGGCGCGGGGCCGCATCGCGGGGACGGCCGCCGCGCGGCGGGCCTTGGCTTCCTCGGCGGCCGCGGTGTCCTCGGGGCTCGGCTCGTCGACCGGGACCCGGACCGGCCGGGGCCGGGTCGTCCCGGTCGGACGGCGGACCTCCCTGCCGTTCGGCGCGGTGTCCTCCCGGACGGGTCCGGGCGTCGCCCCGAAGTCCGTCCCGAAGTCCGCCGCGAAGTCCGTGTCGGTGTCCGCCTCCGCCGTCGCCTCGGCGGTGGACGAGGCCTCACCCTGGAACTGGCGCAGCTGACGCTCCAGGAACTCCAGCACCACTCCCGCCTGGACCACGCCGTCGCTCAGCCGGTGCCACGCCCTCTCGCTCTCCGCGAGAGCCCGGCCGACGACCTCGTCGGCGAGCTCGCGGACCGGGTCCGGCAGCTTGGACCGCAACTCACCGGCCACGCCCGTCGCAACATCGGTGGCAATCTTCACGTAGTCGCGAACCATCGCACGCATCCCGCCCTCGTCCACAGGTCCCTCCAATGCCCTCGTCGCGCCTCGGAACCGACGCTACCGCCTTCACCGCCACCGCGTCGGCCCGGTACGGACGCGGCGCGGGTGCGGTGCTGCGATACGGTCGGTCGCAACAGGGGACGAGCAAGGAGCAGCGCCGGGATGGCCACCGCACTCGAATGCCGTGAGGCACTGACCACCTTCAGCGAGAACCTCGGCAAGGCCACCGGCAACGCCAAGGCCGCCGCCCAGCTCGACCGGTCCCTGAGCTGCTGGATCTCCGACCTGGACCTGACGTTCAGCGGGCAGCTGCGCGGCGTCCGGATCCAGGACCTCGTCGAGGCTCCGGGCAAGCCCCCCGCCAAGGCGCAGATCCGGCTGGCCATGAAGGGCGACGACCTGGTCTCCCTGGTGGCAGGTCAGTTGAACTTCGCCAAGGCGTGGGGTTCGGGTCGGCTCAAGCTGGAGGCGAGCATCCTCGACCTGCTCAAGCTGCGCTCCCTGCTCTGACCCGGCGGACGCCGAAGTCGGCAGCGACTCAGAGCCCGAGCTCGGCCAGCGCCTTCCGCCATTCCGGCACCGGACGGCCCGCGTCCGCCGCCGCCCAGGTGGCCGCGCAGAGGGCGCGCAGGCCCGCGTAGGGGTCGGTGCCGCGCTCGTCGCCGAAGCCCAGCCGTGCGGCCCCGTGCGCGTCCTCGCGCGGGGCAACCGTCCAGCCACCGCACTCGTACGCGCCGTCACCCGGCGAGGAGACCTCGGCCGGGACCGCGAGCAGCCCCCGCAGGTCCGCCGCCAGATAGGTCGGGCGGTACTTCGGCTCCGCCTCGGGCAGTTGCTCCGGCCGGGTCACGCCGGTGAAGACCAGCAGGCTGTCGACACCGCCGTTGAACGCGCCCTCGATGTCCGTGTCCAGCCGGTCGCCCACGACGAGCGGACGCTTCGCGCCGGTCCGGATGACGGTCTCCCGGTGCATCGGCGGCAGCGGCTTGCCCGCGACCTCCGGATCCACGCCGACCGCCGCGCGCACCGCCGCCACCAGCGTGCCGTTGCCGGGCGCCGTGCCGCGTGCCGTGGGGATGGTCAGGTCCGTGTTCGACGCCACCCACGGCAGGCCGCGCTGGACCGCGTAGGCGGCCTCGGCGAGCTGCGGCCAGCCCACCGTCGGGTCGTAGCCCTGGACCACCGCCGCGGGGTTCTCCTCCAGCGAGGTGACCGGCACCAGCCCGCGCTCGCGCAACGCCGCGCGCAGCCCCTCGCCGCCGACGACCAGCACCGCGGCACCCACCGGAACCATCGAAGCGACCAACCGCGCAGCCGCCTGCGCCGAGGTGATCACGTCTCCCGGTTCGGCCGGGACGCCCAGCTCGGTCAGATGCGCAGCGACCGCCTCCGGCGTGCGCGAGGCGTTGTTGGTGACGTACGCGAGGTGCATGCCCGCCGCGCGGGCCGCGTCCAGCGACTCCACGGCGTGCGGGACTGCGGCCGGTCCCGCGTAGACGACCCCGTCCAGGTCCAACAGCGCGGTGTCGTACGCCTCGTGGAGGGCCGACGTTCGAGTCTGGTGCTCGGCGGACATCGCGGGAGTCTCCCTGGGGTTCGGGATCGGGTCTTCGGGACTTGGGGACTTGGGGTCTTCGGGTCAGTGTTCGGGATCAGCGTTCGGGATCGACGCTGGGCCCGTGCCCGGGCTCGGCGTCGGGTTGCCGTGCACCTCCGACCGTACCGAAGCCACCGGCCCGCGCCTTCAGTGTGGCCCGGGTCTGGCGCAGCGCGGCCCGGTAGTGCTTGGCCTGCGGACGCATCGCCACGGCCAGCGCGAGGTGCTCGGCCGAGCTCTCGAAGTCGCCCAGCCGCGCCGCCGCCAGACCCCACCCGAACTGGGCGTAGTCGTCGGACGGGTCCGCCAGGGCCACCGCACGGAAGTTCTCCAGCGCCGCCTGGTAGGCACGCGCCTCGAACTGGGCCCGGGCCAGCGCCTCCCGGATCGCCCGGGACCCGGGCTCCGCCTCCAGCGCATGGCTGAGCAGTTGCACCGCCGCTCCCGCGTTGCCCTGCGCCAGCATGGCGCTCCCCCGCCGGAACCAGTCGTAGACCTCGCCGCCCGGCCGCCTGTCGTTGTTCATGCCGCCCCGTCCTCCCGTCTCCCGTCGCACCGCAGAACCAACCGCAGAACCAACTCGCGATCACCAACCCCGCACATCCGATTAACATGCCCAGAGTGAGAGCTGTCAGTGCCGACGACCCGAGTGAGTCCCGTTACGGCGACGCCGGACGGGTGGCCGCCTGCGGCCTGTCCCTCGCGCCCTTCCGGGGATTGCGCTACGACCCGACGAAAGTCAGCTCCCTTGCCGCGGTCACCTCCCCGCCCTACGACGTCGTCGACCCCGACGACCGGGTGCGGCTGGAGGACAGCGACCCGCACAACGTGGTCCGGCTGATCCTCCCCCGCCCCGAGCCCACGGCGGAGGACGGCTACCGTCACGCCGCGCGGCTGCTCGGCGACTGGCAGCGCGGCGGCATCCTCACCCCCGACCCCGAGCCCGCGCTCTACGTCTACGAGCAGTACACCGACGCCGAGGACGGCGGCCTGCTGCAACGCGGACTGATCGGCGCGCTGGCCGTCAGCGAGCCCAAGGCGGGCATGGTGCTGCCGCACGAGGACGTCATGCCGCGCCCCGTCGCCGACCGGGTCGGCCTGATGCGCACCACCAAGGCCAATCTGGAGCCGCTGCTGCTCACCTACCGCGGCGACGGTCGCGCGGCGGGCGTGGTGGAGCGGGCGGCGGCCCGCGAGCCGCTCATCGAGACCGTCACCAGCGACGGCACCCGGCACCGCCTCTGGGCGCTCACCGACCGGGCCGAGCTGGCCGCCGTCGCGGCCGACCTGGCGACCTGCCGAGCGCTGATCGCCGACGGCCACCACCGCTGGGCGATGTACCTGCGACTCCAGCGGGAGCACCGTCACCTCGCCCGCAGCCCCTGGGACCGGGGCATGGTGCTGCTGGTCGACACGGCCGAGTACCCGCTGCGGGTCCGCGCCATCCACCGCGTGCTGCAGCGACTGCCGTTGCGCAAGGCCCTGGCCCGGCTGCGGGCGGTCGGCGGCGACGCCTGGACGCTGGTCGACCTCGGCGACGCGCGCGAACCGGCGCTGAAGGCGCTGGCCGAGGCGGCGCGCAGCGGCGCAACGGGCACGGGCGCGCGGGGCGCCGGCGGCGCGTTCCTGCTGACCGGCGACGGCCGTCACCATCTGCTCACCGGCCCCGACGAGGCCACCCTGAACGCTGCGGTCCCGCGCAGCCTCCCGGAGGAGTACCGGCGCCTGGACGCGACCGTGCTCCACTCGGTGCTGCTGGAGCGCGTCTGGCAGGTGCCGGACGACCCCGAGCACATCGCCTACCTCCACGACACCGACGCCGCCGTCCGCGAGGCCGCCCGGCTCGGCGGCACGGCGGTGCTGCTGCACCCGGTCGAGGAGGGCGTCGTGCGCCGGCTCGCGGAGCAGGGCGTCACCATGCCGCGCAAGTCCACGTCGTTCGGCCCCAAGCCGGCCACGGGCCTGGTGCTGCGCAGCCTCCCGCTGGGCTGACCGGGCGTCAGTCACGGTGCCGACTCGGTGACGCCCCGATGACACGGGCGGTGACCCCGGAAGTGACCCCGACGTGACTAGGGTGGAAAGCAAAAAGGGCCTGACCGGAGCTCCTCCGGTCAGGCCCTTCTGCTGACGCTCCTACTGACGAACGGTCAGCTGCAGCCGCCGGTCAACGGCGGTCGTAGCCCTCTTCCTCGTCCTCGTCGTCATCGTCCTCGTAGTAGTCCTCGCCGGACCCCTCCGCGAACATGCCCTCGCCCTCGGCGGCGACCTCGTCGGCGTCGACCGCGTTGCCGATCTCGAAGATCTCGGTCTTCCCCGCGTCGCCCTCGGCCTCGGCCGCGTCCGCAGCCTCCGCGTCCGACGGGCCCAGGTCGCCGGTGATGTCGTCCGCGTCCGCGTCGTCGTCGGCACGGTCGGCCGCCTCGTCGGCGTCCTCCACCAGCGCGTCCGCGAGGGCCGCGTCGTCCCCGGCCTCGTCCTCGAGCGCGTCGATGAACTCGATGCCGTCCATCTTGGCCAGACGCTCGGCGGCGTCGGTGATGCCGCTCTGGTCCGCCTCCACCGCCTTGGCGAACCACTCGCGGGCCTCCGCCTCGCGGCCGACGGCCAGCAGCGCGTCCGCGTAGGCGTAGCGCAGGCGGGGGGTCCACGGCTGCACCGAGTTCGACGCCAGCTCGGGCGACTCCAGAGTCACCACGGCGGCCTCGTGCTGACCCATGTCCGCCCGGGCACCGGCCGCGACCAGGCGCATCTCGACCTGACCGGCCTTGTCCAGCTGCTTGACCTCGGGCGCACCGGCCATCTCCAGCGCACGCTCCGGACGGCCGAGACCACGCTCGCAGTCCGCCATCACCGGCCACAGGTCGGCCGAACCGGTCATCCGACGCGAGGCACGGAACTCGGTCAGCGCCTCCGAGTAACGCTCGGTCACGTAGGACGCGAACCCGGCCGCCTCACGGACGGCGGCGACGCGCGACGCGAGACGCAGCGCCACCCGGGAGTAGGCGTAGGCCTGCTCCGGCTCGGAGTCGAGCAGGCGGGCGACCATCACCAGGTTCTTGGCGACGTCGTCGGCCAGCGTCTTGGGGAGGCTCATCAGCTCCTGGCGGACGTCGGCGTCGATCTCCTGGCCGGTGACGTCCTCGTCGATCGGCATCCGACGCGTCGGCTCGCCCCGCTCCCCACCACGGTCGTCACGACGGGGGCCACGGTCGCCGTAGGACCCACGGTCCCGGTCACCGTAGGAACGACGCTCGCCGCCACCGTACGACGGACGGTCGCCACGGTCGTCGCGACGCGGGCCACGGTCGCCGTAGGACCCACGGTCGCGGTCACCATACGAAGGACGGGGACGGTCGCCGTAGGACGGACGGTCGCCACGGTCGTCACGACGCGGGCCACGGTCGCGGTCACCGGACGAAGGACGGTCACCGTAGGACGGACGCGGACGGTCCCCGTAGGAGGGACGGTCACCGCGGTCGTCACGACGGGGACCGCGGTCACGGTCGCCACCGAACGAACGACGCTCGCCACCGCCGTAGGACGGACGCTCGCCACGGTCGTCACGACGCGGGCCACGGTCGCGGTCACCGGACGAAGGACGGTCACCGTAGGACGGACGCGGACGGTCGCCATAGGAACGACGCTCGCCGCCACCGCCGTAGGACGGACGCTCGCCACGGTCGTCACGACGGGGGCCGCGGTCGCGGTCACCGTACGAGGGACGGTCGCCACGGTCATCCCGGCGCGGACCACGATCCCGGTCGCGGTCACCGTACGACGGGCGCGGACGGTCCCCGTACGACGGACGGTCGCCCCGGTCGCCACGGTCGTCGCGACGCGGGCCACGGTCGCCGTAGGACGGACGGTCGCCACGGTCGTCACGACGCGGGCCACGGTCGCGGTCACCGGACGAAGGACGGTCACCGTAGGACGGACGCGGACGGTCCCCGTAGGACGGGCGGTCGCCACGGTCGTCACGACGGGGACCGCGGTCACGGTCGCCACCGAACGAACGACGCTCGCCACCGCCGTAGGACGGACGCTCGCCACGGTCGTCACGACGCGGGCCACGGTCGCGGTCACCGGACGAAGGACGGTCACCGTAGGACGGACGCGGACGGTCGCCGTAGGACGGGCGGTCACCGCGGTCGTCACGACGGGGACCGCGGTCACGGTCCCCGTAGGAGGGACGACCGCCACGGTCGTCACGGCCGCCGCGGTCGTCACGGTCCCGGCCGGAACTGCCGCCCGGGCGGTCGTCGCGGCTGTAGCCCGGACGGTCGTCCCGACGGAAGCCACCACCCCGGGAGTCGCGCCGGCCCGCGCCGCCTGCGCCCTGCGGTCCATCGCCCGACCGGCGCTCCGGTCGTCCGTTGGGGGGGTATGCCATTGGGGTGACTCCTGTCTGGACTTCTCTGCTTCTCTACGGCACGCGCCCGATGCTCGGCCGGGCGACCCACGCCGTCACTCATTCTCCCGCACTCGGCAGGCAGCCGCTCACGGGAGCATCAAACGCAAAAAAAGCCGAGGCCCCAGCACTTCACTGGGGCCTCGGCTCTGAAAGATTGTTCGGCGGCGTCCTACTCTCCCACAGGGTCCCCCCTGCAGTACCATCGGCGCTGTGAGGCTTAGCTTCCGGGTTCGGAATGTAACC